>JAPLNJ010000681.1 GCA_026692885.1 Planctomycetota bacterium | reverse complement strand
CGTAGCTGGCCAGGTCGGGCTTCGCAGCGTGGATGTCCACCGGGTAGCTGTAACGGCCGATCTCGTCCGGGAAGACGGCCCGCGACTCGAAGTCCTTCAGATTCAGGACGTAGTCGCCCAGTATCCGCCGGCTTTCACGGGCACCGACATGCGAAGCGGTCGCCACCAACTCCATCTGCTCGAAGCCCTTCAGGTACTTCTTGTAGTAGCGTTCGTATTCCACCAGCGACTTGCGGGCCCCGAGCAGGGCCTGGGTGATGGACCGCTCGTCGGTCGAGTCCAGGCCGAAGGTGTGCCCGATGTTGCCGCCGCCGGTGTGCTCGCCGACGCGGAACATGCCTGGCAGGTGCCGGTCCTCGTGCGTGAAGATCTTGTCGCGGAAGGCGTCTTCCAGGCGGCTCTCTCCGCTGCCCAGTCCGCCCTTGTTGACCGCCGACCAGTCGATGTCGGCCCACAGGCTGCATAGAGTCCCGGCCATCATGTTGCCGTGCTCGTCGCCCTTCTCGAATGGGGCTCCGGCCCAAGCCGCCAGGTCGCCGTCGCCGGTGCAGTCGAGGAAGACCCGAGCCTTGACGGCAAATAGCCCGCTCTTGCCCGACAGGACGGCCGCCGAGACCTTACCCGCGTCGGACTCGACAGCGATGAGCTGGGCGTGGAACAGGAACTGGACTTTCGCTTCCAAGAGCAGATCGTCGTACACCCGTTTGAGCACTTCGGCCCGAATCGTCACGTCGCTGCCTGGCCCCGTGCCACCGTTCTCCTTGAGCCGCCGTTGGATGTCGGCCCCGATGCCACCGGCCAACATGTGGACACCATCGGTGAACTGCATGAACAGCGGCAACATGCCCGCGGTTCCCATGCCGCCCAGACAGGTATTGCGTTCCGCGAGGAATACGCGGGCCCCTTGCCGGGCCGCGGCTACGGCCGCCGCGACGCCCGCCGGCCCGCCACCGGCCACAAACACGTCTACCTCGTGGCGGATCGTGACGCGTCGCTGGAAGACGAGTTCCTCGCCTGACGACTCCGCCGCACGCCCGTGATCGGCGATGGCACTGAGGCCGCCTACGGCTGCTGCTGCGACCGATCCCTTCAGAAAATCCCTGCGATTCGACGACATGGTCGTTTCTCCTGAGTGATCCCCGCTTGCTGGATGACCGCGAGTGCCTTGGCTACGTGGTCGGTGATGGCAGCTACCTCGCGGGCAAGGAGCTGGGCTAGGATGTCATTGCTGGATTGCTTCTTCCGGGCCATTGGCCGTTCCTTTGTCTTGGTTTGGTTTCCCCCACCCTCAGATCACTCCTTCAACCCCTCCGCGATCGACAGGAATTGCTCTAGAAACGGTATCGTCCGGAGTGGGCTGAACGCAATCAACGAGGCCCTTGATCAGTTCGCGGGGCGTGAAGTACTGACCGGCACCCTTGGGCGATTCGGCCGCACTCTTGGCAAGCAGCCCCTCGTAGATGTCGCCTTTGACATCGGCCTTCATCGAGGTCCAGTTCTCCGGCTCGATCAGGTCCACGACCAATCGCTTCAATGTCGCCGGATTTTGGATCTCCGGCCGGGCCTTCTTGAAGATTTCGCCCAGCATCCCTGGTTGCTTGCCCAGCTCTTCCAGGATGTGCCGGTAGTGAACCTCCAGTTCGTCGCCGTCCAGTTTCATCAGGCTCGGCCAGCCCAGCGATGGCGGCACGATGGGCTTGCGGTTGTGCGGCGGCTTGGTCAGTTCGTCGGCCATCTTCCGGAACAGCAGGAACGTGATCTGTTCCGTGTAGGCCATGTACGACAAGCCGTCGTCCCGCAGGACGTGGGCGAAATTCCAGGCTTTGGTGACGATTTGTTGGGAGTCGGTGGTCATGCTTGGTCTCGGTTCACTCCTACGGCTGCTTCCGGCAGACGGGGTCGATCCAAATGCGAGTGAGGTACGTCCCTTCGAGATGGTCGAAATCCGGGTCTGTTGTGAGTAGCAAGATTCCCGTGACCTTGGCCGTGGCGGCAATCCAGATGTCGTTCTTTCCCATCTTGCGTCCCTTCGTCTCACTGAAGTGGTCGATTTCACCGTACGCGTCCAGGAGCCGTGGGTCGCTGATGTCAATCCACACCAACTGATCGAGCATCCCCCGGAGCTTATCGAGCTTCTGTGGCCCCCAGCCGAATTTCCGAGCCAGTGCCAACATCTCGCCCACGGTGACGACGCAGATCATGCTGGACCCAAGTGAGGAGCGGAGGCCGAACCTCGCGTCGATGGCTTCGCCGAGGTCGTTGCCCCGCAGCAGTTCGAGCAAGACATTCGTGTCCAGCAGGTAGCCCACCGTCGAAGCCATCTAGCTTAGCTCCTGGAGCGCGGCTGCAATCTCTTCGTCCGTCTCATCCCCCGGCCACTTCCCCATGATCGCCGCCAAGCCACGTTTGTGAGACTGTTCCCGCAAGATGTTCTTTACATCCAGTCTCCGACGACCGGGTATCGGGATGCGGGAGAAGAACTGGTCGCTAGCGGAAGCGGGACGAATCCCTTCGGTATCCACACGCAACAAGCGACCGGAGGGGCGGTACACGGATTTGCCCAGAATCAGTACCCGCGTCGCGAGCAACTGCCTGCTTTCGCCGACGTCACCTGCGATCATCACCCCACGGACTTCCTGGCCGTCATCCAGTTTCAACGCGAAGGCTTGCGTGCTGGCTCGGATCATGTCCAAGGTGCCGACAACTCGCACCGGCTCCGAGGGTGGCGTGTTGTCCGACAGGCTTCTGGCGGTTGCGATGACGGCGTCGTTCAGAATAGCCGGACTGCTAATCGAAAAGCGGCCACCGGTGAAGCCCACTTCGCGAAAGGACTCCTTGGATCCGGTTCGGAAGCGTGCGAGTTGCCGCAGCAGCGGTCGGTCATATCGATCGCTGTCCGCGTTTTTCGCAGCCATATCGGTCAAGACGTCGCCCAACAGATCGAATCCCGTGTCGTCCGGTTCCGGGCGGGATGCCCAGCCGAACCGTCTCTGCTCGTATAATTCCGGCGCAGCATCCCCGAAACGCGGGCATTCGAAGCTCAGGACCGTGTCCTCGTCGCCACCGTAGTCCACGAGCCGTATGTCTGACATGGCTTCCAACCATTGCGGGCGTTTGCCGACACCGGAGCTCCGCCCCTCGAACGCCATGCGAATCGCCTGTCGCACCGTTCCCGGAATGTGACGCAGCAGCTCGCCCAGCACCTTGGGTGGTGCCTTTCGGCCGTAGCGGTACTCGCTCTTCAGAACAACCGTGTTCACCATCGTAGTCATGGCTCGATCTCCTTGGTCGTCGTAGTGGCGAAACGACGTAGACGTTTCGCCGCCGACTTGCAGTCTGCCTTGATTGTATCCGAAGCCGCTGCCGCGGTCTTGATCCGCTCCAGCAGCACGCTGGCCGGTTCGTCATGCGGGTCCTGGGGAACGAGCTTGCCCTCGAAGGCCCGCTTCAGAATGCTCTGCCGGAGGCGAGCGGCACGACGCAGGCTGGCGTCGGTTGTGGCGTCGATGGCGTTGAGCAACGATATTTGGCGATTGATTTCGGCGACAATTTGCCGCTGCTCACACAAAGGCGGCACAGGGAACTCCAGTTCCGCGAATCGCCCTGCTCCAAGATGTGCGATATTCACGGTGATTGTGGCGATTTTCTGAAACCGGCCGTTCTTCAAGTACGTCAGGAAGACCGCGAGGGCGAATTCACGGTCAATGCCGGCGTGGGCTTGGAACCTCACCAGCGTGTTGGTGAAGCACGCCCCAGGGACTTCGTCACGATAAATCGCAGGGCGGCCAATCAGTTCGAGGCTTTGCCCTTCGTTCAAGAGAACATCCCCAGGCTTTAGTCTGTACGTTTCGTACTCAGCCGGGGTGAAATTCATCTGCATCACGTCGGTGGTGTCGATGCGATCCTCGAACACATTCGCGACCCGAAGATAGGGCCGCATATGCGGCCCGGTGTGATGTTTTGGGGACCGCTGCCGTCCAAGCTGAACGGCACCAACCTGCCTCATGCGTGCCCAGCACCAACCTTCCGACAGTGGTGGCAGGTTGCTGTCATCAGGCCCGGCCGGCTCCCGGTACTTGTCCTTCCAGTTCGCCGGGGGATTCTTGCCGGCGCGGGCGAACGCTTTGAGTTGCTCCGCCTCCCACTTGCTGCGGCGTTCGGTCAGGATGCGTTCGAGAAGCTTCGAGGCGAGTTCGGTGGCCGGGTGGGCGGCCCGCCACTGCTCGGTGAGCCGGCCTTCGACCGCCGCCTTCAGGACAGCGGCCCTATACCGCTTCAGCTTCGCCTTCACTCGCTTCAACGCCGCCACCCCAGCGTCGAGATCTGAGAACAGCTCTTCGATCTTGGCGACGATGCGGCGTTGTTCTGACGATGGTGCGATCGGAATTGGCAGCAGCGATCGGCACATGCCTACCCCGATGTTGTGCTGACCTGCTGTTGCCTTAGCCCGCGACGTGATCCGCCGTATTACGGAGTTGGTTAGGAGGGCAAAGGCCAAGTACTTATTCGACACACGATCGTCTGGGCGAAAGAGCACAATCGCTTGGTTCACGTTCCATTCAGGATGGTCGGATGGGACGATGGACACTTTGCCCAGTGGCGGGCCGACGATATTGATCAAGACATCACCGGGAAGAACCCTTGACCGGGAGAGGATGCCTTGATGGGTAGCTCTGTCAATGAACGTCGGTTTGATCGAGAAGTCCAATGCTCCATCGTGCGTAAGGTTGTACACCTTTAGAAAGGGTATTTCACCGTTTCCACTGTACATCTTATCTGGAGTGGGAGTGCTGCCGCTGGCAATGACCTTGCAGATCCCCGAAGCCAAGCACCATGCCCAACTGGCCGGCAGTTCTGGCAGCAAACTTAGATCAACTGAATTCTCGGAGGTTCCCTTTCGCCTCATGCCGCCAACCTCGCGTTCTGGTTAGATCGACCGGTCCCTGGCCCAGGCATTTATGCCTGGAGGAGCTTGGCCCCAACATTCTCTTCCCAGGCCCCTTCAGGGGTCTTGTGCCTCGGCTTCAGCCCGCCGCCATTTGGCTGAAGACAGTCCCAGGCATAAATGCCTGGGAGAGGTTGGTCCCAATAGACTTTTTCCCAGGCCCCTTCAGGGGCCTTCCCCGATGATCATGCCTTCAGGCCAATCGTCTTCTTCTGTCTCGAACGTCTCCAACAACTCCGACAGCCGTCCTTGGCTGTGATGGGCTTCCTGATTGTCGATATACCGGGACACCTTGTCGAGCTCATCCTTGCGCAGAGTCAGCACCCCGTAGCCTTCTTGCCAGCAGAGCTTGTGCCGCGGCTGGAGCTCTCGATTCACGCGGAAAGACGTCGCGCCTTTCACCTCACCAATGAACTCGCTGATGGTCGTCGTCGGTTTAAGCCTGACCAGCAGGTGGGCGTGATCCGGCATGGCATTGTGCCGGATGGGCCACCCTCCGCGTGTCTTCACCTCCTCGTTCAGAATCTCCAACATTCGAGGCCGCCAACTCCGATCGATCAATGGCTCACGGCGCGATGTGGACCAGGCAAAATGGTAATAGAGCGGGTGAAACGTGTGCGACACGGGATGGACTCCGAATGGGGGCTGAAGCCGGAATAAAAGCCCCCTGAAGGGGGCTGAAAAACAACCGTACACTTCCGGTTCCCAGGCGTAAACGCCTGGGCTAGAAGAAACTCCTCGTTCGCTTTACGTGGCGGAGGTCGCCACGCTGCCAGCCGCGAATTCCGTTCGTCATGGCTGGTGCTCGTCATGCCGTGCGGCGAGGTCCGGTTGGTCCGTGTCGAATGTCTGGCTCAGGATGCCGTAGACCGGCTGCCGATGGTGTTGCGGCGTCTCGGTGCCGACAATACGCGGCTCAAATTCGACCTGCCCCTGCTCCGGGAGTTCCACCGGTGCCAGCAGCCGAAAGACGCCGTTCTCGTAGATCGCATGAATCGTGCTCATGTTACGTTTCGCATTGGTTATCCTGGAGAAAACAGGCGACACACCCCGCACACCACACCCCGCACACCAAACCCGCAACCCGCGTGTGCAGTCTGCCGCTTGCCAGCTCGCGTCGGTCTCCGACAAGCCCATTTCCACCGGCCAGCTGCCATTCTAGCAGGTCTTCGCCCCGCCTCATGCGGCCAGCCGGTCATTAAGTTCCTCCAGGATGCCGTCGAGCCGGTCGCCAAACAGTTTGTGGACGCGGCCAAGGCCACCATCGACGACGGCCTTCTCGTGGCTGTAGTTTTGGATGAGGTTGCCGCTGAAGAAGCCGACCGCCTGGGGCGTAAGCGTGGCGGTCAGGCCGATCAGGAAGGTATCGAAGTATTCCAGCACCTGCCACCAGACGTTGTAGATCGAGCGGTGGCACTCGTCGATAGTGATGAAGTCAAACGTCTCGATGGGTACTCTGGGGTTGTAGACGACCGGCATCGGCTCCTTGACCAACGACGGAGCTTTCGGTCATCATGTTGGCACGCGAAGCACGACCACAAACACGCTGAGGCGACCGATCAAAATCCTCTTCCTCCACGGCTGGACCTCGACGCCGGGCGGCGTGAAGCCGACGCACCTCAAGAATGAGGGGCACGATGTGCTGAATCCGGCCTTGCCCGACGAGGATTTCGAGGCCGCCGTCCGCATCGCCCAGGCCGAGTTCGACCAGCACCAGCCCGATGTCGTGGTCGGTTCCAGCCGCGGAGGTGCCGTGGCGATGAACATCGACGTTGGGACAACGCCACTGGTTCTGCTCTGCCCGGCCTGGAAACATTGGGGAACGGCCACGACTGTCAAGCCAGGCACGGTCGTCCTGCACTCCCAGGCCGACGACGTGGTGCCGTTTACCGACACTCAGGAGTTGCTGCGGAACAGCGGCCTGGACGAATCGGCCTTGATCGTCCTGGGCAATGATCACCGGCTGGCGGACCCGGAGTCGCTGGCCGCGATGGCCAGTGCGGTGGTGGAGGCGTGCGGAGCAAGATTAGCGGTATCCGGACAAAGGAGACCGCAATTCGACATGCCGAAAGATGTACGAAGAAATGCCGAGAGAACCGGAGACGTCGTTTGCAGGAAGCTGCTGGAGATCATGGACTTGCAGGCGGACATCGACGCTCTGCTCCGGGACAGCCACCCGACGCCGTTCGGCTCTGCCCGATGGAAGGACGCTCCCCCGGAAACACTGCAACGGTGGGTGGCGATGACGGCCGTACAGTTCGTTCTGTTCGAGCCGGTGGACTGGGTGGCTGGAAACGACGAGATCAGGGCCGTTGGGGAGAATCTGCTTCATCTGCTGTCCGCCCAGGTAAGATCACTCGGAAACAAGCCGACACGGGAATGAATCGGTTCTGCCAGACCGCGGCTGCGACTGGCGCGCAAGCCACGATGCAGCCGTTGTCAGATCCTCGCCGTCCGATTGTCGGGAACGGCCCACGTTTGTCCTTCGCAGGGGATGGACCCGGCCTCTTCGGGAAATAGAGACGCTTCCTCTCGTTGGACACTTGCCCAAAAGAGACAACGCGGCAAAGAATGCTCGTGAAGTGACGGCGGGCAACGACGGAACCTCGTTGGCGAGAACCCCGACGCCAGGCATCATCGGGCGTTGCTCGTGGAAAGGTATTGCGATGGTCGCCGGTTACGAAGCGTCATCACAGCCCATACTCCAATGTTCGTGGGATACATCTTCAGGCTATTTATTGTTTTAACCAAGAGAGTTAGTGCGATTTGGCAACGTAACCCGTTCAGAATCCTCAGCACCACCATGTTTCACACGAAACAACAAGGCGTCTTCCTCGGCGGCCCCTTGCCGCTTTTCTGTGCAACCAGACGATTCCATCGGCGGTGGCAAATCGGAATAATTGAACACGAGAAGTGCGGAAGATAGGTATCACCGCGGTGCCGCAAGGCTATTGGAAGGGGCCATTGCTCCTGCTTGCCGAGCGGGACGTGTGGCTCAGATGTGTGCCCGACTACCAGCCACGTCCTGGGCGAGAAGATCGAACAACGCCTCAAGTTCCTCGTAGCGGTGCGAACGGATGCCGTCGTCGAGCAGCCTCCCTTGCGGGATTCGCGGAACACCCGCCGACGCGGAAACCAGCGGAGGGGCAGTTGGCCCGTGGACTACCGCCGACATGGGTTCGTAATCCGCCACGCCTACCCGGTACGCCAGCTGCCCCACGACGTCAGATATCGCGGCAACATAACTCCCTCGCCCTGGTACGCCGGTGAGAGTCGCGGGGTGAGGGGCAAGAGCGTAGATGCCGAAATCGTCGTTCGGCTGTTCAGAAGCTGGGAGGGGCGACGGACTGCCGACCAGTACGGCCGACACGGCTTCCCCCTCACCACCGTTCCCTGCGGAGGAATTAAGATTGATGTAGTTGATGACCAACAGGACGTCGAGAGCAGTCACGAAGTCATCTCCATTGACGTCGACGAATCGCGGCTGGCCGACAGACGCGGAAATCGGCCCCGAACCGTAGCTGTCGATGTAATAGATGACCAAGAGTACATCCGTCGGTGTCACATTGCTGTCGTCGTCGACATCGTAGACATCCCCCGTGTTTTGCCACGGATGGAGTCTCGCCGTGACTGTGATCGGCAGGTTCTCGGTCAGTGTCTGCGAATCGGCCGTCTCGTTCGTGGTCCCGTCATCGATCACTGTCCAGGTCAAGGTGTCGCTTCCATTGGCGTCCGGTTTCGTCGTGTATGTCAATCCTCGCAGGGCCGTCAGGCTCAGGGTATCGTTGACATTCACTTGCGTCCCAGCGTTCCACACCGCGATGAACGACGGAATCCTCGTCACCTGGTAGATCAAAGCCTGACCCGACTCGTCCGATCCGCCCCCTGGACCATACCCCAAGCCACTCATCCCTAGCGTCACCGCACTGCTATTGACGCTATTCTCAGGCACGCTGATCGCACTTGGTGGCGTTCCCGTCTGCACCGGCGCGTCGTTCACTTCCGTGACCGTAAAGCTGACCGTCGCCGTACCAGTCAAGAAAGCGTTCACCCCGTTGGTCGTGCCGTTGTCCTGTAGCGTGTACACGAAGCTGGCCGGCCCGTTAAAGTCCTCCGTCGGCGTGAATTCCACGTTCGTCCCGTTGAGCGCCACCACCCCGCCCACTGCGTTGCCCACCGCCGTGATCGTCAGCGTCTGACCAATCTCGTTCGCTGGACCCGTCACGT
>JAPLNJ010000680.1 GCA_026692885.1 Planctomycetota bacterium | reverse complement strand
GTTAGTGACCGATACGTCCGCCGCGTTCAGGCCGTTGTAGTTCGCGTCCGCGCCGCTGGCGGCGCCCGTCACGATCGTGTAGGCCACGTTCCCGTCGATGATCGGATCGTCCACCCCCGTCACCGTCACCTGCACGCCCGTTTGCCACTGCGTCGGCGAGATCACCACGCTCGCCGGCACCGTGCCCTCCGTCGGGTCGCTGGAACTCAGCGGGATCGTCACATTCCCGCTGGGCTGGCTGGTCAGCGTCACCGTGAAGGTGGTCGTCCCGCCCGCCTCCGTGGTCACCAGACCCGAGGTCGGACTGACCGTGACGCCAGCCACGTCGTTGTCCGCTTCGTTGGCCGTCACGTTCACGCTGGTCAGGCCCGCCGAGGCCACCGTGATCGTCGCCGACCCGTTGGCCGCATCCGCGTCTTCGGCCGCGGCCAACGTCACCGTCTGCGTCGCGTTCCAGTTCGTGCTGGTGAACGTCAGCGAGGCCCCGCCGCTGACCGTCAGGTCCGCGTCCCCGCTCTGACGGGCCACGCTCACCGTGACGTCGCTCGTCGGCTGCGCCGCCAGCTTCACCGTGAACGTGTTCGTCCCCCCTTCGGCCACCGACAACGTCGCCGTCGACACCACCAACGCCTGCACTGTCAGAAAACTCCATAGAGGACCCGGTGTTACTGCGCCATGGTTGTCGCGCGACACGACGCGCCAATAGTAATAAACCCCTGGCGCTAGTGACTGTGTTGTGAATACCGTGTCTGGCTGGTCGGTCGAAACAAGCGGTGGCTGTGCGGTGCTGCCAAAATACACGTCGTAGGAAACAGTATCAAGGGGATCGGGATCCCCTCCTTTCCAACTCAGAATGGTATTCGATGCCACGGTAACGCCGCCATCCGCCACCGAGGGCGACCGCGGCGCATCGGGATTCTGATTTTGCACCACGATCTGCCCTGTAATATCAGTCTGCGCGCAATATTGGTTCTGAACCTCCAGCTTGACCGCAAATGTCCCGATTGTGTCCATTCGCTGCGATACGACTAACAACGGCGAGAAGGGCGTATCCCACACTCCATCACCGTTGAAATCCCAACGTGCCAACACTCCACCGCCTGTAGGATCGAACGATTTGCTCGCGTCAAAGGTGAATATACTGCCTACGCTTCCCGTGCTCGGAAGCGCATTGAAGGCCGCCACAGGTGCGAACGTCGCTCCAGGACCGCCGAACGCCCCCCGGTCATCCCGTGTACCGTTGGGGTCGTTGAACCGCGGGTCCGGGTCCCCGCTGTTGACCACGGGAGAGGTGGTCTGCGTCTGAAAATTGTCGTGCGTGCGATCGACAAATAGCGGGTCAGCGTTGACATCACCGCTGCTCATTCCTTGGCCGAGATTGGTCGGGGTCCAGGTGGTTTCGGATTCCCCAAAATTGCCGTATGTGTTGTTCCAAAACGTGTTAAACGAGGTGAATACATGCTGGCGTGCTTTGTCCGTTGGACTGCATTCGACAACCCCAGAACGATTAAAGGCAAAGATATTGTCGCGCAGGATTACCTTTGTGCCGGGTGCGGAGTGGTTCAGGAATACAGCAGGATACAAAGTACTGTTAACGAAGGTGTTGTTTTCAGCAGTGAGTGAGGTGGAAGACTGCACAATAATACCGCTACCCGTGAACAGGTTGTTCCGCACGAAGACTTGAGCACCCGAACCTGCCTCTACACCCCAACGCGAGGCAACCGAAATCTGAAACGAGTTGTTGCAAATGATTGTCGGTCCAGCCGAGGCAATAATTTCCACATTTGTCAGGCAAAAACCGTGGATTTCGGTGTTCGCGGCGGTATGAATGTAGGCAAAGCCTTGCAGAAATGTCAAATTCGATCCCGCCCCTTGGAGCGTCACGCCATCCCTCAGGGTTAGATCGCCGGAATATGTACCTGGCCCGACATGGACAATGTCGCCGGGCAGCGCCGCATCAAGGGCTGCCTGAATGGTGGAATACTGCATCGGAACTTCAAGGATTTGCCGAAATGGCACATAGAGAATGCTCGCAGTATACGTCCCCCAATTGCCAAAGGCGTCCGCGACCATCGCGTAAACAGTCTTGACACCGGGGGTCGGCTCGCCCCCGAAAGCAGTCAAATCCCATTCGGCCTTGACCGTCGCGTAGGGTTCCGCCGTTGACCAGGTGGCGCCGTCATTGCTGAACTTCATTTGCGCACCATCCATGCCGGCAACTTCATCGGTGAAATCGAGCGTAAGACCGACGATCGACCTAACGCTGGCGTATTCCGAATTATCGATCACCACCATGCCGGTCGGCGGCACCGTATCGGGGACATAGCTGCCGTTGAATTGGAGTGTCTGGTCCGCATAGAGGGCCTGGGCTTGGTAAGCCGGCATGTACACATTGGCCAACGGCTTGAAAGTCACGGTGTAGATGCCGAGCGGCAAACCGGCCATGACCAACTTGTCCCGCTGCCGGAATAGGTCCCCTCCGGCCCAACAATGGTGAAGGACGCATCGCTTCGATTGGACGTGACCTTTACAGTGCCCCTAGCGTTGGTTTCAAATGCGCCAAGGCTCGGGGCGCCCGCATAACGAATTCCAACATAAGTTCCAGAATCAATGCAAGGGGAGTCGCTGGCGAGATGGTAATCGCCGGCACTAGCATTGTTGAAGCGAGGATCAACCGAGATATTGCCATTGATTCCAGTCTGGTCAGCAATGCCGCTGTAGTTCTCTCCCGTCAGCAGGTAAACATCATTGTAGCGGATGATGGGTACGGCCCATACGGCTATATTTGCCTCATTGAAGGCGACAACATTGTTAATGATCGAAACAGAACTAACACGACAAAAGATACCGTTCCTGTTATACGCAATTGTGTTGTTAAAGAGGAACACGTTGGACGCATCGGATGCAACTTGAATCCCTGGGCCGCCATTATTCAGGATGGTATTGTTTGCTACCAGGCTGTTACTCGCTTGGTGTCCTGTGTTGTTTCCCACATAAATGCCCGTATACGAACCACCACGGACAAGGCAATTGCGAACCACGGATGAATTGGATTCCAGGAGGACCACGCCCGGCATGCTGCCAGGGAAGCTTGGATTGACCAGCGTGAGGCCCTCGATCACCGCATTATCGCTGTCCACTATGCCGTAGTAACTTTGATCGAAGCTGATGGTTGTCTTGTCGGCCCCGGCACCGCGCAGCGTCACACCACGCCGCATCACAATACCGACCATTCTGTTTGCATCCCAGGGACGCAGGGCGCTTGTATTGCCTGTCACAGAATAAGTCCCTTCCGTCAGGTAGACGGTATCGCCGGGTTGGGCAGCGTTGATTGCCTCTTGGATGGTCGCAAAAATCCGGCCGTTGAGTATGATGTTGCCCGGCTTCGCGGCTACCTTATTGATCGTGGCGGTAGAAACCGCCGAAACGTTGCCCTGGGCGTCCATGAACTGGGCGTAGACCGTGTCAGCCGACAGGCCGGTGCGTCCGCCGTACCTGTTGTCGGCGAGATTCCACGCTACCTGGGGGGCCAGATAATTCCAAAGAGTCCACGAATTCCCGTCACTAATGAACCTCGCCGCTTGAACACCTGACTCTACATCCGTGGCATTGGGGAAGAGCGTCACGGCATAGGTATCGGTGTTGATCGCCCCGTTGTTGATCGAGATGCTGCCGGTGGGTGGCGTCGCATCCGCGACGGTCTCGAAGTGGAACATCGGGCTCCAAGTTACTAAGCCACTGGCGTCGGTGGCGCGGACGCCCCAGGAGATTGTCGTATTATACGGGAGGTTCGTAACGGCAAGCGAAGTTGAAGTCTGATCCGATGCGCGAACATTGACCGGGAAGTACGAATCGGTGTCCCCCATGGCAACGTAAATCGTGAACCGCAGAGCGTGCCCGCCAGGATTTGAGACCGACCAATTCAATGTCACCGCAAGAGGTTGTGCCGTCGCACCATCGGCCGGGGTTAACGCGCCAATTGTCCCCGGTCCTAGATCGTAATTAAGGGTTACGGCTTGTGGGGAGCTAGGATTGCTCTGGCCATAAACGTTGGTGGCGCTGACCCGGCAGTAATATGTTCCTGGAAGCCTGTTGTAAAAGAATCGCGACGTCGCGCACAAGCTGTAACGAACGGGGTTGGTGAACGCCGCTGACGTGTCTTCTTCGAGGATATACGTTGCTCCTGCCACCGTGCTCCAGGAAACAGTATACGCAGCTCTATCCGGTACAATAGTGTCCAAAATTGGCGTTGCAGGAACCGGATTGGACGGAGTAACTGTGAAATCGCCGCTACCTGTGTCCTCTCCGCTGGCACCGGCGCCGTCAAATGCGACAGCTCGGATACGAACCGTTGTGGAATTGATGTTTGAGACTGTCCACACATAACGGCCTGTGTTGGCGACGTTGCCGGCAATCAGGTTCCAGTGAGCGCCATAATCAGTTGAGTAGTAGAGGCTGATTCCGGTCACCGCGACGTCATCAAAAGCACTCCAAGTGATTGTTTGCAGTGTGTTGGCAGCCCATACCGCGCCGGCCGCGGGTTGCCCGAGCGTGATCTGTGGCGCGGTGTTGGCCGTCGAACTGGTGACGAAGGCGATGTTGCCGGAGTAGGCGAGATTGCTTGCCGCATCGCGGTCGAACACGCGGCCGTAGTACGTGGTTCCGGGAGAGAGATTCGTCAGAGTAATGGAGTGAGTTGTAAGCAGGCTGAGATTTGGCGGGGAATAACCGGAATTGGGCGGCGTAGGCGATGTGCCGTATTCCACTTGAGCAGTGGCAGGTTCGTCCGTGTTCCACGTAAACACGGCCGTGGCCGAGGAGGTCGTGGCGCTCAAATGGGAGATGACCGGCGGCCGTATGTCGCCCCCATTGTTAATGGTCACGGTCACCGGAGCACTGTTTCCAGATAGGCCCGATGTGTCGTAGGCAGTCACCTGAATTTTGTGCGCGCCGTTCACCGTCTGTGCTGTATCCCAGTTCCATAAGTATGGAGCCGAGTAATCGGTAAAGGCAACATTGCCGTCGAGGAGAAACGCGACTCTTGAAATCGCCTGGCCATTCGCAGCCGTCGCAGTTGCGGCTACCGAGACAGTGCCGCTTGCTGGATTGGGAGGAGGTGAAGGGATGCTTGCGGTTGGAGCAACGGTGTTCGGTGGGGGCGCAGTGATGGTAAATGGCTTGGGTAGGTAGTAATACCGGGTACGCGTGGCGCCGTTGATTTCGGCGTCGGTGATTTTGGCATAGAAGTAATGCTCATCGTCACTAGTGTTGGGTCTCCATGAATAGACGTGCGGCTGCCCATTGCCGGTGGTCGTGCTGACACTCTCCACACCAGCACTTGGAAGCGTTGCCAAAACTCCATTGTAGGGATTCTGATCGTTGTCCGTACCGAAGGTCAGGGTCGTATTTCCGTTAGTAACGTCTCTGTCGTTGGCCCAGTATTGGATGTTTACGCTATCGCCCGCGGTTGCCGACCACACGGATTGGGTGTTCGCCAGCATGACGTTTGGCCATTGCGGATCCGAACTCTGCCCTGTCAAATAGTAACTGGCACTGGTTCCGCCGAACCCAATCGGAATTCCGCATGAAGGTCGGCTGCCGCCGACAATCTCGGAATAATGAAACCCTGTATAGACTTCTTGGCCGCTAGACGTGCCATACCAGTGACTTCGATCCACGTCCGTAGTTAAATTTGTCGGCGGCGGATTGAGCGGGGGCCAGTTTGGCGGGTCCGGGGGCCGGTTTTCGCGAGGGCTGGATCGCGGATTTTTTGAGGCATGACGACGGTGTCCAAAGCCGGGAAAAGAACTGGCCCCGGGTGGGTCTCCCCACCCGGGGCCCGATGCAGCTTTGGCGCACCGTCGGCCCGGATATCCCTTGTCAGGTTGCGTCC
>JAPLNJ010000679.1 GCA_026692885.1 Planctomycetota bacterium | reverse complement strand
CCGAGCTTGCTCGGTGGAACCCCTGATTTTGCACTACGAAACCGGCACCGCCACACGCGGTGCCGGCCCGGTCCCCGCCGAGCTTGCTCGGTGGAACCCCTGATTTTGCACTACAAGCGATCCCTGTTCTTCACCCTGCCGCGGAGCGGCGGCAGACGTCCGAGTAACAATCCATGACCATGACCTCCGACGCCAAACGGTTCCTCTCGACGATGATCCGCGGTCTGCGCGCGCGGCTCCTCGACGACCTGCACGCCGCCACGGAGGCAACCTATCGGCTGTCCGTGCCGGCGGGGGAAGCCGAGTTGCCGGAGGCGGCGACGGTCCAACGCCGGCGGTTGGAAACGTGGATCGGCGAGCAGGTCCGGGCGCAGGCCGGCAGCGAGAAACGCCGCACGGCCGACGATTTCCGCGGCGAGGTCGAAAAACAGGCGGCCTACACGCTGCTGAACCGGCTGGTCATCCTGCGGCTGATGGAGGCGGCTGGACTGCGGTCACCCAAAATCGTCACCGGTGGCTGGGAGAGTCCGGCCTACAAGACACTTCGTGAGCTGGCCTCTGGACTGATCCGCGGTGATGAAACCGAGGGTTTCGCATTTCTCTTGCAGTTGGTGTTCGAGGACTTGGCCACCGACCTGCCCGGGTTGTATGGACCGGCGGGCGTGGCCGACCTGGTTCCGCTTCCCACTGCCACTCTGCGGCACGTAGTCGAGTCGCTGGACAACCCGGACCTCGAAACCTGCTGGACCGATGACATGACGCTGGGCTGGGTCTACCAGTATTGGAACGACCCGGAGCGTGAAGCTCTCGATGCAAAGCTGAACGCAGGCGGGAAGGTCGAGCCGCATGAGATCGCAAGCAAGACGCAGATGTTCACCGAGCGGTACATAGTCGACTGGCTGCTGCAGAACAGTCTCGGCCCGATGTGGCTGGCCATGTGCAAAAAGCACGGCTGGACACCGGAGGTCGAGGCCGACGGCACGCTGGCCGGACTTGAAGAACGGCGGGCGGAATGGCGCGGTAAACGCGATCGCGGCGAGGTGTCGCTGACCGAGTTGATGCCGCTGCGCACGGATGCAGAGCACCGCTGGGCCTACTACGTTCCGCAACCCATCCCCGAAGACGCCGTGACGCACGCCCCGGTCTCCGTGCGTGATCTGAAGATCCTCGACCCCGCCGTTGGTTCCGGCCACTTCCTGATGGTCGCGTTCGATCTGTTGGTAGCCCTGTACCGCGAAGAATCGCGACATCGAGCCTCTTCCTCCCCTCGCCCCGGTACTCTGGAGGGAGCCGCCCCCGATCACTCCCCTCGCCCCGGTACTCCGGGGAGAGGGGTCGGGGGTGAGGGGCAGGACGACTGGACCGACCGCGCCATCGTCGAACGCATCCTGGAGCACAACCTTCACGGCATCGATCTGGACCCGCGCGCCGTCCAGATCGCGGCAGCCGCGCTGTGGCTGAAGGCCCAGCAGACATGCGCCGATGCCCGGCCCAGTCGGTTCAATCTGGTCGCCTCGAATCTGCGGTTGGCGAGCCTGCCGGACGACGACCCAGCGCTGGTCGAGTTGCGCCGCGAGGTGCAGCGCGAGACGGGGATTCCGCCCGACCTGACCGACACCGTCGTCCACTCGCTAAAAGGTGCCGACCACCTGGGTAGCCTGCTGAAGGTCAATGCGGCGGTCGACGACGCGATCCGTCAGCACGAAGAGCAGTTGCGGCGGGCAGGCGACGCGAAGCAAAAGCTCCTGTTTGAAGAACTGGCACCGCGTCAGCAGGAACTCCGCTTCGACCGCGACGAGGTTCGCGTGAGTGTATTGGATCGGCTGGAAGCCTTCCTGGCGAAACACACAGGCGGCGACGATCTCGGCTTGCGGCTGCGAGGTGAGCAGCTTGCAGCGGGCGTGCGGTTCGTGCGGATGGTACGCGAAGGAACGTACGATCTGGTCGTCGGCAACCCGCCGTACCAGGGCACGTCGAAGATGCAGGATGCTGGGTACGTGAAGCAGCACTATCCGCGTGGCAAGGCGGATCTGTATGCGGCGTTCCTCGAACGTGGGCTGCAGCTCGTTCGACAGGGTGGTACTTCCGGCCTGCTCACGATGCGCAGCTGGATGTTCATCAAGCAGTACAGCGACCTGAGGATTTGGCTCCTGGAAACCTACGACCTCCGATCGCTGGGCGACTTTGACCGCGGTGCTTTTGAAGAGATCCCGGATGAGCGTGTAGCGGTTGTGGTGAGTATCCTACGCCAAGCCCGCCCCTCGACAGCTGCGACCGTATGCCTCCAACCAACTCCGCTGGATGATCGGACACGTGACAACGAGCGAACCCTGAGGAAACGGGCAGCAATTTCATGCCACATTGGTCGATACCGATTCGAGGCGCAAGACCTGAAGCCGGTGCCCGACTGGCCCGTTGTCTATTGGTGGGGCAAGACGCAGTTCGATTTATTCGTTAAGTATCCAACCTTGGGTCAAGTTAGTCCCGCTCGTGCCGCGCAATCAACAAGCGACAATTCCCGGTTTCTGCGATTTCCCTGGGAGGTCCGGAGGGAAGACTCGTTCAGGCAGAACGATGCTTGGAAGCAGTTACGGTGGGTTCCCTGTATCAATGGAAGTCAGGGTAGGCGATGGATCGAGCCCGTTTCTTCGTTGATCAGCTGGGCTGACGATGGTCTTTCCATCAGGGTCCTGAAACAGTCAAGCGGCCAAGGTAACGGCGCCCTCGCCAGTGAGAAGTACTTCTTCAAACGTGGAATCACATTCTGTCACATCGGAAACACATTCGAAGCTCTTGCCCATCGTGAACGAGGTGTCTTCACCAACATGGGCACCTCGACCTTTCCCACGAACGTGTCGATGGCATTATGTGCGATGAATTCCAGCATCGCACGAGGAATCCTGCAGTCGCTCAATCCCGGCATTCACTTTGAAGCAGGAGATGTAAACCGTCTCCCACTCTTCACAGTTGTTGGTTCCGAGAGGATCTTCAGCGTCATCAACTCTGCCTTTTCAGAGCACGAATTCGGCCGCGAAACTTCGGTGGAATTTCGTCATCCCGGCCCATCCCCTTGGTGTAGTGCACAGAAGTGGGCGCAGGCGGCCGTAGATCGTGCCGACGGTGCGCCGCTGCCCCCATACGAACCGCGGTACGATGCCGAACCGCCGACCGATCACGTCAGCTTCGTTCTTGGCGTGGCGCTCGGTCGCTTCGAACCAAATGGAGATGGAATCCTCGACTCGGCGAAGACTCAACTGTCGCACGCGTTGCCCGCCGGAATCCTGTTCCTCGACGGGACGCTGGATGGCAGCAATCTCCGCGATAGTTTGGGGCATCCGGCCGCTGGACCTCTGGTGGAAGCATGGGGCATGTACGGCCCAGCCATCGACGCCAAGAGCGATCTGCGAGATTATCTACGGACTGCGTTCTTCGAGAATGTGCATCGCAAGATGTACGAGAATCGGCCGATTCATTTGCCGCTGTCATCCGAGAAGAGGACGTTCGTCGCCTGGGTGAACATCCACCGCTGGTCCGAAAGCACGCTGCGTGTGTTACTGGCTGACCACCTGAAGCCGACGCTCGCCCGGCTCGAAGGCGAGTTGGGCGACATCCGTGCGGCCCGTGACGGTGCGGATAAGAAAGCTGCTCGCGAGGCTGAGAAGCGGTTGCCCAAGGCACAGAAGTGGCGCGACGAACTGGCCGAGTTCGTCGCCGCGGTCGAGCAGTGTGCCGAGAAGGGGCCACCGCCGGTCGACGGCAAGTGCCTGCCGCGCGAGGCGGACGCGCGGTACGTGCCCGACTTGGACGATGGCGTGATGATCAACAGCGCCGCACTGTGGCCGTTGCTCACGCCGCAGTGGAAAGACCCGAAGAAGTGGTGGAAGGAGCTGGCCAACGCCGAAGGCAAGAAGGATTACGACTGGTCGCACCTTGCCATGCGCTACTGGCCGACTCGCGTGGATGCGAAGTGCCAGCAGGACCCGTCGCTGGGCGTGGCTCACGGGTGCTTCTGGAAATACCATCCTGCACGGGCCTGGGCTTGGGAGCTGCGCCTGCAACACGAGATCGGTCCCGACTTCAGGATCGAAGAGGCATCCTATCGCGACGGCGGAGGTCACGCGGATCATCGCGTGCCCTATCTGCGAGATCACGCCGAGGAGGCGCTGGAAGCGATCGAGAAGGAAGCTCTGCGCCGGCGGCGCAAACAGAAGAAGGCGCAGGCCCAGTTGCGGATTCTGGAGTCTGGGTTTTGGTCACGGGTGCCCGACAAGTGCTGGGATCTGGAACGCCGGATCATCGAGAAACAGGCGGCTGACTTCCATCTGCTGGCTCCGGACGAACCAGAGTGCCGAGCCGCCTACGAAGCCGCGCACCCCGAACAGGTCCCGCTGCGACAACAACTCCTCGACCGCGTGACCAGGGAACACACCTTGTTCCCAGACGACGAGCAGGCGGTGAGCGAGGAAGAGACGGAAGCCAGCGAGGAAGAGAGCGACGAGGGCGAGGCGGGGTAGTGCAGAATCATTCGCTCCACCGAGCAAGCTCGGCGGAGGCGGGATGGGGGATGGCGCTGCGGCGTAGTGCAGAATCG
>JAPLNJ010000678.1 GCA_026692885.1 Planctomycetota bacterium | reverse complement strand
AAAAGCGTGTGAAGTTTCATTGCTTGTGTCCATTGAGCGTTTCAATGACCAGGCTCGCCGGGCCAACAAGGCAAGCGTGGCTTGTTCGGCGGGAGCAAGACGTGGGACAGGGACACGTTGGATCAGGCCCGCCTCGTACTGAACGCCCCCGACCTTGCCTGCGAAGAACGCAATGAACCGATCAAAAGGTTCTGAATTGAAGATCGCCAGCCAGGACATCGGCGTGTCGTCCGGCACAAATGCCATCTTTCCTGCGACGCTGAAGATGCAACCAGCCGGAGCAGCCTGGGACGAAAATCGGATCCCTCGGAGCGGCCAAGTGAGCCCGGATCGAAAGTAGAAGGTCTCGTTAAATATCCTCTTGCCGACGTTTCCCCATCGCGCAGTCGCAAGGCTTTTCATTTCCGATCCTGAATCGCGCCAATTCAGAAGACAAATAACATCCGAATAGAACGGAGACGACACACCTCCCCTCAGGAGCGGAACCCAAGTCGGACCGCAATCGCTAGATTCAACCCACAGTCGCACAAATCGGAAGTCGTCATCCGTCTTCAGCCCCAGTTTGGCGGCTCGCCCATCGCTCTCAAAAGGCGGCAGCTCACTGAACAGCCGCCGCATTCGCTCGCTCACCCAGTAGGCAAAGGGCGAGCGTGGCACGCGGGCAAAGTCCGCCGGGTCCACATCAAATCGTCGCCGGCCCCGCGCGTCATCGGGCGAGCGGATCTGTTCGAGCAGCGCCGCGGCTTTATCCTGGCAGTCCAGCAAACGGAAAAATATCGTCATCGTTACCCCATCTTGCCGTTCACCCATAGGTTACGTGGTTCTGCACTAATCGGCGTGCCTACCGACGGAACCCCCCCGTGCTCGCGGCGGTGGCCACCACCGGGGCTTGTCCCCGTGGACGCCCTGTTTGGAAACCAGCCCGCGCATTCCCCGCCCCGCGCCTTCCCGCCACCACCGGGGCTCGTCCCCGTGGAGCGTTGTTTGGAAACCAGCTCGCGCTTCGCCGCCCCGCGCCTTCCCGCCACCACCGGGGCTCGTCCCCGTGGAGCGTTGTTTGGAAACCAGCCCGCGCATTCCCCGCCCCGCGTCCTCCCGCCACCACCGGGGCTCGTCCCCGTGGAGCGCTGTTTCCTCGCACCGGCCTGACGATCCCAAACACCGTTCCACGGAGGCAAGCTCCGTGGTGACGCTCCGCCCCGCCAAGGAGTCCATCTGGTCCCCAAACAGCGCTCGACCGGGACAAGCCCGGCCGGGGCGGGAACCTGCGATCGACAGAGCACGAATCACTTCACCACCTCCAGGCAATAGGCCGCTGTCTCGACCATCGCGGTGTCTAGCACCCCGTAGCCCAGATCGGCGAAGACCGTCGGCTTGGCCTCTTGCAGCAGGATCTCCTCGCGCCATCGCTGAAAAGATGACAGGAAGAAGCCCGTGCGCGACGTGATGGCGCCCAACATCCCACGCTGGCCAAGCAGCGCCAAGCCCCGTTCGACGAAGGCGGCGTACAGGTCGTTCTTGGTGCGTGGATAGCTCCTCTCGAAGTCCTGCTTGGCCACCGAACTGCATGCGCCAAACGGCGGATTCATGAGCGCTACGTCGTACCGTTGTCGGCAGACGTCGATAAACGCGAAGCCGTCTGCGGCGTCGTGAGCGAATAGGCGACGTTGGAAGCCGCCTTCGCGTTCGGCCTGTTCGGCGTAGTCCTGCAAGGCAGTGTAAACCCGCTTTTCCGCCTGCTCCCAGAATGCCTCGTCCGTAACGTCGAAGACCTCGAAGCCGAGTTGCTGCTGTTTCGGCAGTGTCGGGCGTGCATCGAAAAGCTGGCGCTGTTCGAGTTGTGGCACGGCCAGATTTGCCTTCTTCGCCTCGGCGACGGTGCCCGCGATCTCCTCCTCGATCTTCAGCAGCGAACCTGCCTCGCCAGCGAGCTTCATGGCGTCGAACACACGGCGCACCAACTGGCCCAGTAGGCGGTCTTCGGGCGTCGCCGATAGCTGCTTGTCCAGGAACTCCTGCAACAGCGATTCCTCGCCCGGCATCGGCTCAGCGCAGGCCACGCGAATTGTCGTGACCCGCGGCCGAGCCGCGGCGGCGATCCCGGCGTCTTGCCACGCGCGCTGGGCCCGCATCCACAGCGCGAAGGCTGCGATCTGGACGCAACGCCGGTCGATGTCGATGCCGTGCAGGTTGTGGCGGAGGATTAGGGCGGGCAACGCAGCCCGCAGTTGCTCCAGTTCCGGGTACTCCTGACGCAGGCTGCTCAACTGGACCTTGTCCCGCAGACGAATACTCTCTGGATCGACAACCGGCCGGGATCCCGGATGCTCCTGCGATCCGGTCCACGCTTCCTCGTAGATCGTCAGTAGCAGGTCGAAGCAGTACAGGAGGAAATGGCCGGAGCCGCAGGCAGGGTCCAGAATCTTCAGGTCGCGCGGGTCCTTCTGTGCCCGATGCGGGATGTGGACGGGCTGGGTGAATGTCCGTGGTCCGTTGTCCGTGGTCAGTGGTTCGTTGTCGGTGGTCCGTGGTCCGTTGTCCGTGGTCAGTGGTTCGTGGGCCGTGGCGTTGGAATCCCCGCAACTGACAACGGACGACGGGCAACTGACTCCTTCGTCGAGGAGAATCTCCGTCGGACGCCGCACCAGGTATTCGCATTGCTCGACCAGCCGCGTCTGGCCTTTGCGCATCTCGTACCAGATGCGGCCGAGCGTGTTGTCGGTGAGGAACTGGACGACGTAGCGCGGTGTGAAGAACTGGTTGCGCACGGCCAGTTCGCGGCTGTTGCGCGGAGCCTGCGACTCGTCCCGCATCTGCCGCCGCTCTTCCTGCCGATTGAAGTACTGGTACACCCAGCCGATCGTCTCATCCGCGCCCCACACGCCCGCCAACTCCTCGGCATTCCAAATTGCCAGTAGTCCGGTGAGGGCCGCCTGGCGCGGCCACAGCAGCGACGCCGCATCGCGACGGTCGAACAGGACCTTGACTTCGATGCTCAACTCGTCCAGCAGCGATTCCAGGTACAGCCGATAGCCCTTGTCTGGCAAGTCGGCCAGCCCGGGCGCCAGGCCGGTGAATTCCTTGAACCCGGCCGACTCGTCGCCCTTCGAGACGCATTGCTGGACCAGCCCACGGGCTTCGAGCATCTTCATTGCCACAAAGCGGTTCAGGCAAGTGAAGGCGGCCTCACGGGTGTAGTCGTCTACCGCCTCGGCCGGCTGCTTGCCACCCGCGATCCGATGTTGAACCGCGTCGACCAGCTCGGCCCGGACCAGTCCCTGGTACTCGTCCAGATGCCCGCCCGGCTCTGGCAGCAGCGTGCCGTCCGGCAAGATGTCAAACGTACCCTCCAACTGCTCGGCGAACTCCCGTTCGAGCAGCCGTCGAGCGTCTTGCGTGGCACGCTGTAGTTTGTTGCGAGTGGTTTGATCCATGGTCCGTTTCTTCGGCTGACTTGCGGGCAGCGCAACTCTCACCAGAGACGATTCGCGCCGTAGGCATCAAACGCTGCATCCGCGGAGACCAGCGTCATGCCTTCTGCGATTGCCTGCGCAATAATCAGGTGGTCAAACGGGTCGCGATGGTGCAAGGGCATGGCCGCGACGGCGGCCGCGTGATGAGCTTCGATGGGCAGCAAACGTACGTGGTTTGCCTGCAATTGTGCCGGAAACATCGTCCCGAATGGCGCGGCCAACGTCAATTTTCTGATGCGCACCTTCAGGGCGATCTCAAGCAGGCTGATCGGAGACAGCCAGCGTTCATGGGCGGAATCTTCTAGCGTCGTCCTGGCGACCGTGCTCAGGTTGGGGGCGTCCGCGAGAAACCAAAGCAGCGTGTGGGTGTCCAAAAGAAGCTTCATGCCATGTACTCCGCCAGGTCTTCCAGCGGCGCATCGAAATCGTCAGCCATCCAAATCATCCCACGGCAACTGCCAGCCTTTGGGTAACCGGGCCAAGCAGAATCGGCTGTCGGATCCCCAGGCGGACGCCGCCCAACGGGCACCACACGAAATGCGTGGCCGTCGGGGGCCACAATTTCGATCACCTGATCGTTTCTCGCGCCGGCGAGCAGTTCCGAAAGTCGCTGCTGAGCTTCTTCGAGCGTCACACTCGTCATGGTCAAACCTCCTTGGCACAGTAACCGCAACAACAAAAGATCCCACCTGGATTCTACCCGATGTCCCACCCTTCCCGCTGCGGCTCACTTCAAAAACACCTTCTTCCCTTCGCCGACATACTTGGCACATTCCTCGCGCAACCCCCCCAGCGCCGCGTCGAGTTGCTCTTCGGTTTCAATGCCGTCTTTGAAATAGGAGCCGGCATCCACCTGGGCCATCCGGACCCCTTCCACGGCCCGACGGACTTGTTCGATCGCGTCGTGCAACAGCTTGGGACAGGCGTCGGTCTCGGCCCGCACTTGGGGAATCGCGGTGTTTCGGGGAACATCGTTAGTGGCTCGATCGCTGAGCGGCTGGGCGATTCGCTGCGCCAGGTCGTCGTCGAGTTGTTCCCAGCCGGGAGTCGCCCGCAGCGACTCTAACGCCGTGCTGTAGGCCTGACGGCGGGTGCCCGTGGCGGCATCAAGACATGCCGTGTACGCGGATTGGATGGCGTGCGTGTGCTGGTCAATGCGCGGCAGTTGCTCGAAGAACGTCTCCCGCTGCAGCAGGTCCGTCAACTCGATCGCTCGTTCCGAAAGCCCCGCAGGTACTTCCGGTTCGCCTTTCAGGAACGACCACTGTTGGTCCAGGACCGAGCGGGTCGTCCCCAGGGTGTGCAGTGCCGGTGGCGTCAGCGTCTGCGCGAGCTGTTGCGAGCGTTTGATAGCCTCCTTGATTTCAGCGTGGGAGCCGTTGAAGCCCAGAACGGCTTGCTCGTCGCTCCCCGTGCGAATCGCCCGCATCTGGTCGACGGCACCGGCCAGCACCTCGCTGCCCGGCAAGCGATGGGTGCGCAGAACCAATTCCTGATCCCGTACTTCGTCTTCGCGGGCCGACAGTTCGTCGCGGATCGACCGAGCTACGGCGCCCTGTTCCAACTCGGCGATCTGCTTGCCGAAAGTCTGCTGGAAGGCATCGGCCGCTTTGACCAGATCGGGGAAATCCACGACCTTCTGCTTCGGCTCGAACGACGCCGAGCGAAACAGATTGTTGTTGCTGAAGACGTTCTTGGCCTCGACGCTCAGGGCCGATTCGATCGTGTGCCCTTTGCTCTTGACGTTGACCTTACCGGCTCGGAGCAGACACAAGGCAAACAACTGCACGGCCTCGAAGGACCAACCGAAGGGTTCGTTGCCCAACTCGTCCGCCAGCGTCTTTCCGGACGCGGCCTTGCCATAGCTGTGGTGGCTTTCGATGCGGGCCACAACTTCGGCCAACGGGCCGCTGGCCAATTCGAAGACGGGCTTGCCTTTCTCGTCTTTCAGCAGGTTCAAGGCCGAGAACACGGGCGTCAGGCCGTGCAGGTTCTCGCTGGTCGTCAGGGCGTCCAAGTCCTTCTTCTGGACGCGGGCGGCCGCCAAGTGGTATTTGTCGAAGACGCGGGGCAGGACCTCCTGCAGCAACTGTCCCGCCGTCCCGACGAGTTCCGTTGCATCGTCGCCGGGACTGCGGTCGTTGCCGCGGAAGTAGGCCGTGCCTTTCAGGCAGGCCGTTTTCAGCAGCTGTCGAAGTTCCGGCCGTAGGGTGTTGGTCAACTTGCGTTTTTCCTCGGACACCAGACCCAATTCGGTCTTGGTCTGGGCCCCGCGTTCCTTGCGGGTCAGCATCTCGTCGGAACGAAATACCTCGACGGTGGCCTGGTCGATACGATCGTCCAGCGGGACAACCCAGAAGACGGCCTTGTCTTCGACTTGGCTGCGCGCGCGAGCCTCGGCGACGCGCTGGCCGAAGTCCTGACCCGGCTCCGCCAGATACATCTGCACGGCGATGTCACCGTCGATGCGGGGGCGGCCGTTCAGGTGCAGACTGGCCTTGAACAGCTTGGTGTCCAGAAAGTTGTGGGCCGGCTGGGGCTGCCACAGCCCTTCGATGATTTCGCCGTGGATGCGATTCACATCGGCCGGCTTGGGCTTCAGGCCGACACGCTGCTTCTGCCAGTCGTCTTCGGCGGGGGTGGGAATGCGATACCCGTTGTCGCCTTTGCGGACCTTATGGGCACGCTCCAGGGCGTCCAGAGCTTCCCGTACCGGCGGCAGCAGCGAGTCCGCGTCCACCGCGGGATGCAGCGTCGCGGCGATGTTCTCGGCCGTGCGGTGGATGCTCTGCACGAACTGCAACAGGCAGATCGACTTGGCCACGGCCTGGGCCAGGGGATGATCGACGTCGGCCGGGATCCGTTCGATCTTGTCGCGGATTTCGCTGTCGATGTTGCCCTTCACCAAATCGTAGACGTTCTCGATCGTGGCCAGCTTGCCGATGGGTTGTCCGCCCAGATCGATGGCGGGATTGATCAGCAATTGCTG
>JAPLNJ010000677.1 GCA_026692885.1 Planctomycetota bacterium | reverse complement strand
TCCAGCCTAACGTCAGGCTGGAAAGCCTGACCTACACAACAGGGACCTTGATCGCAACGTTGCGAACTGCTGTCATTGCTGGCAACGATGCGGGTGGCTGGTGGCTGAGCCTAAGCGAAGCCCCAGTCCACTGTCGCTGGGGCTTCGCTTAGGCTCAGCCCCCAGCCACCCTGTAGCTTCTCGCAAGATTACGATCATGTCCCAACGCTGCAGCAGCTGGCTTTCTGTTCCCCAGCTCCAGACCGTTACTCAACCTTGTTCGGCTGGTACTGGTGATCGCGTTTGCGAAGGACCTTGGCTTCGATGATTTTGTCCGGCGCGGGCTTGGCGCTCTTGGCTTCCGGATCGATGCGCTGCAGTTTGGCGAGCACATCCAGGCCTTTGACCACGCGACCGAACACGGTGTGTTTACCGTTTAGGTTCGCGGTCGCCACGAAGGTCAGGAAGAACTGCGAACCGCCCGTGTCCTTGCCTGCGTGGGCCATGCTCAGGCTGCCGCGAAAGTGCTTGCGGAAATTTTCTTGCTGGCATTCGCACTTGATGTTGTAACCCGGCCCGCCGGTGCCATCACCTTTCGGATCGCCGCCCTGGGCCATGAAGCCCGGCAGCACGCGATGGAACACGGTACCGTTGTAGAAACCTTTTTCCACGAGGCTGATAAAGTTCCCGACCGCTCCGGGCGCCTCGTTCTCGAACAATTCGACCACGATGTCACCCTTGTTCGTGGTCAGCGTGACGCGCGGGAGGTCATCCTTCTCCGCCTCCTGCTTCCGCAACTCCTGCTCCTTGCGCCAGTATTCACGGTAGTCCTTGATTCCCTCTAGCAGGGTCTTGGCCGACTCGGATGTGGCTCCCTCGTCTTGAGCTTTCTTCAGGTACTTCTCAGCTTTGTCGAAGTCGGTTGTGGCATAGGCGGCCATGGCGGCAGGGCTGTACAGATCCTTTTCCGTGCAGCCGTTCTCGATCAGGGCCTGGGATAACTCGGCGGCCGGTTCATAGTCGTCGCGTCCCACCTCGCTGATGATCAACTTCGTCAGGAAGTGCATAATCTCGTGGTCTTGGTTGGGCGCAGCCAAGAATGCTCGCTTTCCCGTCTCGCGCAACTCGCCGACCAAGCTTTCGCCCTTGGCCACCAATTCATTCCATTGGGCCTCGATCTCGGCGGCCTTCGTCCGGTCGCTCGCGGCGTAATCCGATTTTAGCTTCCGCAGTTCCTTGAGCACATTCTTCCACTCGGTCATCTTCGCCGCGAAAGCCTCGGCCGGATCCCCGGCAGGTTGGGCCGCTGGCGCATCCGCCTTAGGTTCTGCCTTGGCGGCGGGCGTTGCCGGCTCGGCGGCGACTTTGGGCTGCTCCTCGGAACTCGGCTCGGACTGAGCGTTCGCCCCGGACAGGCAGCATACCAGACCAACGACCAGTCCGGCATGGACAAAGTGGGATACGCTTCGGAACATCAACCAATCCTCCCCAACAAAGAACAAAGTTTTTTTTCCAGGACAGCCTTTTTCGCCGAAGCCGTACAGGGTAGCATACTCTCCCGCGGAGAAAAGGCGCCACAGGGGCGAAAATCAGCCGTGGGCCTCGTCGGATGCTTAGGCGGCGACGAGCCGCCAGCGGTTCGGCGAGCGGGCCTTGGCCCGTCAGGCGACCGGCTGAAGTCCGTACGACGAGCGGATGCCCCGGCGCGTCCCAAGCTTTCACAGTCACCATCTTTCACAGTCACTACGATGTCCGGCAAAAGAAGTTCACGCAGCAGCAAGCCTTCATCCGACGCTGAGCGACGCGTCGCCGAGAAGCCCTTGCGTATCATTGGTGGCAACTTCCGAGGCCGACACCTCCTGTACAGTGGTGACCTGCGGACCCGCCCGATGAAAGACCGCGTTCGCGAGGCGGTTTTCAACCTGCTCGGCCGCGCGGTCCGGGACACCCACGCCATCGACATGTTCGCCGGCACGGGGGCCTTGGGCCTGGAGGCCGTCAGTCGCGGCGCGGTCAGCGCCACGTTCATCGAGCAGCATTTCCCCACGGCTCGGATCATCGAGCAGAACGCTGCCGCCCTGCAAGTCACGCCCCAAACATCCGTGGTGGCCGCGAGCGTGTTTGCCTGGGTGTGCCGACAGCCCTGGCAAGGCCTACCGGCGCAGCCGTGGACGGTGTTCTGTTCACCGCCGTACGACTTCTATGTGGAACGGCAAGAGGAGATGCTGAGCCTGATCCGGACCGTTCACGAGCACTCGCCCCCCCAGAGTTGGTTCGTCGTGGAAGCGGACGGGCGGTTCGACTTCCAACTGTTGGCGCCGTTGGGCGAGTGGGACGTGCGCAATTATCCTCCGTCGGCGGTGGGAATTCACCGCCGGGAGTAAGACCAAGTCACACAACGCGAACATTCGCCAACCGAAGTGCGACGGAACACGAGTGCCAAACGGTTTTCGGGGTTGTCGATGTCAAGCATGGGATCTTACGATTTCGCATAGACGGACCGCCAGCTGGGGTCAGAAGTACAGATTTAAGTTTTAGCGGGCAGCAGGCTTTCCCAAAACTTGGGCACACCACCGCGAAAACTGAAATATGTACG
>JAPLNJ010000676.1 GCA_026692885.1 Planctomycetota bacterium | reverse complement strand
CTTCGCGTAATTCGTTACCTCCTTACGTGCAAAGTTCTGTTCTGACCCGGTGGTTAGCCTTTGGCCAGGCCGGATTGTCCGGCTGATTTGCAGCAGCTTATCTTGGCGCACTCATGGCTACTCCCCACCCCTTGGGAAATCATAAGGGCGGTCGTACCCGTCAACGACGAGGACGGTTGTTCGCAATCACTTTGGCTTGTCCGTCCCATCGCGGTGGGAATAACCCCGTGCGGTGATGGCTGTCGTCGGACTAGCGCGACTCACCATTCATTCCTTCACGCGATGACGACTGAGTCACGACAGTGCCGGGCAATGGATGAATCGAGCGGAATTCCCCAGCCGACACAGCACCACATTGTAACCCTGCGATACAGGAACACAATCTAGCGACTTTCCGCCCCAAGCCCCGCGGTTCTCCGGCCAACGGGGCTGTTTTCGTTTCTTGAGGACGTTTTATGCAGCAACTCAACCTGTTCCATTCTTCGGCTCCCCATGAGCCACCTCGGGTCGTCGCCTACGGCATGGGCGTCGATTCCACCGCCATGCTTGTCGGACTTCAGAAACGCGGCGTGCGGCCCGATCTGATCCTGTTCGCCGACACGGGCGGCGAGAAACCCGACACTTATCTCTACGCCCCCATCATCCGGCAGTGGCTTCGGGATGTGGACTTCCCGGACCTGCAAGTCGTGCGTTACATCCCGCCCATCGCCCCCTACGACACGCTGTACGGCAACTGCTGGAGCAACTTCACGCTGCCCAGCCTGGCCTTTCGGAAGAAGGGCTGCTCAATCAAGTGGAAGCGGATGCCGCAGGATCGCGTTGTGGAGCACTGGCTGCCTGCCCAGGACTGTTGGGAAGGCGGTGGTCGCGTGCGGAAGCTGATCGGCTTTGAGGCGGGCGAGGAACGCCGTCGCTACGCCGACCGCGGCGATGATCCGCAGTACGACTACTGGTATCCGCTCATGGACTGGGAGCTGAACCGGGAAGCGTGCCAGCGGTTGATCGCCGACGCGGGCCTGCCGGTGCCGGTCAAGTCAGCCTGTTTCTACTGCCCGGCGTGCAAAAAGGCCGAGCTGGCGGACTTGGCCGCGGAGCATCCGGATCTCCATGCGTGTGCCTTGGCCCTGGAAGGCCGCTATCGGTCGGGCAAGCACTTCCGCGGCGACGATCCGGACAAGGTCCAAGGACTGGGCATCCGCTACACCTGGGCCGATCACGCCCGTTACTCCGGCCGCCTGGCCTTGGCGTAGGCCGCGTTCCATGCGGCCCAACCCAGTCGATTCTGTGTTCACGATCCGTCCCCAACCCCACAATCACGGAGATTCCACGCAATGACAACCACCCTGCTCGAAGAACCCATCGTCCGCCCATCGACCTCGCCTTCGCAGCGGCTGCGGACCACGATGGCGGCCGTGCGAGTGTCGCTCAGCTGGCTCGGGGTCCGCAAGACGTTGACCAGCGAACAGAAATCCCAAGCCGCCGACACGTTCGGTGCCGAGGGAGCCTTCCTGTCGGCCGGGAAGAAGCTGCTGGACACCACGCATCCGGCTTACAAGGCTGTCACGGCGATCAAGGGCCGCATCATCGCCTTGTGGAAGTCGATGTCGCTGCCGTACCCGGAGCCCGGCATCCGCCTGATCCGCCAGGACCAGATCGAGACGTTCAACGCCCAGATCGAGTCGCTAAGGGATGAACTCACCGAAGCCGTTCGGCAACTCGACCAGCACTTCGCCGCCCTGAAGTCGGCTGCCCGCGACCGGCTGGGATCGCTCTACAACCCCGCCGACTACCCAACGAGCCTGCTGGGGTTGTTCCAGGTTGCCTGGGACTATCCCGCGTTGGAGCCGCCCGAGTATTTGCAGCAGCTCAGCCCGGACTTGTATCGCCAGGAGTGCGAGCGGGTCGCCGCTCGTTTCGACGAAGCGGTTGAACTCGCGGAGCAGGCGTTTATCGAGGAGCTGCAAGACTTGGTCTCGCACCTGACGGAGCGGCTGACTGGCCAAGTCGATTCCAAGCCGAAGGTATTCAGGGATAGCGCCATCGGCAACCTCACGGAGTTTTTCCAACGCTTCCGCCAGCTGAACGTGCGGTCCAACGACCAGCTGGACAACTTGGTCGCCCAGTGCCAGCAGGTCATCCGCGGCGTGGAGCCGCGGACGCTGCGGGACAGCCAGGGAGTGCGGCAGCGTGTGGCTACGCAGCTCACGCAGGTCGAAAACGTGCTCGATACGCTTCTGGTGGACCGCCCGCGCCGCAACATCCTGCGTCGGCCGAAGTGAGGGTGATTGCCATGCAACTCGTCATCACGCCCACTGGGGCCGTCCGGTGCATCTACGGCGAGGAGATTGACCTCGCTGTCCTTGGCAGCCCCACCATCACGCGAGCATCGCAGGTCGAGCCCGACGATCATGGCCAGTGGTGGGCGGAAATGTCTCCCGTCGCCGGGCCACGGATCGGCCCCTACCCGCATCGCAGCCAAGCCTTGGACGCCGAGCGGCAGTGGCTGGAGTCGCGCTGGCTGATTGCCCCGGCGTCCTGAGACCGAGCCAGTTGCTGCACGCGATCTTGCCCAGTTTGCCAGCCGCGTCTTGCTGGCAGGCCAGCCCCGGAAAAGCCCAGGAAAAGCGCCAGACGCGTCCGGGACCAATCCGGCCCCTGGAGCCGGTCAACCAGTCTGCGCTCGTTCTGGCGCAAACCAAGAACGCAGGGAGGTTCTTGACGGTGCCGGTTCGGAGATTGCTGCCTCCAGCCCGTCTCGAAAACAACCTGTTTTACCCAGTCTCTCGCCACGGCCTCCTGGCGGGGGACGTGGCTGTTTTCTATCCAGCAACCACCGGAGGTGCAGTAATGACCCAACGCGATCTCGACTCCGCCGTGGCATTCGCCACCGGCGAGACCCCGTCCGTAATCCGCCGCCACGGCTTCGGCATCGCCGACCCCAGTGAAGTCCACTTCGATCCCGAACCCAGTGACATCCCGCCCGCGTGGCTGGATTGGGATCAGAACGACGACGTCGAACCCGTCCGACCCGTCCGCCGCCGTCGCAAGCCCGCGGCCGAGTAAGCCACAGACGACAAACGGCGCCAATGTCTGCCCGTTGTCTGGCCACCCTTGTTGCTTCCCCAAGACCGGCGCGCCGCATCCTTCAACGCGTCGTGCCGGTCTTCATTTCTACCCAAGGAGTCCCCAACCTTGATCACAATCACACGTTCCCTGGCTCGCCAACTGCGCGCCGTGTTTCGCCGAGCCGGGATCGGCAAGGCACACGGAGGCTACGGCCAGCGGGCCTTGTTCATGGCTGACGGTGACACGCTGCGCATGCGTGCCATGTGCCATCACGCAGCCGTCGAGTACCAGACTGCCTACCAGGGCGGTGCTGTCGAATCGCTGGTGCCCCTGGACCTGCTGGCTGCCTGCGAAGGCAGCCGTCCTGATCCCGTCCAACTGGATTTCAGCGTTGCCGACAAGGTCACAGCGTCGTGGACCGACAAACGTGTCCCCGTCGTCCTAGATTTCGCCATGTCGGCCCCTGACGATACGCTGCCGCCGTTCCCGCTGCTGCCGGAGACGTTCGCCAGCAACGAACCGGCGCTGTGGACCGCGTTGCGAGACGCGGCGGCCACTACCGACAATCAGCCCCACCGGTTCGCGCTGAGCTGCGTGCAGTTGTGCGGCACGAGCGGCAAGATCGTCGCCACTGATGGCCAGCAGGCGTTGGTGCAGTCCGGTTTCGCGTTTCCGTGTACGGAAGATCTGCTGGTCCCGGCCTCGAGCGTCTTCGATTGCCGGGAACTGCCCGGCGATCAACCGATCCACGTCGGGAAGACGGAGGACTGGGTGACCTTCAAGACCGGCCCCTGGGCGATCAGCCTCAGGCTGGAGAAGGACGCTCGCTTCCCAGACGTGATGCGGCACTTCGCCGATCCGCGTACGGCGATCTCGCGTCTCTGTCTCGCCCCAGACGACGGCGACTTTCTGACCGAAGCCCTGCTCCGGCTGCCGTGCGAAGAAGAAACGAATCGCCCGATCACTCTCGACTTGAACGGCCAAGTGCTGATCCGCGGCAGGGCCGCCGATCAGTCGCGGGCAACTGAATTGACGTTGTCGAACTCGCGGCTCGAAGGCGATCCCATCACGATCAACTCGAACCGTGAGTACCTGCTGCGCGCCCTCCGGCTCGGATTCCGCGAAGTGTACCTGTACGGCAACGAGCAACCCGTGCTCTGCGACGACGGCAACCGACAGTTCTTGTGGGCACTTTTAGCGCCGGGGGCCGCGATTCCCAGCGGCCCCGATCTCATCCGCATCCCGTCCATTCAGCATCAGCATGATGACGCGAGCGGGCATCCCCAACAACCAAGGAGAAAGACCACCGTGTCCGACCCCATCCCCCAATTCCCGTCCAACGGCGATAAACCCGCGACGAAGGCCAAGCGTTCGTCGGCGGCCAAGAGACCGTCGCCCATCGAGCAGGCCATCGCGTTCCGTGATGCCTTGCGTGTGGCCGTTGTCCGAGCCAACGAACTGATCCGCAGCCTCAAGCAGCAGAAGCGTGAGTCCCGGCTCGTACAGACCACGCTGGCCTCGCTGCGGCAGTTGCAGAAGGTCGGGGCGTAACGCGTCCCTCAGTCCTCTTCCGGTGGTCACCCGTCAGATCGCGATTTCGCCTGGATTCGCGTTCGTGAATCCAGGCGTCGTCGGTCATCCAGACGCCCGGACACACTGTTCGGGCGTCCTAGCATCCGCATCAACACCAACAAGCGAAGGAGAATGAGCCCATGCTCAAACTGAACATCGGCTTCAACCGCAAGGTGGGCGAAGCCAACTTCGGTTCGCGCGGCGCCAGCGTGAACCTGGAAGTCGAAGTCGAGTCCGGCGTCGTCCGCGAACCGGAGAAGCTGCAAGCCAAGATTGACTATCTGTTCGAGCTGGCCAAGGCGTCCGTGGAATCGCAACTGAACGGCGGCACCCCGCCGCAACAGCCGCAACCGGCTTCCAACAGCAATGGCGGCAACGGCTCAAACGGCAACGTCACACACGCCAACGCCAGCACGAGCCCGAGCAGCGGGAATGGACACCACAGCCAGAACAACGGCAACAGCAGCAATGGCCAGAGTAACGGCAATGGCCACCCGGCGAGCGAGAAGCAGATGACGTATGTCCGGCAGCTCGCTGGCCACATCAAAGGTCTCGGCGTCCGCCGTCTCGAAGCCCTCGCCAACAAGATGTTCTCCAAGCCCGTCGTCGGTCTGACCAGCCTGGAAGCCTCCGGGCTGATCGACGCGTTGAAAGGAATCAAGGCCGGTGAGATCGACCTCGATACCGTGTTGGGAGGGGCTGCCACGCCATGACAACCCAAACACTACTTTGCGAAGAGCCGCAAATCGGCCGGGGCGGCGTCTGGGCGTACATCAGTCCCAGCCGGTTGGGCAAGTGGCTCACGTGTCCTTTGGCGTTCCGCCTCCAATATGTGGAAGGTCTCCGGCAGCCAACGACACCAAGCCTGTTCCTGGGCAAGGTGGTTCATGCCGGTTTGGAAGTCTTCTATCGCCACCGTCACCTGGGTGTCACCCTGGAGGCGGCAGACGTGTGCCGCCGCATGCTGGAGGGTTGGGGGCAGACCATTGACGCCGAGAACATGACGTTCGACTCGGCCACCGCCGAGCAGGCGTTGCAGCAGCAGGCCGTGGGCCTGGTGACGGCGTACTTGGGCCATGCACCGACTGACGAGAAGCCGCTGGCGGTGGAAGTCACCACTCAAGCCCCGCTGGTCGATCCGTGGACCGGCGAGGACCTCGGTATCCCGCTCCTCGGCGTGATCGACCTGATCGTCGACGGCCCGGGTGGCGCCGTGATCGCGGACTTCAAAACCTCGGCTCGCAGCAGAGAGGCGCTGGAAGTGCTCCACGAGATGCAACTCACCAGCTACGCCTACCTGTTCAGGCAACTGTCAGCCCAGACAGAGGTCGGGCTGGAGATTCGGTCGCTGGTGAAGACCAAGGTACCGAAGATCGAATTCCACGGTTACCCGGCCCGCACAGATGCCCACTTCCGCCGACTCTTTGCCGTAATTCGGGAGTATCTCGATGCCCTGGACCGTGGCCGGTTCAACTACCGGCCTGGATTTCACTGCGGCATGTGCGACTTCGCCACCGGTCACTGCCGCGACTGGAACGGCTGATCTGAGACCCACCTCCCCTCGCAAAAGGAATGCAGAATGAACGATTTTCCCGATGATCTAGCCCTCGCCATGGTTGTGGGTGCGATCGTCGCCGGTCCGCTACTGGGGATATGGCCGTTGGTGGGTATCCTGGCCGCCGTAGGCACCGCGCTCTACATCACATCGCGGCCGAAGCGATAACACTCGGTCGCGGTGGCGACGGCCCGGGCACTGCGACTATCGCATTGCCTCACACGTCGCCGCTCCTGCGGCCGGTATTTCTCGTCACTTTCACGAATGGAAAGGAACACTCGCATGAACTGTCTCTTGGCTTTTGCCGCTGTGGCTGCGATTGGGTGCCTGGGCTACCTGGCCGGTGGGGCTCGCCCGATCAAGATCTCGCCCTGTCGACTGAACTTGTCGCGCCGCTTGGCACACGACCGCCCGCCGCGTCGGCGGTCGCCGCGACCGTCGTAGAATCATCGTTGTCGACTCCGCACCCCGGTTGGTCGTCCGTGCTCGCGCTGAGCGGCCGGACACTGGCTACGGGATCGGTCGTCGGCATGCCGGAGTGCAACCGGTGCCGATGAAGAAGTGATTTCCCCGTCCTGCCTTTGCTGCGTGAAGCGGCGAGGCAGGACGGGTGTCTTGGCGTCGGCGGATAAGTCGTAGCGGGCGCAATTTCTTACCTATCAGCCGCGGTGACGAACAACAAAGAAGCATGTCATTCCTGCCACACCCAGCAAGACTAGCGATGGCACATACGCGAAAGCGGCTGATCTACGAATTGTGATTGAACTTGCTTTTGCATTTCGGGCAAGTAACGGTGATCTCCGCCCCCACTTTGGGCACTCGCAGCGACTGATTGCAGATAGGACACCTCAGGGTGTCTTGCGTCACGACTTCTGCCATGACGGGCTGCTGGCCAGGGGCACGGTTGTGGATCCCGCTATTTCCCGATTGGTTCCCGCCGCTGCCTCCTGCCGGAGTGCCTTCTGCCGCGGATGATGCCCTGGCACGCCGGTTGCCCTCCATCGCGTCCCTGAGAACCTTGTGTGCCTTCGCGCCTACCCAAGCGCCTCCGGACGCAAACATCAGAACGGCGGCTATCCAAAACAACTGTGGCATTTGAAAGTGCGCGTTGGCGCCAGGAAGAGCTGCATTCACACCCGTTTCAACGAATACGATAAGTGCCAGGAGCGCCACGAGTCCCAGGACTCCCCCGCAGCCAATCATTAGGCAACCAGATACGCTTCTGCCAGCCGTGGGGAAAGTGGCAGGCCCTAGCTTCTCTGTGCCGTAATCGGCCGCCGTCACGTCGTCCACGAACTTGTGCATCCATCGCTCGAAATCACTCCACTGCCGGGGATACTCCTGTGCTCTGCGCCGTACATCCTCCGTCTTCTCGGTCCATCCGGCCCGAGCACCTGAATCCGGCACCTGCGTGCGCAACTGATCGTACTCGCGCCTTTTGTCAGGATCGGAAAGGACCTCCCATGCCTCGTTCACCCGCGCCATGTCCTCGTGCGAACCGCCACGATCGGGGTGGTGCTTCAATGCAGCCCGACGATAGGCTTGAGCCATCTGTGCTACGGTCGCATCCGACGAAACGCCGAGAATCGCATAGTAGTCTACGAAACCGTCATCGGCGGCCCAATCGGCTGCATTCGGCGTCTTCCACTCCGACGCTGGGCAGCCGCAGTTCGGGCACGCCACCGCTGCTTCGTCTACCTCATGACCGCATTCCGGGCACTTGACAAGAGCCATGTGATCTACCCCTTCGACAACCGACTCAGAAATCGCAACCTCCAGCACCAGTCGCGATGTCGCTCATGCCCCGCTCACTGGCGCGGCGCCATGTGAAAGCATCCGGTTCAACCCCGAAACCACCTGTCGATAGTACAGGACAAACACGACCACATCTGCGATGCTGATCAGAATGCCAAGCCATTTGCTCATCCAACTGATGGTAACAGCACCTATGATGAGAACGGCATAGGCATACGCCATGTTCCGCGTATCGTCGGGGCGGTCTACGCCGACATCTCTTTGCCATTGCAATAGCCCAACGGAGAGCTTCGGCCAAGTGACAAACGCCCAGTAGAAGTTAAACAACGGAATGAACATGAACCCAATCGCTCTTGCTGGCGTTGTGGCTCGTCGGTCCTCCGGCAAGGCTCTCCAGCAGCGGTAATGGAGAATGCAGAAGAAGACAACCTGGAGGATGAACAGCGGCACGGACAAGAGCATAAGAGTGACCGCTGCGTCGGCGCCATCTGAGAGTTCGACCAAGTCCGTCAGCAAGCCGACAACACTCGCGCTAACGTAAATGACCAAGACCGGGATCCAGTTTATGCGCGTCGTTCCCTGGGAAACGGGCGGTGGCGTATGCGGCGTTGCCGATTCCACAGGGGACGCGGTTACGATCTCCACAGGGCAGCCGCAGTGTGGGCACGCCGTTGCTTTGTCGCTGATGTCGCGCCTGCATTCTGAGCACTTGATTAGGGCCATTGCACATCCTCTCTACTCGCTGCGCTAGAAGTAACGTCGGCCGCACCGGCCCTTCTGGCATCACGTTGACGCGACCTGCTCCACGGCCGGTTCTGGCAAGTCGCTACAATCCGTTGTCCGTTGTCACGACAAAAGGCGTTGGATCATTCGCGGGCGACCGTCCGGTGTGGGCGGTGCGCCTTATGGGGCAGTGTTCTGCGCGGTCAGGGCCGCGTACTGAGCCGAATTGTGGAAGTCTTTAATCGATTGGATTCGCTTGACCAGGTATGGGTGTCCTATCAGCGTCTCGCTGAGCCTGGCAACCTCGTTCTGGTCAACATCCAGCTGCTGTTTCAGGAAATGGTCGATGTCCAGCTTCTTGAACAGCTCCGCACCCACAGCGATCTTGCACATGGCCGAAACGGCGGCCTTCAAGTTGCGGCCAGCGATCAGTCCACCCCGGTCGCAGCTGTATTCGGCCTTACGACTCCAACGCAGAAACACCAGACTGAGTACCTGGGAGACGCCAAACACGTTTATCGCGGCCGCGTTTGTGAGGACCCCCAAACTTGTGTGACCGAACTTGATGTGCGACAACTCGTGTCCGATGACCTGTTGAAGTTCCTCCAGCGTCATCGCCTCGACCAGGGCGGAATGGAGGACGACGCTTTTCTTGGCCAAGAACCCCATGGCAAATGCGTTGATCATCGGATCGTACGTGATGAACACGTCAGGTCGTTGGATGCCGAGGCGACGTGCTGACTGCTCAACTACCCCGTTGACTTCGGGAAACTGGTTTTGCGACACCTTGATTGCGTTGCCGAGCAACTGGCCCTGCTTGATCCAGATGTAGATGGCCGCGCCAATGAGAACGAAGGCAAGTACCAGCCACATTTGAGTGAAGAGTGACAACAGTGCAAGAACGAGGAGAATGCCGATCCCGATCCACAGCGATGCCATCTCCCCGGCCACCCGGAAGTCACTGTAGTTCGTGTACGCGGGCGTCGGGGCAGCTGCTGCGGCGCGGCGAGGGGCAGCACCAGGGGGCATGGGATGCGCACAGTTAGGGCAAGCTCTGGCCCGGTCGCTGATGTCACGGTCACATTCAGGGCACTTGATCAGCGTCATGTTCGGTTCCTTCACTGTGTCGGCGGAAGTGATTCAGCCTCCAGGCGGCTGGCTTCGGCATCGCGACGTCGGTTCTCTTCCTGCAACTGCTGATTGCCTGAACGCACCGTCTCCAGCAGTGTTTGGAATTCACTGTGCGTCTTGTCCAAGTGGTCTGGGATGGGTATCGCCGGGCCGACGACGACGGTCGCGCTCTCGCCCGCTTCCAACGTCACCTGTTTTTGCATGACCATGTGTGGCTTCGTTTCGCGTTCGATCTCGATGCGGTAATTGCCCGGCGCGAGCGAAATGGAACGCTGCTCATCCATGTCAACGAGGATCGGCCCATCGGGACCGCCAGAGATTCGCAGGACCGCACCTTCGGGAGTCCCCTTGAAGAAAAACCGGCCCGTGGCAGGAGCGTCTTGGACGGCGAGTGGCGCGGGCTCGTGGTTCGCGGCACTGGCGGGCGTGTGGATTGCCGAATGACGAGCCCAGTAGCCCCAGGTGATCGCCAGTACCACGACAGCACCGAGGCCAAGCAGGATCGAAGTGCGGCGGAGGTGCGGAAAGTTGGGTGCGAACGAAGACGGGCGGTTCGAGGCCGCCGCCTGAGATGGCCAAGCCTGGGATACGAACGGCTCGGCCGACGTGGGACCAAGTCGCGCGAGGACCAGCCCCGGGAGGTCATGGCCAGCGGCCAGCGGGGTCAACGCAGCCGCTGCGTCGGCAGCTGTTTGAGGTCGATCACCGGCCGCCTTCGCCAAGAGACGAGTCACCAACTCGGCCAGCGCAACAGGGATGTCCGGGCACAATTCCTGGATCGGTGTAGGCTGTGCCCGGACGTGGGCAAACACTTTCTTGAGGCGTGTGTCGTATTGTGGCGAAGCGAACGGTGGCCGAGCGGTGAGCAGGTAATACAGCGTGCAACCGAGGGAGTAGAGATCGGTCCGCGCGTCCACCTCGTGCGAATCCTGCACCTGCTCCGGGGCCATGAAGTCAGGACTGCCCAGGATCTGTTGGGAGCCTGTCGGCCCCACATCGTCGCCCGGCATGTCCAAAAGCAGGGCCAAACCCAGATCGAGCAACTTCACGGTGCCATCATGGGTGACCATCAGGTTGGAGGGCTTCACGTCCCGATGCACCAAGCCATGCCCGTGGGCGTGCTGGAGTCCAAGGGCTGCTTGCCGGGCGATCTCGCAGGCGTCGGCCACGGACAGCGGGCCGCCACAACGAACCAACTGGGAGAGGTCTCGCCCGTCAACGAACTCCATGGCCAGGAAGTGCTGCCCAGCGGCCTCCCCTGCGTCTGTGGCCTGGACGATGTTCGCGTGGCTAAGCCGTCCCACCGCCTCCATCTCGCGATTGAAACGGGCGACGGCGTGCGGATCGGGCAGCCGCTGCGGGGAAATCACCTTCACGGCGACGATCCGCTTCAGCCGCAGGTGCCGGGCCTTGTAGACCATGCCCATCCCGCCTCGCCCGAGCATCTCCAGCAGTTCATATTGACCCAGCGTAGTCGGGAGCACCGTTTCCAACGCCGGGGGCGCCGAGTGTGCGTCCGATGATGCTGCCTCGCTCGCCTCCGCCGCAGGAGCCAGCCGGATCGCCTCGGCCTGGGCAATCAGGGCATTTAGTTCCGAGTCCTGATCGGGCAGGTCCGGCAGCGGCTGACGCAGCCTGGAAACGAAGCTGTCGTTCACGCTTTCCAGTGCTTCCAGCTGGGCTTGGCACTCCGGGCACTGATCCACATGGATCGCAACCCGCTCCAAGTCCTGGACCGAGACTCGACCGAGTGCATAGTCGGCCAGCAATTCAGAGCTTGGACAGGTTGGGGTAGCCATGATCGTCGACGCCGGTTAGCGGATGTCGGTTCATCTTTTGGCAATGGACGCAGCCGTACCTACGGCCGCAAGAATGCCGAGCAGCGGCCACCACCCTAACAACGAAACACTCACCAAGCCGCCGACAATAAGCGATGCGGCCAACGGAGCTGGGAACTTGTCCATGATTTCGGTCCTTAAACTGGGGCCTCGCGGGTCTCCGGAAGCGGTCGGGCGCGGGGCCTCCCGCGGTTTGGCACCGGAAGGCCGTTGAGGGCATTGCCTCTGGCGGCATGTCCCCACCGAGGCTGTCTCGTCGGGCGGCACGCTCGCCTTCCACTCAACAAGAACAGTCAGGGTGTGACATCTCTTTCTTGGGACGAGGGTGATTCACCGCTGATCCCGTTCGCAACATCCCTCTGTCTCAGCGTTTGCAGTTCCGTCTAATCCAGCAGTCCGTCCATTTCCGCCCGTAGCCGTTGGAGAATCCGGCTCTTGGCTTTGCGGACGGCAGCGGGCGTCATGCCCAATTCTTCGGCCGCCTCCCCTGCGGTCCGCCCGTCAACGATCGTGCGCCAGGCCGCCTCCCAGCTCTTCGGCTCGAACTCAGATTGCACCAGGGCCAGGGCTTGCCGGAGCACCAAGATTTCTTCGGGGGGTTCCAGCGAGGAAGACTCGGACGTTCCCTGCTCGTCAGCCAGGTCCATCAGACGACGGTAGGCGTCCGTTCCACCCGCTGCTGCCGCCCCTTCGACGCGTTTGGTGAAGTAGTCCACCGCCTTGGTGTGGACGATCGAGCGTAGCCACGCGCGGAAGCTCCCCGGCCTCTCCGGCTCGAAAGTGCCGATGTGCCGGGAAACGGCCCGGAATACGTCTTGGAATACGTCGACGCGGTCGTCTTGCGGCACGCTTGCTCGGCGGCACCAATAAAGCACCAGCGGGCCGTACACCCGGACCAACCGCCGCCAGCCGTCCTGATCGTTCTGCCTCACGCGCTGTAGCAGGCTGGACGAGGTGGAGCCAAGCGATTGGTAGCTGGAGATCAACGAGTCGGGCACGGCACGATTGTTCCTTGTCGAGGTGTCTTCGTGCGATCGCTCAAGAACGAAAAAAGGGCGTCCGCACCAGACCGCTCCTACCACCTCGACCAAGAGGCGCACAGAACAGCCCGGCCGACGCCCCTTTTCGGGGCGCGGCACAAGGCTGCTTCTGTGCGTCAAGAGCTTGCGCTCAGGTTGGTCGTTTGGTAGGAAGCAGTTTCCTTGACGCTCACGCGTCGTTCAAATTGTCTCTGCGGCCGCCACGCGGCCGATGTCCTTCCCCCTTGATTGCTTGAGAATTCCGGGCGTCTGGGAGCCGCAATGTGTTCCCGGTGCCACGTGAGGATCAGTTTAAGGTACGGGGAGAGCAGCGTGCAACATCCCCCCGTGGAATCCAGCCGACGAGAACCACCCAGCGTCGTGCTGCACCAGCGGCGCTTCGATGGAGGCCACTTCCGGCAGCGTCTCCCAGGCGGGATGGCCCGTGCCGTCGCGGTCGTCGCCGAGTCGCTCCGTGCGGGCCTGCGGCCGTTACTTGCCAGATCGCGGCGTACGCGGGGATTCATCGGGGGACGATTCTACGCCTTCGGCACCAGTGGGACGCCGGAACGGCATCCGCACACGGACGAATAGCCCAGGCAGCAGGGAGCGGTCGGCGTTACTTAGCACCGCTCGATAGCGAATGGTACCCTTCGCCGCATCGAACCGGATGTCCAGGAAGTTGAGCGTTCCCTGACGGGGAAAACCCTGTTCGTCGGCCAAGCCGATCTGAACCGGAATCACCGGCGACTTGCCGCGGCCCGAAGCCTCGTCCCGCCGAGCTTCCCGGGCGAACTGCCGGTGGTGCTTCTCGTCGACATCGAAGTAGACATGGATCGGGTCTTGGCTCACGATCGTGGCGAGCAACGTGCCTGTCTGGAGCCAATTACCCACGCTGACAGCTGCTTGGCCAATTCGACCAGTAATCGGTGAGGTGATACGGGTGGCCTCCAAGTTCAAGCTCGCTACGTCCACTTCCGCCTCAGCTACCTTTATCGTGGCCTCGGCGGCGCCAAGCTGGGCGGTAGCTTTTTCAACGTCTGCCTGAGAAGAGCCACGGGTGGCCAAGAGCTGTTTCGTCCGCGCAAACTCGGCCTGTGCGACAGTCGTCTCGGCTCTCGCCCGGATCAGCTCCGCCTGGGCCTTTTCCAAAGCCGCCCGATACAGTCGGAAATCGACCTCGAAGAGCATCTGGCCCTGCTCGACTTGCTGCCCGGCCGCGAACAAGGTCTTCACCAGATATCCGGAAACGCCCGGCCTTACCTCGATGGTCTCGACCGCATCCGTCCGGCCGGTGAACTCGGCAAACCCGGTTGATCCGGGGGATGGAGTTCGATCGCCCGCCGCGGTCTCAGCCGCAGGACCGGCAGCGGATAAGGCCGTCCCGTCACCGTTCGTCGCCGTCAGGCCGAGGATTGCCAACATGCCGAATTCTGCCAGGCGGACATCAAATCGGCCATTTGTCCGGAAGCTCATCTGCTGACTCCTGTTTCAAGGGTACGGATGCGGCTACAGGCAGGAGGGGCTTGCCCGCTGCGTGTCGACGGACTCAATGTACCATGTCAGACGAGCCGGGGCAGTATCGCAAACGGCAGCGAAGAATCGGCGGACCAACGCCCCGCGCGGGTCCGGGTCCGCATGAAGTCATCGCTTGAGGACTTGCAAGACTGCGTCGAGGCGGCTGCTGTCGGGTTGACCATCGGCCTTCAAAGTGGGTATCAGCCAGCCGCCCTCGTCGTTCTCGTTCCAGCCGTAGACGATCATCGCGTTCGCCGGGTTTAGGTCCCGGTTGTTTTTTGTCCAGTCAATCGCGTCCCGAAGATGCTGGGCTACTTGCGCCGGGGTGGCCGTCACAGCGTCTAGCAACGGCTGTTGCTGTTCGGGCGGCGTCGGGTCGGGACGAGCTTCAACGGAGACCCATGGGACAGGGTGCTCGACGCGCGGCCTGGGATCCCAACCCGCCGTGGCAAACGTGATGGTCGGAATGCGCTGCTGGCGACATACCTCCCAGTACGCGGTGCGCACGTGCTTGGTCAGCTGTTCGTAGGGCCACTGCTCCCAACGATATCCCGCCCCAGCCGCGTAGGCGGAAACAGCATCGAAGCCCAGCGTCTTCACCTCCTGAGCGTCGGCCACCGGATTCCAGCCCATGAACACGAAATACGGTTTCTTGAGTCCCGCGGCGACCACTTGATCGGCAAGCGACTCGAATTCTTTTTTGCCCATAACTTTCGGGGGACCGAAGACGAACAAGAGTGGTCGGCCATCAAGCACGGTCTGGTAATGGGGGTCCTTGAAACAGGTCACCAGCCGTGGCCAGCCGGACGTCCCGATTCGGTCAATCCGTCCGCCTTCCTCGATCAGGCAGAATCGAAGGCCCTTCTTTTCCCCGGCCGCCCGATAGCGCCGAAGCGCAATCCCGAGGTTTCCCTGGTCCCAGTAATCGACGAACGCCCAGTAGTCCAGTCCCGCACTGGCGGCATAGCCGATTTCCTGTTCCATGATCTGCTGCGAATCACCGTCGATGCTGACGGTGGCCGGGGAGATCACTTTCGCGAAGAACGGCAGACGGAAATGGTACTTCTTCGGCCCCAGCGTTTTTTCGACTTCCGAGACGGGCGAACCGCGTCCGTACCACGCGTCCCAGCGGATTGCGCCCACGACCGGCCGCGCCGCCGCGGGCGTGCTCACGTCTGGCGTAGGAGGCTGTTCCGCTCCCAGCGCGAACGAGTTCAGGACGCAAACCAAGAGCACACTGATGGTGAGCTTCATGTGGGCCTCCGCCTAGCGACCTGGCGACGGATTGTCGGCCAGTAACCCGACCAACATGGCCCAGACGATCAGCAACGTCAACGGCCCCGTGTACCGGACCGCCACGCTGCGGACGAGCAGCACCCAGCGGCTCACCGCGATCAGCTTTCGCCATTCTCGGTCACATTCACTTCCGCCTCACACGGAATCCCGGACGTCACATCAGGCAGGATTCCAATCCGCTGATAGATCGGCCGGACGATTTCCCGCAGGACAGACAACCGCCACGCGAAAACTGCCGAACCCACGAGGCACAGGATCCCGCCCAGTCGCACGACGCTGGCCACTCCCAGGTGACTGGCCAGACTACCAGCCAACAGACTGCCCAACGGAGCCGCCCCCAGAAACGCCATGGCGTAAAAGCTCATCACCCGGCCCCGTTTGTCGTCGTCCACGATGGTTTGCAGGATCGTGTTACTGGCCGCCGTCTCCATCATTACGGCGAAGCCGCCGATCACCAGCAGCAACAGCGAAAGCCACAGCACGGCGGAGAACGAAAACGCCACGAGGCTCAGGCCGAGCAAGGCACTGGCCCAGGCAATCTGCCTCCCCAAGCCCAGCACGCTCTTGCGGTAGGCAAGGCATAGGGCTCCAAGCAGTGCGCCCAACCCAATCGCCGCCGTCAATAGGCCAAGCGTGTCCGATCCGCCTTGGAGCACTTTCGTGGCAAAGACCGGCAAGAGCACCGTCAGCGACATGGCCGCCATGTTCACAAAGGCTAGCAGCAGCAGGATGTCGCGAATCGGAAGAAACCGAATGGCATAGCGGAAGCCTTCGAGCAGTTCGTGCAGGACATGCTGCTGAGGCTTGGCCGGTGCTTGCCGCGGCAGTCGCATGGCCAACAAGGCGGCCAACACGGCCACATAACTCAGGGCGTTCAGCAGGAAGCAGACGCCTTCCCCCACCAGCGCGATCAGAAAACCGGCTATCGTAGGTCCCACGAGCCGGGCCCCATTGAACATCGACGAGTTCAGGCCGATGGCATTGGGCAGGCTTTCACGCCCTTCCACCATCCGGATCAGAAAGGCTTGCCGAGCGGGTATGTCCAAGGCGTTGACGAGCCCCAAGCAAACGCTGAGGACCAGGACATGCCAGACTGCAACCGTACCGGTCAGAGTCAGCACGGCCAGGCTCAGGGCCTGGCACATGGCCAGACTCTGGGTCAGGAGAATTGTCCGGTGCAGGTTCCAGCGGTCCGTGTACACGCCAGCCACGGGGGCCAGGAAGAAACTGGGGATCTGGCTGCAAAAGCCCACCAACCCCAACAGGAACACCGAGTTGCCCAGCCGGTAGACGAGCCAGATCATGGCGACCTGCTGCATCCAGGTGCCGATCAGCGAAATTCCCTGGCCAAAGAAGAACAGCCGGAAGTTGCGATATCTCAACGCCGCAAGCACGATCCATTCCCTCATCACTTCGTTGGCTCGATGACACGGCCGCGAAACGACTCGTGGATGGCCTGGAAATACTCGTCCTGGAAATGGTCGAGGTGGAAGAGGACGAACCCCTTGGCGCCCAGCCTGCGGGCAGCGGCGATCTCGGCCTGGATCACCTTGGAGTCCTGCCTCGCGGGGTAGATTCCGCTCCAGCTTACTGCCATCCCCGTGATCAGATCGCAATCGCCCAATCTGGCCTTGGTCTTGGTGGCCTGCTGCCCAAACGCATCGGGACTCTGCGTGTAGAGCTGCGGGACGTAGAAGTCGAGGTAGTTGCGGCGGGCCCAAGTTGTCCAGTCTCGGCCGATGTACCAGTCGGGATTGTCACCACCGGAGCCATTGGCCGACAGCCATAGTTCGGGTCGCTTGGCCATCACTAACTGGCGAAGCTGGGCCATGAAGTCCGTTCCCATGAACGCCGCGAGGTTGTGCAGCGTCGGCTTGGCAACATCGGGGTCCTTATGCGGGTCCAGCCCGAACCACTGGTGGCAGAGCTGCTGGCAGTGGTCGCAGAAACAGTAGTCTTCGCCCCAGTTGTAGCCCGGCTCCTCGATGTGAATCCCGGCCAGATCAGGGTAGCGGTCGATCAGCTTGCCGAGCAGGTCCAGCTCAAACTGCCGCCCATCGGGCCGAGCGAAGCAGATGCCCTCCTTGTCGGCAGTACCCTTTGCACTGACGGCGGCCCAGTCCGGATGGTCTCGCAGCTCAACGGCGCGGCTGGTCTGCTTGTAAATCCAGGGTGAGTACCAGACATGGACCTGGAGCTTTCGCTCCGTGGCGGCACGGATCACTTCCCCCAGCGCGTCCCAAGTCGCCTGGGGATCGGCCTCTTGGAGTTGCGGCCTATCCAAGGCCGCGAGATAGAGGGACGAGGTCCAGACGAACAGCGTGTTGAAGCCGGACGCTTTCAGTCGGTCGAGGGTTTCCTGGATCTCGCGGAGACCTTCCTCGCGTTTCTGGGCCTTGGGCAGCCCGCACCAGATCCCTCGCAGTTCGCCATCGGGATAGCCCTTGGCTTTGATCTCAGCATCGTCCACGTAGAGCTTGCCCAGCGTGAACCCGTCGCGCTGCTTACCGGACGCGTGGATCATCAAGGCGAAGCGGTGGATGCCCTCTTGGATGCGGAACGTCCCCGTGCAGCGTTGCCAGGTTGAGCTGGGGCGAAGTGTTCCACCGGTGACAGCGTGGTGGACACGCTGCGTGTGGTCGGCTTCAGCGGACGGCCAGTCGGTCACGCTGACGGAGGCCGAGGGCACGCTGCCCTTGAACCAGAACGAATAGACGTAGGTGGTGCCCGGCACGCACTCCAACGCTCCCACAGCGCTGTATCCGTTGTTGGGGGCCAGGAGAATCGCCCCGCTGACGCTCCGGTTTGCCTCGGCATCGGCCGCGTCCTTGGGTGTGTGCCAGGCCGCCAGCTCCAGGCAGGCTGCCCGCTCGCCGGTGCGTTTCTCCTCCAGGCTCGCCGTGAACGTCATCTTGCCCGCGCCGACGTACAGTCCCCATCCTTCCGGCGCCCCGTTGGCGGCAACCTGCTCCGCGGAGCCATTGGAGACGAGGTTGTCCGCCACCGCCATCTGACCTGTCAGCAGGATGCCCAGCGCCGCCGAGATGAAGAAATGGGGTGCGTTTTTCATGGCCTGGTCGATGTGACAGAACTTGTGCCGTGGCTGCACGCGGCGAGGTGACCAGCGACCACTTCCCGGTCCAACGCTGGCGTAGACCGTGGTGCGCAGTCCGGCACGGTACCGGGGAAGGCGACCCGGCGATACTTGAGCCGTATCGCTGTCTCGGACAGCTCGACAAGGTTCACCACGTCCGTCAGGTTGTAGAGGATCAGTTTCTCCAGGGCTGCTCGGTCGCCACGGCGATACCGATGCCACAAACGAACAGCCTCGAAACCGTCCACGCCCTGGATCAGCGGGTCGCGGCGGAGCCCCAACCTCTGCTCGACGGCCTTCAGCCCGCCCCGGTAGCCCAGTGAGGCGAGCACGAACCGCAAGTCGACGTGGGCCTGGTCGAGCCGGGCATGGGGAAAGTGGACTCGTAGAAACGGGACGTCAAACTGGCACCCGTTGAAGCTGACCAGCAGCGGAAACTGCTCGATGTACGCCGGAAATTGATCCAGGTTCAGGCCCTGGACAAACAACTTCAGGCCCCCTGCGTCCAACGCACCGATGACGGTGACTTGGTCGTCGTAACCGGATAGTCCTGTGGTCTCGATGTCTATGAAGACCGCCCGGTCGGCGAACTCGGGATAAAGCCGCCACGCCTCGCCTGACGGCAAGAGCGATTTGAAGAAGTCCGCATTGCCGCTGGTGACAGCGGCGAGGGACTGACGTACCAGGGTCAGGGCTGCTTGCTGGTTGTGTCCCGGCAGGATGCCGCCATCTGCCGCTGCCAGAAACTGGTGCCAGTCCAAGATCCCACGATCCCACAGCGACTTTTCGCGTCGTGGACCGATACCGGGTAGATGCACGAAGGTGTTGCGAAGCATAGGGGGCGTCCGTTCCGTTTGACCTCGGCCAATATACATCGGGGGCGAGGGGCGGAACAGCATGGCACGCTCACGGCACCTTCAGCATGTCTAGGGCGCCGTGTCAGAGATCCATCATTGGCCCGAGGCTTCCGCGGACAGTGACGCATCCGCATGCGGCGAGAGCGGGGGCGTTTCCTCGTCGACATGCAGGCTCAGCCCGCCCCGCCGTCTTGACTTCGAGGACCCGCGGGCAGATGGGGACGGGGACGACAGCAGTTTCCGTGTCTCGGCCAGCGTCTTGATCGCCGCTAGGTGACGCCGGTGAGCGGCAGTCCGACGCTGCTGGAGCGACTCGGCTTGGCGAGGGGAACCTTCTTCGCGTGCAGCCGCGAGGACCATGGTATAGTATTCAGCCTCCAGCCAACTCACGACCACTGCGTCGACCAGTAGCCTTTCAAGCGGTGAGGGGGTTGGCCCGGCCAGTTCAGACCGCAACTCGCTGGCCTTCCGGGAAACCGACTCCAGGATGCACAGATCGCCCCCAGCCAGGAGCTTGAGCCATGCCTGTTCGGCGTGACCGGCAAGGTTACCGAAGTGCTGCCAGACCTGGGGGTGCCGGTCTAGTGTCTGTCGCAGCAGCGGCAGCACGCTCACGTCGCCTGCTCGTGCCTGCGCAACCAAGCTCCGCAGCTCGTCCACGGCGGTCGGTTCAGCAGGGTCGGGAAGGAGTTCGTCGGGCATTTCTGGATGGCCTCCATGCGTGTCGTGTAGACTGGTCGAACCCTGCCGTCAGCAGTACCGCACTGCTGAGCAGATCTGCACCGTCCAAGAGCCGTGCCGATGCGGCCTCGGCAGCGTCCCACTGCCGTACTGCAACCTGCCACGCATCGCGAGCAGCGAGGCGCAGGGCATCTTGCTGGGCGACGGTCTTGCCCGCCAAGCCACGCCCGAAGTACCGCTTGCGCACACGGCCGCCGACCCGTACAGAACGGTAGTAGTATTGTTTGTCAGGTGCCTTCGATTCCCACGCCATAAAGGCTCATTTCGGGGTCCGTTGTGCTACATCTTGTGTGCTTCGTCGTCGAACGGGCTGCGGATGCACTTTGAGGCAGGGAAACTGCTGGCCCGCGCTCACCGCGATCACGCAACTTGCCGGGTTTGACTCACGGGGACCTCCGCGTCTGCCCCACCCCTGCATCCAGGCTGGTCCTTGGCGACGATTTCCAGTAGTTCATCGGGCAGATCGGTTGCCAGATCACGCAGAACGCCGCCGAACACGGGCAAGTACGACATCAGCGGGGCCGATTGCGCACCGGCTTGTCGCAATCTAAGCAAATCTGAAAGCGTCGTTTTGTTGACGGGGAGCAGCATCACAGCCAAAAACATCCGGACCCGAGCAGCGATCTGGCCATCTATCGTGGCCAGATCAGGAGGCTCCGCGAACAGGTCCGGGACCCGGGGTACCTCCTTGAGCACCGCTTCCAGCACCAACGGCCCGCCGAAGTAGCCGCACAGCCGGACAACGGCGGGGAGTGCCTTCTCCCGGGGGCCATCAAGGGACCTCACGCCGATGGCGAACCAGCAGATCCAGTCCCGTGCATCTAGCCTGTCCGCAATGTCGAAGAAGACCGATGTGTAGGTATGCACCACGGCAGCGCTCACGCCTACGCGCTGGGCCACCTGCTCAGGCGTCTGGCGGGCCAGGAGACGGGCTTCCAGCACCATTCGCAGATCCCGGTTGTCTTGGTAGATGGCATGGGCGGCGTAGAGTTCGGGCTCGCGCCTCGCGAGGCGTGCGAAGTCACGGTCCGTCTCACACCGGTCCCAGGCCCGTATGAAATACACGGCTCTCCCGGTCTCCGTGTCGTCGCGTCGTCGGGAGACGTACCTGCCGTCGTCGATTAAACGCCCTGCGCGATCCCAGCGCCAGTCAGGCGGGCTCATCGGGTTCCACCGCCGCAGTTCAGAAAACAGTGGGGGCGAAGTCCATCGCATGTTTGGTTCCTTCCGTACACGATCGAATCGGATGGTTGGTGCCGTGCCAGCCATCCGGTTCCAGTGGTTAGCACAGCCTGTTTACCATTCTTGCACGACTGGCCGTGACCTCATAGACCGTCTTGTTAGCGGCGAGGCAGAACTGATCGCAGGCCCTCGTGCCTCGCAGTATCGTCGAACCAGAACCTCGGTCGTTGGCAGGAAGTTAAAGCTACCGACGCGCGTCGGTATTCAGTGTTAGTCTTCCAACCGTCGATTGGCAAGGGCACCGACCGGTTGTCGTTCAATGGCCCGTGAGCCTGGCAGCGTGTCCAGATCACATGGCGTCGGTAGGTGGATAACGACGTCACTGATCAGGAGCCAAAGCAGCGCAATAGGCTCACGTTGCCCTGTAGTGAGGCAGTGCCGAGAAGATCGCCACGACCCACCATCTCGTTCATCGCACTGAAGCCGCGGGGTAGGGTCAGTGACGGACCATCACGGAGGCCGACAGGCCGTGCTGTCGTACCACGCGAAGGCATCGGCGTCTGCGCAGCGGCGAAGACAGCGTCGGATGTCTTAGCAGTGGCCGCGGCAGCCCGGAACAGTCTGGCGATCAGTCGGTGTGGCAGCATTCGGCCAAAGGGGAAGGGGATCTGCCGCTGACGCCTCACTCCTACCGTTGGCGTCTAGCCTTTCGAGGTGCGATCTCCCTGAAGTCCGGATGCTCCCTGGAATAGCACCAATCTTTAGGCGGGTATTCTTGATCGACATTGTCCAACAGCGCCGACAGCGTCTCGATGGCGATTTTGTCGCCATCCTGGTGGGTCCATAGCAGGTGGGTACCGGGCGCATTAGCATTCAGGGGTAGCACATTGTGCACCACGAGGCTCGACGGCACGCGAACATGGGGATATTGAATCACCAGAGCCGCATGCGGGACCGAGTCAGGCGGAAGGTCATCCCGAAACTCGCGGAACTGACGTTGAAGGGTGGTTTCAGTTGACGACAGCAGCAACTTTGGCACGGTAATGCGTGTCCAGTATTCCTGACGGGGAGACCGTGCCTGGAACGTAACCGGGAATTGGCCAAAGAAGCCCTGGAAGTGTCCCAGCGTCAGCAGCGGTCGATCGTCGCTAATGCACCTGCGGCGCTGGTCCATGATCAGGAATCTTGTCCGTGTGTCAGCCAGACCATACCGCTCCAGCAAGTATTGGACG
>JAPLNJ010000675.1 GCA_026692885.1 Planctomycetota bacterium | reverse complement strand
CAGGCCGAACCGCCCGTCGCGTCACGACGCGGGAACCGATGGATTGGCAGGCCGATGAGTTCGAGGACATCCTGACCGCAATCGCGGACGACGTGGCGGCCGTGTGGTACGCCGAGCCGCGGTAGAAATATCTGTCGGATCCCGTTGGCTTAGGCTCGGGGACGTGCCACACCCAACCGAGACTTTGTTCTCGTCCACCCCGGAGCATTGCGGCACCACTCGGCAGCAGCCATACTAACGGCCCAAGCGTGTTCCGCCGACCATGCGAACGGCGCGTGGTAGCGGTGCAGTTCGCGCATTCCATTCACCGAGGAGTCGGGGTATGACCAAGAAGTGCGTCTGGGTGTTAGTATTTGCGTTTGCCTTCGCCTGTTTCCTGGGGAGTGCCCTGCTGGCCGCACAGGCCAATGGCAAGGGCAAGGGGAGGCCGACGGCGGAAGCGAATTTTAGGAAGTTGGACAAGAATGATGACGGCAAGGTCACGCCGGACGAATACATCGGATTGAAGGAGGGCGAAGCGAAGGCGAAAGCGATGAAGACGTTCCAGAAGTTGGACACGAACCGCGATGGACACCTGACCTTGGAAGAATACAAGGCTGCGTCCGCGAAGAAGGCGCCGAAGAAAGGTAAGAAGTAGGCCCCGGCTAGGGCGATGCAAAGTTGGGGTGACATGGGAAATTAGCACGATGACGATGGCAAGGGCGAGAGCCTGTTTCGCTGCTTGCCCCGCAGGGGCGCACATGACAGCGCGGGACAACGCCCTGATCGCGATCCCAGGTTTTCGCCCCGAGTTGGGGACGCGATGAGTGAGCGGCAAGGCGCTAGCCGCCGGTTCCGAACGCCACCGGCGGCTAGCGCCTTGCCGCTCACGACCCAAACCACAGGCGGCTAGCGCAAAACCAGGAACATCCACCGTCTTTGCCGACCAACTTCCGTAAACAATACCTGCCCGATGGCTTTCATCCGCAAACCCCAACTTTGCATCACCCTAGGCTGTGCCCACCCTACCAAACCAAGGAATAATTCGGGCGAGTGCGACCTGCTGTGGACACGACGGCGGAGAGCGGAGACAATCAGGAACATCTGCCTCCCTTCACGTCCACTATCCGTAAAGGAGCGACCATGCTACACGAAGACCGTCTTACCCGTCGCCAGTTCGTTCACCAGACCGCCGCCGGAGCCGCCGTGCTGGCAGTGGGCGCATCCCTGCCAAGCATCGTGCAGGTCGGCAATGCCGAGCAAGTCGACACGCGCGGGATCCTGAATTACAACGCCGACATGGAATACCGCCGCTGCGGCAGGACCGGCTGGATGGTCTCGGCCGTTTGCCTGGGCGGCCATTGGAAACGCGTCAACATCATGGTGCCCGGCGTGTTCCAGGGCGATAGCTGGCTGAGCGCGAACCTGAATGATCCCGGCTTCCAGAAGAACCGCTACGAGGTAGTCACGCGCTGCATCGAACGCGGCATCAACTATATTGACGCCTGCACCGGAGCCGAGATCCAGGCCTATAGCAAGGCGTTGGAAGGCCGACGCGACAAGATGTACCTGGGTTGGTCCTGGTACGAACGCGAGGCCCGCAGCCCCAGCCAGTGCACGGGCGATGCGCTGATGGCCGTCTTTGAGGACTCGTTGCGCGTGTGCAAACAGGAGTACGTGGACCTGTACCGCATTGTGTGCGGCGTGGATGGCCGCCGCGACAAGGATGGCAAGTGGATCTATCCGCACAACGAAGCCCAGTCGGCCGGCATCGCCGAAGGGTTGCGGCGGGCGAAGAAATCGGGCAAGGCACGCGCAACCGGAATCTCGTCGCACGATCGGCCTTGGCTCAAGTACATGATGGAGACCTTCCCGGACGTGATCGACGTGGTGGTCACGCCGTACACGGCCGGAACCAAGGTGCTACCCAATGACGAAACCGGGTTCTTCGCGGCGGTGAAGAAGTGCGACTGCGGCTTCTTTGGGATCAAGCCATTCGCTGGAAACTCGCTGTTCAAAGGCGACAGCGCGCCAGGGAATCCGCACGAAGCCGAGGACCATCGGCTGGCCCGACTGGCCATCCGGTACATCCTCTGTAACCCGGCGATCACGGCCCCCATCCCCGGCATGATCAACCAACAGCAGGTGGACAACGTGGCCTTGGCCGTCAAGGAACGCCGCGAGTTGGATGTCGAGGAGCACGCCGAACTGGGCCGGGCCATGGAGCGGACCTGGGCCAGTCTGCCGCCGAACTACCAGTGGCTGAAGAACTGGGAATACATCTAAGGCTTCGCTCTGGTTACGAGGCTCTGCCTCGTAACCCGCCGGGAGAGGCTGTGAAGAAATTGTAGGGTGGGCCAAGTACTCGCGGTCCACCAGCGAAAGCAAGGCCATTTTCATAGCATTGGTGGGCCGCCAGTACTTGGCCCACCGTACCGTGAATTGTGTTCGCACATTTCTTCACAGCCTCGGAGCGAGACTCCGCCCTCGCATGATGGCCGGCGGAGCCGGCACGGCAGTGCGTTCCCAGGCAGAGCCTGGGAACGAGGGGTTTCCACAGAACTTCCCCGTCTCCCCCAGAACCTCCCACCTCAGGAGAACTCGACGATGTTTCGTAGCACGTGTTTGGCGTTGTGTGCCGGCTGGCTGGTCGCGGCGGTGGCCCAAGTATCGCATGGCCAGGAGTCGCCCTCGATCCTGGAATACCTGGGCGATCGGGCAGCGCAACTGGCAGACCAACTGCCCGCGATACCGGCCACGGTGGAAGCCTGGGAGAAACAACGGGCGGAAATGCGGAACCAGTTGGGCAGCACGCTCGGCCTGCCCGCCCGGGAGCCTATGCAGGCGGCCAGCAACTACAGCAAACCGGCTGGCGAATTGGTGATCGAGGAGGGGGCTTAACTCTGGGCCGAGCGGGCCTATGTCTCGGCGACGGTGATCCGCGCGAAGCAGGCCCCTGGTCGCCAACCGGCCCTCGTCATGCCGGCGGGTTGGTTGGGTCATTGGTCGTTCCGTCCCTATCGTACGTTCGTGGAACACCTGGCCCGCCAGGGCTTCGTGGTCCTGTTCAGCGATGATCCACGCACGGGACAGCGGCAGGCCCCGTCGGCAGGTCTGTATGCGGCAGCCTCGGCCACCGGCCTGCAGGTCACGGGAATCCAAGTCTTTGACGCCCTGCGCGGGCTCGATTATTTGCTGACCCGGCCCGATGTTGATCCCGGCAAGATCGGTATCGCCGGGTTGGGCGAAGGGGCCCTGCAAGCGTACCTGGCGGCAGCGTTGGAACCACGCTTTCAGTTTGTCGTGGCCGTGGGCGGAACGACCACCTACGAGGCCCTGGTCAAGGCCACCGCGAAGGGAACTGGCCCGGAAGACCCTTCGGCGTTGGCGGCCGGCTTGCTCGGCTTTACCGACATGGACCGGGTGGCAGCTTGCCTCGCGCCTCGGCCGGTGCTGATCGCGGACAGCGCCCAAGGCGGAAAGGGGCCGGCCGCTGGCCGCCGCAAAGCCCTGAACACCATGAAAACAGTCTATGGACTCTACCACGCCGAGCAGCAGATCCACCCGGTGGCCTGCGAGGGTTCGAACGATCTGACGCCGCTGGTACCCGAAATCTCCCGCTGGATCGAGACCCGTGTGTTGCCGGGCCTGAAAAGCTCCGACGCATCACCGGCGAACTGCGGCAAGCCGGAGAACCCCGACTTCAGCATGCTGAGCTACCTGCAACGGCGCATCGCGAGCCAAGCCGCGGCGCGGACGAGCGAGCCCGTTTCGCCGGCCGCCGCGGGGACGCGGCGCGAGGAACTGGTCCAGTGGCTGCGTCAAGCGTGTGCGTTGGCCAGCCTGAAACCAGCGGCGGATAAAGTCGGCAAAGTCACCGAGGGCGACGGGTGGGTCAGCGAGCAACTGGCGCTGGGCGTGGACGCCGACTTCCACTGTCCCGCCGTGCTCCTCCGTCCCGCGAAGTCAGGCTCCACCAAGCACGCCGCAGTGATCCTCTCGCACGACGATCGACAATGCGCTGCCAGCGGCAGGATTGCCGAGTCGGCTCGGCAGTTGGTGGCCGCGGGCTATCTGGTGCTCGTGCCCGATCACGCCTCGATCGATCCGCAGAGCCGACAGCCGCTGGCCAACCCGGACCAGCCCAGCTTCTATGGCGACGACGCGGCGAAGCTGTACGGATCGGGTGACGCCGTCGGGTTGCCCCCGCTGGCTTTGCGGGTGATTGAGAATCTGGCGGCCTTCCGCTATTTGACTTCTCGCCCGGAGGTCGATCCGGCGAACATTGTGATGGCCGGACTCGGTATCGGCGGCGTCGATGCCGCGTTGGCCGCTCTCCTGGAGAACCGCGCCGCGGGAGCCGCGTCGATCGATGCGACCACCCTGCGAGATTGGGTGTTGCACGTCGCACCCGATCAACTCCGCTTCTACCATATTATGCCGTATCTGCCGTCGCTGCTGAGCCACGCGGACCTGGACGCATACTACGGTGCGTTGGCCCCCAAGCCACTGCTGATCGTGCGGCTCAAGGACGGTTGGCCCCGTACGGGTTTCGAGCAAGTGGCGGCCACGGCAGCCGCGACCTACCAGGCCCAGCAGGCCGACAAGTTTCTGCTGGCGCTGGACGCACGAGGCGTGATCGAACAGGCCGAAGCCGGTCGGGCGGAGGGCGTCCAGAAGCAACTGCTCGCCATCGCCAGGACGCTGGTGCCCACGCCACCTCAGGCCGGGCTCGTCGGCAATGTCGACGGCGTCAAGCAGCGGCGGACCACAGACAGTGCCGCCGGCTTGATTTGGCTCGCGGCTGAGTTGGACGGCTATGACCAGCAATTCACGGGCAGCGGGTACGAACTCCAGACGTGGAGTTGGTTCAACCGCAACGGCGCGGCTCAACAGGGCTTCGCCGTGACGCCGCTGATTTTCAAGAAAGTCGGCGACCGTTACGAACTGACCGGCATTGGGAAGACTCGCATCAACGCCGGCACGGGCCTGCAGACGTTTGCGTTTGAGCCGGTCGCCGGAACCGCCACGGTCGGCGACGACTACTTCTGGGGTTGGCATGACGGTTCCTGGGACGGCAAGCCGAATGCGGGTGTGGTCGAATTCGAAAACGCCCCCGACGCGCGGATGATCATCCTGACCGCCGACGGACAGATGGACGGCCAGAAACTGAAACTCGGCGCGACGTATCACGCGCAGTCTGAATTTCGACGACGTTACAGCGTGATGGCCGTGTCGAAAAAACCGTGACTGTGGATACCCAGATGCCGTGGGGCAGGGCCAGACTCGGGCGAAGTTGGGGTTGACATGGGAAATTGGCACGGTGGCAAGGGCGAGAGTCTGTTTCGCTGCTTGCCCCGAAAGGGCGCACATGACAGCACGAGACAACGCCCTGATCGTAATCCCGGTTGTTCGCCCCGAGTTGGGGGCGCGATGCGTGAGCGGCAAGGCGCTAGCCGCCGGTTCCGAACGCCACCGGCGGCTAGCGCCTTGCCGCTCACACGCCAATCCACCGGCGGCTAGCGCCTTGCCGCTCACACGCCAATCCACCGGCGGCTAGCGCCTTGCCGCTCACAACCCACGATCTTAGCCTTGACAAAGCACTAGCCAACTGGGCTGATTTGTCTTGGCCCCTTTGGGGAGGCGCGCGTTTGGCGACAGTGAAGATCGCTCCACTGTTTCTCCGCGCGGATCGCACGTTCCGAGCGACTAGACTGGTTCGGCGCTACGGCATCGTCTGCTCAATACAGTTCGTACACGTGCTCTCCGCCGTGGGCGGGGTTACCGATCAGCGAACGGCTCCGCAAGTCCACGACCAAATCGAGGTGCTCAAGGGGCAGTTGGCCAATCAGCACAGGGACATCGTCGGGAACCTCCATCACGTCCATCGTGCAGATCCGGCCGCAAATCGTCAGTCGCACCGCCTCATACATGCCAGCCTCGCCGCCGCCTGTGCTGCTGGTAACTCGCTTGGTGCCGGTTCTGGCGAGGCCCAGTTGTGCGATCAGTTTCCGAGGCAGCGACAGCAAGGTCGCGCCGGTGTCGACGAGGGCGTCAGGGACGATACTCCGGCGCACCTCCTCCGGGGAGAGAAGCCCGCGTTTGGCAGCCCACAGGTCTTCCAGGTTCTCGATGGTGGCTTCGGCAAGGACGCGGCCCATACTATCTGGCTCCAGCACGGCGGTGCTCATGACGTGACTCCTTCCGCGAGAACTGGTGCGATTCTCGGGGCTCAATACCGTTCACGGCTGGACAGCTAATCCAGTCCATTCATCCTCGCTATCTTGCTGTGTACGCTTCCATGTGGCACTTCGGAGCGAAACCCCTTATAGCCACGCTGCCACACTCGACACTGGGCCCGTGGCTAGCGGCTACCCAGGCGGGATTCGCACCCGCTCGTCAACAAATCATTTTCCAGTCCGCACGTGCATTCGTTGGTTATGCGATCAGTCCTCGGCGAAGTAGTCCGAGTCGATCTTCTTGATTTCGAATAGCTGGCTGCGCCTGACGCCCACATTGAAGTCGATCATCAACTGCGCAAGATTTAGGCCGTCAATCAACACCACCTTCGGATCAATGCTTGCGACGTACTCAATGGCATCGTGAGAGAACGTGCTGGTTGTCAGAAAGACACCTTTTTTCGCACGTTGACCGTGCAGAGCCCCCACGAATCTGTGGATTTCCGGGCGACCGACCGTGTTTTCCCAACGCTTGGCCTGAAGGTAGATGACGTCCAGGCCGAGTTGATCTTCGTTAATAATGCCGTCGATTCCGGCATCGGCCCCGTCATTGGTTAAGGAACCCGCCTTCTCGCGCGAGCCACCGTAGCCCATTTTCAACATTAGGTCCAAGACAAGGCGCTCGAAGAAAGACGGTGATGACGCCTTGACTATTGCCAGGATTTCGGCTGCAAGCGTGTCGCGAATGGTCTGGTAGGCAGCTTGCAATGTCTCCTCTGGAGTTGGTTCGACGCCGGGCGGTTTGGTGCGGAAGTCGACAAACTCGGCAAACCGCTTGAGGAACGAGATATCAATCCGCTCGGGTGGGTCGGCGAGAACCTCGGTCCCACGTGGCGTGATTTTGAAGTGGCCACGACGAGTCTTTGCGAACAGACCGGCACGCTCCAAGTAAACCGCGGCCCAAGCTAAACGATTGTTGAACCGAGACTGTTGACCGCTGGGGAGTAGCTCGGCGCGTTCGTCGTCAGTAAGTCCGAACTGGTCACCGAGCGGCGATCGACTTTCCGCGACCGAATGTTCCCCACCGGCAGCCGCGAATCGGAGCAGCGGCAGCATCATGGATTGAAAGTCGGGAATTGCCATTTCACAAACACACTCCTATCGCATAACAAATTGACCGGGCCGCCGTGCCGGACCTTACCACAATCCCGGACGGAGTCGGCGGTTCCGGTCCAATGTCTCGGTAGTTGCTCAGTGTCAAACGATACTCGCTCGCCGAACGACGCACAATGACCAGTGATCCACAGGTTTTCGCCCCAAAGGGGCAGCCACATAGCAGCCCAGGGCAGAGCGGAGCGGCGTAGCCGCGTAGCGCCGCCCTGGGTTATGAGAGGATGGAGAACACCAGCCCTGAAGGGGCGAAACAAGCCTTGTTGCATTTGACGAACAATGCGTGTGGGATGAACCGATTTGTTTCGCCCTTTCAGGGCTACCGTGCTGAATCGAACCCGTACCCAGGGCGTCGCTCTGCGGCTGTCGCCGCGACGCTCTGCCCTGGGCTGATTTGTTTTGGCCCCTTCGGGGCGGAAGAGTAGTGGATAACTCGGAATAAGGCCCGCCCCGGAACCGAATCGTTGAAGAGCAGTGCGCTAACAACAACGTTGGTGTCGAATACGTAGCGGGGAGTATCACTCATCGAGGATGCATCGCAGAACTTCCGGCGTCAGCCCCCGTCGCCGAGCTCTTTCGCTGATTTCCGCCGCTCACGCCAGGAGCGCCTTGACGGGCTGGGCGCCTTCCACCCCGGTCAGACGTTGATCGAGGCCCTGGAACTTGAACGAGAGACGCTCGTTGTGGATGCCCAGGCATTGCAGGATCGTGGCGTTCAGATCGTTCACGTGCACCGGGTTCTCGACCACGTTGTAGCTGAAGTCGTCGGTTTCGCCGTAGACTTGCCCACCCTTGATGCCGCCACCGGCCAGCCATACGCAGAAATTCCGCGGATGATGGTCGCGGCCGTAGTCGTCCTTGGTCAGCGTGCCTTGCGAGTACACCGTCCGGCCGAACTCGCCGCCCCACACAACCAGCGTGCTGTCCAGCAGCCCGCGTTGCTTGAGGTCCAGGACCAGCGCGGCCGTGGCCTGGTCGGTGTCCAGGCACTGGTTGGTCAGCGCCGTCGGCAGCGAGGAGTGCTGGTCCCAGCCGCGGTGCAGGAGCTGGACCACCCGCACGCCGCGCTCGACCAGACGCCGCGCCAGCAGAGCACTGTGGGCGAACGTCCCAGGCGTCTTGACCGCCGGCCCGTAAAGATCCAGCACGTGCTGTGGTTCCTTCGCCAAATCCACCAACTCGGGCACCGAGTTCTGCATGCGGAAGGCCATCTCGTACTGCGCGATCCGAGTCTGGATTTCCGGGTCGCCGTATTTCTCGTAGCTGCGCTGGTTCAGCTTGTTCAGCGCATCCAGCATCGACCGGCGGTCGGTGCCGTCCACGCCGACCGGATTCTGCACGTACAGCACCGGATCGCCGACGCCGCGCAAGGCCACGCCGTTGAACTTGGACGGCAGGAATCCGCTGCCCCACATGCGGGAGAACAGCGCCTGCCCGTTGCCGCTGGCGGGGAACTTGGGCGTGAAGACCACAAAGGCTGGCAGATCGTTGCTCTCGCTACCCAGGCCGTAGGCCAGCCACGAGCCGATGCTGGGTTTGCCTGGCACCTCGCTGCCGGTCATGACGAACGTGCATGCCGGGTCGTGGTTGATAGCATTGGTGTGGACCGTCTTGACCAGGGTGATCTCGTCCACGATTTTCGCCGTGTGCGGCAAGAGCTCGCTGATCCACCGGCCGCACTGACCCTGCTGCGTGAACTTGAACTTAGACGGCGCGACGGGGAACCGTGCCTGGCCGCTGGTCATCGTCGTGATGCGTTGGCCGCCGCGCACGCTGTCGGGCAAGTCCTTGTTGAAGAACTCCTGCAGCTTGGGCTTGTAATCCCACAAGTCGAGTTGGGTGGGGGCGCCGTTCATGTGCAGATAGATCAGGGCCTTGGCCTTGGGCGGAAAATGCGGCAGGCCGGGCAGCGGCGGATACGCCCGCTCGTCGGTCGCCGCGCGGGCCTGGCCGCGGGTGGCCGATGGGCCCAGCAGCATGGCCAGCGCCAAGCCGCCGACGCGCAGGCCCGTGTCGCCGAAGAATTGTCGCCGGGTTTGCAGCAGGTGGTGTTCTTTACTGGGGTCCATTTTACTGGGGTCCATAATTGTACGGTGGGCTGTGCCCACCAAACTCCGAATTGTTGGATGCTGCTGATCTGGTGGGCACTGCCCACCCTACTCCATTTCCATAGCCGTCTCGTCTAGATCGTCAAACTTTCGTTCGCGCCGTGAGCTTGCGTCCCAGGCGGAATCGTAAACCCCGTGTTCGACCCAGCGGTGAAACGACGAATACGGCCAATCGCAAGGACTGTCCAGGTGCTTGAAGATGCTCGGGCAATAGGACGATCGCATTCACCTCGAATGGCCCCTTGGTCAGGCAATCGCGCATAACACCACCGAAAACTAGCCAAGCTACTTTATCACAAAAGACGAACGCGTTCTTCGCCATACGTCGCCACAGGCTCGTATCGCGTCGGAGGCGGATCACGGCCAGCAGTTCCGCGCGGAACCGCCGATGCAAGTCAGCCGCCGCCGCCTCGTCTCCCTGCTTCCACTTTTCCAGGCGTCCGGTAATGGATCCGCTCACATATCAACGCGGCCGATGCCGCACCCCAGCATGGCTCTCCAGACTCGGAACGCCTCATGCGTGGCGAGTCGCCCCGATACTACCCGACCCTCCAGAAAGCCGGGTTACGCCTCCCCCGCCGCAAATCATCCCAGAACCCGCGGCGTTCTGTAACCGAGTAGATCAGGCTTTCGCGCCTGACGTGAACCGATCGTCCGCCTGGAAAGGCCGACCTACAAGAGGTGCGTGAAATGCGCAGAATTCCGCTGCAAGAAGGCGCAAGAGATCGCAAAGAAGGAGTCGGATAGATCCCCTTTTTCGTGCTCTTTCGTGTTCTTCGTGGACAATTCGCTGCGTCGTCCCAACCGAAATCAACCGCTTCTCTTGTGGTGCTTCGTACCCCGGTCGCTGTTTGATGACTACGTCAGTCCCAACGCCTTGAAGGCGGCGGCTTTGGGGTCGCCGTAGAAGACTGGGTCGACGTGCTCGACGATGTCCGAACTCACTTCCTGTAAATCACGCCTATTCTCAATCGGGATGAGAGCCCGCTTGGCACCGTTATCCATGGCGACGCGTAATGGTTCGGTCAACGATCGAAGCGGCTTGCTGTTGCCTTGGATGCTCATGTCGCCCAAGATCAAGGTCGCTGGCGTCGCCGGGGCCTTGCGGAGGGCGGAAAATGCGGCCACGAAGAAGGCTACGCCCAACTCCGCCTCGACCTTGTTGTTCAACACGTCCATCACCTCGACGTGTAGGTCGGAGGCGTCGACCTCGCGGCCCAAGCCGAACTCAACTTTCCGAGAGGACAGGTAGCTGAAGGCGCGGTTAATCGACTCCTTCATGGCACCGGTGACCCCCCCGGCCAGCTTCAGCTTTCCCGAGCCTGTTGAAACGGCTACTTCCAGCCGATACAGCCCGACCATGCCGTCCGGGCTTACGGACGCTGCATACACAGCCCCGGGGGCCAGGGGGTCGGCCGAGATCAAATCGCGCCCACCCTGTTCCGGGACGCCGACGAAACACTCCTCGCCGGTCTCCGTACGTTGGTAGCTGAACGAGGTGTGGTAGTACTCGAACGAGCCCATCTTCTTGAGCTGTTCCTTGACGCGACGTCGGCCTTCCAAGGCCAACTCCAGAATCTCCCGCAATTCATCGGCAGTAGCTTGGCCATGCGGGTAGATGATCTTCATCAGGCCGGAGACCGTCTTGCGCACTGCCTTTCGGTCTCGTGTGTTCAAATGCGAACCGAGCGAGAAGTGGTTGTCGATGACCTCCGTGAAGTTGTGCTTGCGCAGGGACCGCAGGGCCTCCGCCAGGTAATCAATCACGAAGCCGTAGTGGTCCGTGAACAAGTCGTTCCGCATCTTCGGGATTTCCCAGCCGGGCAGGTAGAAATGGATGCGATCCAGGAACGCCATGTCGTCGCGGATCACCTCGGGCATGGGGGCGAACAAGTGGCCGGTCTGGACCATCACGTCCACCGGCTGATTCGTGTTGCCGAACATGGCGATGCTGGCCTCACCGCTATCCGCCTCCTTACCTCGCTGAAACGTTCCCGATTCGCAGTAGGTCTTCAGGGTCGTGATGACCTCCTTGGGCATCGTCTGCAGATCGGCGACCTCGTCGAACGCCACCACATCCCAGATGGAAACCATGCCCTTTTGCCGGCCGTTCATGTGGCCGAACATATTCGGCACGGTGGTCGGCCCCGTTAGCAACGCTCCGTACGGCGACAGGTCCTGGACTGCATACGATTTGCCGGTGCTTCGCGGGCCAAGCTCTACCAAGTTGTAGTTCCGCTCGGACAGCGGGATTAGCCGGACCAGGAACAATAGCTTCAGCCGACGGTTCATCTGTGTGGGCTCGTACCCCATGCTGCGGACGATAAGATCCACCCATTCGTCGCTGTTGAAACCTTCCCGCATCCTGCGGTACTCGTCCAGATCGAAGGCGGCGATCTGAATCGGGGCCAGTTTGTCGATCCAGAACGGGTACTTGCCACCGCTGTCCTCGTCGTACTCGAAACGCATGTCGATCTGGGCCCAGATGCCGCCCATCAGCAGACGGTCATACTCCCGCACGTAGTTCACCGGGATGTGCAGGAAACGGTTGCCGAAGTTGACCCCTTCGGCCCAGTAGTCCGAATCGGTCAGGCGCACTTTGATCTTGTCGATGAAGGTGAAACGTCCCTCCTCCTTCACGCGGCTTTGGGCCTTCGTCGCTTCGTCCGCCCGGATATAGTTCTTGGCCAGCGTCTCGTTGACCAATTCCAGTCCCATCTGGACAGCCAATTGGTCGGAAGAGGCGCAGTACTTGCCCAGCAGATACTCCAGGACAAAGGCCGGCACGTTGGCTCCGACTTTGACTTTGCGGACCAGATCCTTGCGGACCACCTTGCCGGCAAAAGCCAAATTGACCTTGGCATCGAGACCATCGGGCACGGGGAGGGGGGCTTGGGTCATTGTCTCGTTTCCTGGTTCTGGCCAGTGGTCCGTTCCGCCAACGCTGTCCGGCCACCACGCGGGCTTGTCCCCGTGGCTGCCGTGTTTAGAAACCAGACCGCGGGTCCTTGCTCCTGCCCCGTCTCGCCACCATCGGGGCTTGTCCCGAATGGTACGAGGTTAAGCGTTGAGGTACGGGTTTCAGTCATGGATCGTCCGTCCTCCCACCACGGAGCTTGCCTCCGTGGAGAAGTGTTTAGAACCAGATTGGCGCTGCAATCCAGACACTTCGCCACCACGCGGCTTGCCCGCGTGGAGCGGTGTTTCCCAGGGCTCTTCCAGGAAACATCGCCCCACGGAGGCGAGCTCCGTGGTGGCGTGGAGACATCGTTGGTTGGCCTTTCTGGTACTAAACATCGCTCGACGGGGACAAGCCCCGTCGTGGCGGGAAATCGCTCCTGCAGTCCTTAACCTCGTACCATTCGGGCTTGTCCCCGTGGGGCGATGTCTTCTGTCGCGCGCGGCATCCTTCAAACACCGTTCCACGAAGGCGAGTTCCGTGGTGACGGGGCGCGCCCCGCCGGGGAGTCCGTCTGGTTGCCAAACATCGCTCGACCGGGACAAGCCCGGCCGGGGCGGGAACGTTCCATCGCGTCTGGACTCCTGCGCTACCATCGGCTTCTCTGATGCTTCTAAGTACCCGCTCACAAGTTGTCGGGTGAAAGGAAACCCGGTTCTTTCCAAAAACCGGGTTTCTGTCCCGTGCTGAATACCAGAAAACTTGTGAGCGGGCAGTTACCTTCCCAATTTCACTTGGATCTCTTCCGACTGAGCCAGTACGGCATCCGAGGCGGGATCGACCACGACGACACGGAACCGATCGCAGTCCTCGTTCTTCAGGACCATGGCGACTTGTGCCGTCTTCCCGGATTGGAGCTTGATACAGCGTGTCACCTGGTCAAACTCCGCATCCAGGGCCATTCCCGCCGTGCCCACCAAGACCCCGGCGTGCAGCAGAATCGGTTTCACAACGACGGCTTCCGCGAACAAGTCTACCGGACACGCGATGGTGATGCCGAAGGTGCGATTGGCCAGCAACTTCGGGACATTGGCCAGAACGACTTTCGGCAAGTCGCCGGCCCGCTTCTGTTTCCTAACCATGCGGACCGTCAGCACAGGGACCAGCAATTCCTGCAGGCTCAATCCGCCATGATGATACGCCAGATCCCCGCCGGACTTGAATACTCCGAGACCTACGGGAAACACAAAATCGAGGTTGGTCTGGTATCCAAGTTCCGCACCGCTGACGCGGATTGCGGCAGTGGGCGTCGCCCCGCCGCGTCCCACCCAACAGCGGCGATGCAATTCGATCGTCTCCCCTCCGGGGCTTTCGATCCGCATCGATTCACTCTTGGCCGTGGCAAACAGGTGGCCGTGGTCAGCGGCCACGACAAAGCGTTCGATGCCAACGTCCGCCAACTTGCGGATCGCGCGCGCCAAGTTGCCGACCGCGGTGTCCATGACCTGCCGAGCGAGATGATTGCTGCCCGTTTCGCCAAAGGCATCGATGTCCTGTGATCGGACCGTGATCAGCGTCGCCCCGTTGATCTTCTTCTTCAGCTCGCCCGTGGTCATCCCCAACAGCTTGCCCAGTTCCAGATCGGCAGTGCCGGGCACTCGCGACTTCAGGAACTTCTGGCGGCCGGGCAGGCCGGGCAATGGCGATCCGTCGACCTCCGCCACCAACTTGCTTCCGACCTCGGACACCTGAAATGATGCGGAAGCTCCGGGCAGCAAGGCCGCCATGCCGACCGGCGTGATGGTCGGCACGGCTGCCACCGCCGCGCACAGAGCCAACTCATCCGCGTCGCTCAAGTGCTCGCGCAGCTCGATACCCATCTCGTAACGCAACGAGTCGACCAGGAAATAGGCCGCCGCAGTGCCCTTGCCTTCGACCAGGTCCGGAAACACGCGGGTCTGGTTCATTTCACCCGGAATCGTCCACTGGGCTTGCCGCAGCGCCTCCACGAAACCGCTGGCCATGACATTCAAGGTCGCCTCGTAGTCCCCCCGAACTCGCACCAAGGCCGCTTCCGACTCAGGCTCCTCGGTCATGCTGACGATCAAAGACTCAAGATTGCGCTGCAGCAGATCCAGGCGATACCAGCCGTCGTCGGCCGTGTATCGCTGCACCCACGTCGCGGGCGACGTATCCTTGGCCGGTAGGGACTGACGCACGGAGAGGGCCAGTCCCCCCAGTTCCGCCATCAGACGGCACGCTTCCCATTGGTTCTGACGTCGCAGGTCGCGGTCGGTCCAGAAGCTCCGGCGGTGCTCCGTGACCAGCTGTGCGGCGGTGGTGTAGTTGCGTGCCGCGATCAGCTGCCCGACGTACTTCAGTAGGGCGAGTTCCTCGAAACGGAACGTATCGATGCGTCCGAGCTTCTCCGGCGGCAACGCCGCGCCCGTGAAACCCAATTCGCGTTCGACTTGATCGGCCAGTTGCAGGTAGGAATCCGCATGGCGTTTTCGTAAGGCTTCGGCCACTTCGTGCAGGAATTTCAACTGTTCCTTGGTCGTCGGCGAAGGGATCATGGCCGCCGCGGGTGGCGGCTCACCCTGGTAGTCGTGGCGGAACTCACCGACCAGCACATAGCGGATCGTCTTCAAGCGTGCGTCCGCCGACGGAACCTCGTCGCCGACTTCCAGGCCCAACCGGGAGCCGATCAACTTGTGCAGCTCGCCACCGGCCATTTTTTCGGCGACCATGACATCCAGTTCCGGCTTGGCCAGCCAATCCGCCAGCACCGCCGCATTGTCGCGAGCTTCCGAGTAAATCACTTTGAGCAACGATCTTTGCCGGCCGTCATCCTCGGCCAGCAGGCCCAACACGTCGGCATAGGTCAGCGTGTCACCCGCCAGCCACTCGTCGATCTGGCCGTCGCTGTATTCGTGCCGCAACACGTTTCGCGCCAGACGTTTCAATTGAGGCTCGTAGGTCTCACCCGCTTTCTCCAGTTCCGCCAGTGGCGACTCGGTCGGCTCCGGCCGTGCGGCGGGCACGTACACCAGCAGCGGTCCAGGCGCATCGGTCGCCACCGCCGGCTCGACGGCGAAGCGGACCTCGAAGAACGAGCCCTGGAAGACACAGACGTGGCCGTGGAGTTCCCCGAAGTCGACCTCCTGCAAACGGCATTGGTCCGGCCAGGTGCCGCACAGTTCGCCCACCCACTGCCGGAACTCCGCGCGGGGATCGTACCACACGACGATGCGCCGCTTCCTCAGCTTGTCGGAGATCTGGTCTAAGACGTATTGGTGAAAGGCGTGCATGGTTGTCAGTTGTCAGTTGTTAGTGGGCAGTGGGCAGTGGGCAAATCGATTATTTCGAATTCGATGCCCGAAACGCACGGGCCTGGGATGTGTCCTGATGGCCGAATCGTGTCCGGATTGTGTCCGGATCGCCGTTTCGCAGACCGCCACAGACATTCGCCTGAGAATCGTAACATCATTTTTCACCTGCACTTACGCTGCAATTGCGATTCTTCGCCGACATGCCCAGAGGATGTCCGGACATGTCCGGATGACTGCCTTTGCCCACCATCTACCGCTTTCGCTTCCTCCCGCCTTTCCCGCCGGTCGGCGATCCCGCGTCGAGCAGGCTTTGCAGGGCGGCCTTGACGGTCGGGTTGTGGCGTCGAGCGACCTCGTCAGCCACCTCCTGGTCCGGGGACTTGCGCCGCCGCCAGTCGCCGGTCGGCTCGTGATACCAGAAGTACCGCGCGAGGTCGTGGCGATCGGCCAACTCCCGGTCCTCGGTGCAGCGGTCGACGACCCGATCCGGCCAGAGGGCCAGGGCCAGCGGCAGATCGTCCAGGCGGCCGTCGGCCAGTTGTTGCCACAGATCGCGAAACGGCTCGTTACATTCGGCCAGAGCGGCGCGGACGACGTCCAGCAAGTCGCCGTAGCCGGCGGTTTCATATTGTTTGACCAGTTTATCGAGCGCCGCCTTGGTGCGTTTCGCGGGGAGTTTCACCTCCAGCCGGCGGGCCAGATCGGGATCGGCTGTGCATAATTCCAGAACGCGGCGGGGCCACAGGCACAGGGCCGCCAAGGATTCGTCCAGTTTGTCGGCTTCGAGTTGCCGCCACAGTTCGGCGGCTGCCAGTGTGGCGTCGGCCCGATCGGCCAGCGTCTCCAGCCCGTCGCGCAGTCGCCGGTACGCCTCCTTGTCTCGACCTGTCTTATGCTCGGCGATTTCCTGCTTGGGCTCCGTCAATTTCCGCCATCTGCCGTTGTCTTTGACCCACAGCATGTCTTCCAAGTCGTGGGCGATGGCCAGGCTGCGGTCGTCGGCGCACTTAGGCACGACACGTTCCGGCCACAGGTGCATGGACAGGTACGACCAGTCGTATTTGCCGGCGCACAGCGCATCCCAGACGATCTGTAGTTCCTTCTGCCAGGACTTGTGCTGTGGGACAAGACGCCATAGCGGCGCGGCGGTGATCACCACACCGTCGTTCAGATCCGGGTCCCAAAGGGGAGCGATGCGAGCCACCTCGTCGCGCAATGTACGCAGTTCGTCAACGAAGGCTTCTTGCGCGGCGATCTCCTTGCGTTGGCTCGCGGTAGGACTGTCGCCCGCAGCCTGAGTGAGACTCGCGAGCTTTCGCTCCTCGTGGGCGCGCTTGGGCGCGACAAGATCGTTTTGGAGTTGGTAGAAGCTGTCCTTGGTCAGCCGATGTATGTAGAGCCAAACGGAGTAGCTTGCTGACGGCGTGGCGAGTTGCCAGAGAATGGGCGCCTTACGGCGGCTCTTCGAGTAACGTTTCAGGTGCTTCTCGAAAAAGACTTTGCCGAACCAACGCCGCAGGTCGCGGTCCTGAGGGTCGAGCATCGCTGCCGCCTCGTGCCAGCGGGCATCGGCGTCTGCGTCGAAGACCAACTCGAAGACCGCGCGAACGGCAGTGGTCAGGTCGCGCGGGTGGCCTGGATCGTCCGCCATCAGACCGTCATCGGGTAACACCAGCGGGTAGTCGGCAGGCGTCTGTCGGAGCGGCAGGCCGTCGTCGCCGGTTAACATGCCGGGCGAGCAGACCGGCAGAGTGTCAAATGGATCAGGTTCCGCGGGAGGGACTCGCTCGCCCGTGGCAATGCGGACATCGAAACGGCCGAAGGCCACGCCGGCCGCCCACGACAACAAGTCGGTATCAAGGCTGATCGCATCGGCCGTAGCTTCTTCCGGCTCCGTGTCGTCATCCTCTTGCTCGCGGTCGTCCAGTCCCTCTCCATGCAACTTCGGTTCGGCGCCGTCGATAGTCGTGTCGACAGCTGCACCGATGCCTTCCGTGATGCCGTGCCGATCTGCCTGATCGATGCCGTAGAGGTCGAAGCAGCGTCCATCGATCTCGGCCTGGCTCGCGGCCAAGTCTGCCTCAGAGGCTTGGATGCGATTCATCCAGGCTGCACCCCGTTCGGCGAGCGTGGCGCCGTTCGTCTGCA
>JAPLNJ010000674.1 GCA_026692885.1 Planctomycetota bacterium | reverse complement strand
TCCCGACTTGGCCGTCGAGATTTTGAGCCGTTCGAACACTCCCAGCGAGATGCGGGGCAAGAGGGAGGAATACTTCGAGGCCGGCGTCACACTCGTCTGGATGGTGGATCCGGAAGATCGCCGTTGGGTAAATCAAAGGGGTCAGGACTCATTGTTTGCGAACTCCTCCAAGAATCGCGCCTACGGTCGGCCGCGGGGGCGGAGCGTGGATGCCAAACCGAGTCGCTGGGCAGTCGATTCGACCCAGGAGGGTTCACCCAGCGGGCGACCACGTTGGGCAGACCGTCGCACCGCTGCCAACTCACGTTCTGTGAGCGGTTCGTTAGCGCATCGTAGGGGTGGCCATGACCCACCGCAGGAACCGGCTCATCTGGCCATCGCGGTTCGGCGGTAAGACCAAGTGCCAGTGATTCGGCAACAACTGATAGCAAAAACACAGGACGTCGTAGCGTTCCAAGCCTTCCGCCAAAATGCGCTCGAACGCTTCGTAATCGGCTTCCTTATGGAAGATTTGTGCTCGCGAGTTCCCACGCTTCAGGGCCTGGTACAGCCCGCCTGCTGCATCGGCTCGTGGTGGTCGTGGCATGGGCAGAGCTTACCAAGTCCCAAAACACGAATCAATGAGTCCTGACCCCTTTGATTTGCAAATGCGGTGGCGTAAGCTTCCAGCTTGCGTTTGACGCGATGAATCGAACGGCAAGCAGGATGCTTACCCCACTTCAGTTTGGGTATCGCCGTGGAAGTGACGCAAGGGACGGCGGGGGAGTAACGGCGAAACCGGCTGTTGAGGTCAGACTCCGCTGGGCGTCAGACTCCGCTGGTTGTCAGACCCCGCTGGTTGTCAGACCCCGCTGGTACTTGTAAGTCAAACGTTAGTTGCTACGTTGGAGGTCTGGATAGGGTGCCGGTGGGGGTCGTTCATCAGCGGAATCGAGATGTTTTTTTTTGGTGGGAGCTGTCAGTGCGAGTCCGGCAGAGCGTTCGTAGTGTGGTCGCGGACGTGACAGTTAATTGGCCGCTAGAGCGGAGGAACCGAAAGCATGGAAACAACGAAGTCGCGAGACCTACTGCTGGCCTACCTGCACGATCCGCCGGACAAGGCGTTGGCAATTGCAAGCCATGAGCGCCGCGCACGCAAGGCGATCCAAGCGGCGCTGGGCGAGGCGGTGACCGCCGAAGAGGTGAAAGGCCCCAGCGATCCATTGGCGGCGATTGCAGAACGGGTTCCTGCCCCGAAGTGGCAAGTTCTGACGGTAAATCCGCAGGGTAACCGACTGACGATCCATCACCCGTTGTCACCGTCTAAGCGGGAACTGTACTGCGGATCGTGGGATGCGGAGCAGGTAGCTCGTGTGATCGCAGATCTCGTGTCCGGCGTGGATGATACGGGCAGCCGATTCCTGCTTGTATGGAGACGATTAGCTGAGAAACTCGCAGCGGACGGGCGAGAATGGTATCTGAGTCTACCCGCAGATACACGCATCCCGGACCACACAATCTGGCACCACTTGGACACCACGGCGGCGTTGAAAGGGGCCGAGGTGGACAGTGCGTTGGGTGCGGCTTTCCTGAGCTTCTCGCTGGGGCCGGTGCAAACGTTCATCGCCGCAGCCCGCACGGTGCGCGACCTGTGGTCGGGTAGCATGATTCTGTCATGGCTCACGTTCCAAGCGATGACACCGATTCTCGAACGACTGGGACCCACCGCATTTGTGTACCCATCGGTGCGGGGTCTCCCCTGGGTAGACCTGTGGCTGCGACAGCAACCCGGGCTGGGCGCTGGCAAGATTCCATCGCCTGAGGTTAGCCAACGGCTAACGCCGTGTCTTCCCAATCGATTTCTCGCTCTTGTGCCTGGGGGGCCAAACGGTCAGACTGCCGCCGGACTGGCTGCCGATTGCGAACAGGCGGCACGAACTGCGTGGAGCGAAATCGCGACGGCGGTGCGCCGGGACCTGAAAACGCGACTGGATTCCGTCGCCGAGGGCTGGGACCGTCGTTGGGAGGACCAGGTCGAGTCCTATTTCGACGTTCGCACTTCGATTCTCCCCTGGCGTGACTGCCGGGACGACGAAGCGTGCGGAAAACTGATCGCAGGCCCCGGTGGTTTTGCCGACGCCTTTCCGGGAGCGTTCCAGATACGGCAGTTGGCTGCGGCAATGCCTGACCAGGATCGACCGTTTTACGATCAAAACTCGGCCGGGAGTTGGCAAGCGAAAGTGGAACTGTCCGCCCGGTTGATGCAGGCGTTACGAGCCATCCGCCACGTCCCCGTCAGCGCAGTTGGTCGCTTGCCGGGGGAGAAGTTCCCTGCCAAGTGCAGTTTGTTGGGCAGCTACGAGCAGGTCGGGCCGGAGGACTTTGATCGGTCCGCAGATTTCTGGAAGGAGGCCGGCAAGGTTTCGCTCGGTGGCGTGCGATTGCGGGAACGTGAACGGCTTTGTGCAATCGCTTTGGTGAAGCGGTTCAGCGGTCCATGCTATTTCAAGAAACAATTGCAATTGGACATGGAGGATCTGCGGTACGAGGACACGGCGACCGTCGCCGCGGCGGAGTGGTTGAAGGCGGCCAAGGTTGATCCGGACCACGAGCGACACGCGCACCGAGAGGGCTGGAGTGGTCAGTGGCTGCATTGGCCCAAACGGGACTTTGATCCCGCCGATCGGTGTCCGGACGACTTGTGGCAAGTGATCGATCAATCGCGGCGCCAGCATGGCCGTCCCCCTGTCTATTATGCGGTGCTGGTCATGGACGGCGACGAGATAGGCAAATGGTTGCGCGGCGAGAAATCTTCGCAGGCCCGTCACGCCATGCATGAGGACCTGGTGCGTTATTTCGAAAATCTGCCCGGTGCCGCCGGTGGGCTCGCTGCTCGCCGGCCCGTCGGCCCTGCGTTGCATGCTGCCTTGAGCGAAGCGCTGATGAACTTCGCCCTGCACTTCGTTCCGCAGATTGTCGAGAAGCATCTGGGCACGCTCATTTATGCCGGCGGTGACGATGTCCTGGCGCTGCTGCCTACGAACACGGCCTTGCGTTGTGCCGCCGAGTTGCGGCAGGTGTTTCGCAGGGACTGGTGCGCAGACGGGCAGGGCCACGAGCGGCTGCTTTTGGGCAACGAGGCCACGCTCAGCGCAGGCTTGGCGATTGTGCACTACAAGGAGGACCTGCAGTTGGCGATTCAAACTGCGCGAGAGGCCGAGAAGGCTGCGAAGAATGCAAGTCGGGATGTCCTGAAAATCGCTGCCTGCCGCCGTTCCGGTGGACACGAATCCGCACTCTGCCCTTGGGAATTCGTGGAGCATGTGCAAGGCTGGGTCGACGCCTTTGGGCGTGGTTCGAACAGCGACGCCACTCCCGCTTCGAATCGCTGGGCGTATCACCTGTCTACCGAGTTACCCACGTTGCAGGGGCTGCCAGTGGATGCCATGCAAGCCGAGATTGGCCGCCAGGTGGCTCGATCGGAGAGGCAGACGCGTGAGCGGCTTGGGGAGACACGGGACCGTAGTGCGGCCTCGATTCTCGAAGACCAGTTTGCGGCCTATTATCGACTCGTGGTCAATGACAAACGGAATTGCAGCGCAGCCGATGCGCTGGACCAGTTCGTGACGCTCTGCAAGACGGCCTCGTTCCTGGCCAGGGGGAAGGACGAATGACGACAACGCTTGGGTTGCAGTTGGAACCGCTGGATGTTCTGTTCTTCCGCGACGGGCGGCCGTTCACTCCGGCTTCACGCGGTCGAAGTGAATTGCCGATGCCCCAGACACTGGCGGGCGCCTTGTGGACTGGCCTGCTGGAAAAACACGGCTGCGATTTCACGGTCGTACGGCGTCTTATGAGCGAATCGAAACGGGACCTCGCCGATGCAATTCGCGAAGCCAGCGGAATCACGTGGTTAGATTCCGTCGCAATTCGAGGTCCGTGGTTGGCCCGGCGGACGAATCATGAATTCCAGGTTCTCGTGCCGGCTCCGGCGGTCCTGCATGTCGCGAAACACGGAGGCAACTCCCCGCCATCAACGCTGGTTCGGCTCCGCCCACTCGCTGCGGATCGATTGCCAGGCTGGAAGCTCTCGCTGCCGGCAGATCAAGTCGGCCTTTGGCCGCTCTGGCATCGACAGATCAAAGCTACCGAGCCCGCTTCTGGATTCCTCACGCCCGACGGCCTGCGCGACTTCCTGGCCGATCGTGAAGTGCAGGCTGAGGACGTGAAGAAGCCGAAGGAACTGTTCGACTTCGACCACCGCACCGGCATCGGCATCGACCCCGACCGTCTGACCGCACAAGACAGTCTGATCTATGCGGCCAGCTTCCTGGCCTTGGCACGAGAGGTGTGTCTGTATGCCGAGGTCGTGCTGCCGGACGGGGTCCCGCGAGACGTTGTCGAAGACCTGGGCACCCTACGCCTGGGCGGCGAAGGACGCCGCGTGCGCGTTTCGGCTCTCGCAGATGCCTTTTCCTGGTCAGGCGTCGAGTCGGCATCCGCGCAGCTGCTGCCTCACCCCTTGGTGCTCCTCACCACGCCTGCGATGTTTGCCGGAGGCTGGCGACCGCAGGCGACGGCAGGTCGGCTGTTGGCGGCATCGGTGCCCGGATCGGTGCCGGTGTCCGGCTGGGACTTGCTCGTGGGTGGGCCGAAACGAACGCGGTTTGCGGTTCCACCTGGAAGTGTCTACTACTTGAATAAGCATCTCGACCCTTGGCCCCTCGCCCTGTCCGATGCCCCCGAAGATCAGCGGCAAGGGTGGGGCTGTTACGTGAAAGGAGTGTGGAACGAATGAACGCCAGTCAGCAAGCAAACGCTCTTCTATTCTTACACGCCCAAACCTCGTTGCACCCCGGTTCGGGGACCGCGTTGGGGGTCGTGGATCTGCCGATTCAGCGCGAGCGGCACACCCAGTGGCCGTTGGTGCCCGGGAGTTCCATCAAAGGCGTGCTGCGCGACACGTGTGGACGCCGAGGTACGGACCGAGATCTTGTGCTCGCCGCCTTCGGTCCCGAAACCGCCGACGCGGACAAACACGCCGGCGCGATCAGTGTAACGGATGCCCGCATCCTGGCCTTTCCGGTCCGTTCCCTGCGTGGTGTGTTCTGTTGGACAACCTGCCACGCCGTGTTGGAACGATTCAATCGTGATGCCGCTTTGGCTCAAGTGCCGCAAATCAAGTTGCCGGTCCGGCCGGGCAAGGGGCAGGCGGTCTGCATCTCGAACAGCCCACTCCTGGTCGATGGTAACCACTTGGTCTTGGAGGAATTCGATTTCGAATGCACGGCCGAGCTAGATGGTCTCGGCGACCGACTCGCGAGCAGAATCTTCCTCGCGGGTGATGTCGCTACCCCGGATGCATTCCGGCAGCGATTGGTGGTTCTGCACGACGACGACTTCACGCATTTCGTACGGCATGCCACCGAAATCGTCGCCCGTATCGGTCTGAATCCGGAAACCAAGACGGCCAAACAGGGTGCGCTCTTCTACCAGGAGTTCCTGCCGAGCGAGACGATTCTGTATGCGGTGGTGTTTGCCAACGCCAGCCGTCGCGAAGGCAAGGTCGCCGACGCTGCCGGCATCTTGGACTACCTCCGCGGCCAGTTGCCCGAAGTGTTGCAGATCGGGGGCGACGAGACCACGGGGAAGGGCCTGTGCGCCGTGCGATTGTGTGATGGAAAGGAGTGTGCCTGATGCTCACCACCAACGCGAAAACCCAACCCACCTTGGATCAGAATCGAGCCAATCACGCTTGGGAGGCCGTGCGTCATGCCGAAGGCAGGACCGGGGAGCACCACAAACAGGCCCCCAAGAAGTTCGGCGGGCAGGCGAAAAAGCTGCCAGTCCGCATCATGGCCTCTGGTTTGGGACAGGCCCTCGCCTTCCTCAAGGCTAAGGACTATGCGCCGGGCCTAGTGGCAGAATTGAGCGACTGGGTTGCCCAGCGCATACCGACAAAAGCGAATGAATCACAGGATCTTTTGGAACGAATCGTCAAAGGCGATTCGGACTTCTTGCGACGAGCGACGGACGAAGTACTGGCGTATCTGAGCTGGCTCAATCGATTCGCCGAAGCCAAGAACTTGACGGAAGGAGACCAGGAATGAACGGCATCGTCCCGTTGCCCTCGAGCGTTCGCGAGAGGCTCAAACAGAATACCCATCCTGGGTTGCTGTTGGACAAATATGTCGAATCGTGGGACCCTGATGCGGGGGCCGGTAAACTTTCCGAACGTGTGCAGAGGCCGGCCTTGGAAGCCGTGGTTCGCCTCTCGCAGAAGGCTCCGGCCGGGTTCGATCTCGCGGCACTCTCGGCGCGTCGGAATCGCCTGCTGGAAGGTTTGCGGGCTAGTCGGTTTCAAGGCGTCACTACGGGGCCGCTGACGCTGCATCTGGCAAGGGCCTCGGCTTTGGAGAACGCAGGGATTTGCCTACACCCGCTATACGGCTTCGTCTACCTGCCCGGCAGCGGACTGAAGGGCATGACGCGAGCCTACGCCGTACTGGTCTGGAAGCCGGCGCAGCCTGACCCGGCAGCGGCGCAGACCACAATCGAAGCGGTTTTTGGTAACGAACCCGGAGAACCCCAGCCGACTCGTCAACACGCTGGTGCGGTTGTGTTCCACGATGCATGGCCAACGCAATGGCCACGTCTGGTCCTAGATATCTTGAATAATCACCATGCGAAGTACTACCAGGGTGACGATGCACCTGGCGACTGGGAAAACCCCGTGCCGGTCTACTTTCTGGCAGTGCAACCTCAGACCATTTTTGAGTTTGCGCTGACGAGGCGAAACGCGAACGACGACGTTGGCTGCCTGCGACTGGCCCAGGAGTGGCTGCTCGGAGCGCTGTGTCACTTCGGCGCCGGTGCCAAGACGAACTCGGGCTATGGCGCATTCAAGCCCGTCACCGGCGACCGGCCGGCGTTGACGTCTGTAAAGCACGCGACATTCGAGGCCACGCTGGAGCTCGTCACCCCGGCCTTCCTGGCCGGAGCCAATCAGCAAGCCGCCGACTGCGAACTCCGTCCTGCGACGCTACGCGGCCTGCTGCGCTGGTGGTGGCGCACACTGCATGCGGGTTTTGTGGATGTGCCGACCCTCCGCACATTAGAGGCGGGCATCTGGGGCAGTGCCGAACGCGGTGGCGCGGTTCAACTCTTTCTTGAACCAGCAAAATCGCACGACCCGAAGTCGTATAATAAACGGGAGCATGCCAATCTGCGGCCAGATCAAAAGGTTTCCGATTACGGTATTCCAGGTGCGGATCCGGGAAAAACGACTCAGGGTTTGTGGTATGCCTCATTCGGCATGGACGAGCGTGACAAACGCCGGCAGTACCGCGACGCTGGTTGCACCTGGACGCTGCGGCTCGTTGCACGCGGTATCGGTCACACGGTGAGCCCACAACGGGTTCTCGATCAAGCCAAGGCCGCCTTGTGGTTGCTCTGCCACTATGGTGGTGTCGGCTCCAAGGCACGTAAGGGCTTTGGTTCTTTGGCTGCGAATCAGCTCGGCGTTTGGAATTACGAATCGTGCCAACAAGCCGCGGCCCAACTACGATCTGATTTGCGCCTGTCAGCCGCGCATGTGGATCGCCTTGCGGAATCATCTTCGCTGGGACAGAGGTTGCCGCCCATTGAGGTTTCGTTCACGTGGCCGAACGTCTGGTCCGTGCTCGACCAAATCGGGTTCGCCTATCAGGCATTCTCGCAGCAGCACAAACACGAGCTGCAGAAGAAAGCCTTGGGACTGCCCCATCGCATCGGATCGCCCACGTCTGGGCGATTTGATGCCACTGGCCCTGTGAAGCAGCTGCTCGATGACGCGCGACGAAATCGACGAGGAGAGGAAAACGTGCGTCACGCTTCTCCCATCCACATTCACGTCGCACAGGTGGCGGGCCAGTACATGGTCCGCGTCTTGGCATTTCCGGCGGCTTACCTGCCGGATCTAGCCACGAGCCGAGCTTTCCTGCAAGAGTTCTTAGACTTCTTTGCGGCGGATTTGAAACGCCGCGCGACCCTTCCGCCGCCAGCCGCGATGAGTGGGGCGCGGCCCCCGAGTCGTGCTCCAGGCCCCGCTCCTCAAGCCCATCGGCCCACCACGGTTCAGCCGCTCCGACGACCCGACCCATCATTTCCCAGAGCGGAAGACAAAGTCGAAGCGGAACTCCTGGCGGAGAAGACGAAGAAAGGCGGCTGGCGCGCCAAGCATGTCGCCACGGGCATCGTCGGACCGATTCAGAACTCGGCGATTGTTCCCGGAGACAGGCAACCCGGCGACAAAGTCACGCTCATCGTCGCGTTCGCCACTGTGCGGGAGATTGCGTTCCGCTGGCCTGTGTGACAGGTTTCGAGAAGAACGATGAACGACCATCTCGCCACACGACTAACCGCCGCTCTGAAAGCCATCGAACTCCTGCCGCGCCGCATGCTCTTGGAAACGACGGGGGTGCAGGCCACCGTGCCGATGCTGCGCGGCGTGTGGGGCGCGGCATTGCATGACCTGGAACCCAATGTCTACGCGGCGGTCTTTGCTCCCAATGAGGAGCCGCCCCGGCGGCAGGCGGCTCCGGCCGGCTCGACAAAACCGCATTGTGCCGCAGCGTCGTCACCGGTCCCGCAGGCGAGTATGCGGGCGACTGCGGCCAGCGACGGCCGCGTCGCGTCGCCCGGCGACGAGCGGCCGGGGGCAAGCCCGGGCGGCGGAACTTCCGCGCCGGCCTATGTCCTACGGCCGGCCCCGCCGGACCCGGCGTTCGCACCTGCCGTCGATTGGATCTTGATCGGCGACGCGGTCCAATATGATTTTCAACTCTGTCGCGCCTGGGATATCGCCAGCGGGATGGGGTTGGGACCAGAGCGGCGGCGGTTTCACATCCGCCGCAGGTTGGCTCTGCGACCCGATGGGCAAGCAGTGGAACACGCCGCCCCGTGGGCCTTGAGCGAAGTCCGCTGGCTGGCCGCGGCTGGCCCAAGTCGACAGAACCATTCTGTCGGCTTCGAGTCCTCGCCGGCGTGGCAGTTCGCGGAACTGCCGCCCGATCGGTCTTGCCGACTCCGGTTCCCAGCGCCCCTGCGGCTGATGCGGCAAGGACGCCTAATCGATGCGCCGACGTTACCGGACTTGATCGTCGCCGCCTGCCGCCGCGTGGCCACCTACCTGCCGTCGTCAGCCGCCGCGGACTGGAAAGAGCTCACGCGAGACGCAACGGACGTGGCCCGCAGCACGCCAGCCTCAGCTTGGCAGGGCGAGCGTTTGGATCTGCACCGTTACTCCGGCCGCCAGCGTTCGGAGTTGGAACTGCACGGTGTGAGCGGCTGGCTGGAACTGCCCCGAGGGCCGGGCGAATTGTGGCCGCTCCTGGCTGCCGCCCAATGGCTGCACTTGGGCAAAGGGACGGTCATGGGCTTGGGGCAAGTGTTGATCGAGAAGTTATAAAGTCCACTGAAAGAAGGAAGGTTACGTCATGACCCAGCCTCACGTTCTGCTCTGCACTGTCGGCACGGGCAACATCGACCAACTCCGCGAAACGCTGCTGGAACCGCTCAAGAAGTCCATTCGGAAAGGCGACTGGAAACATGTGGTCCTGCTGCCTTCTCGGCTGACAGCGGAAAACGCGAGCCTACTGCAAGCGGAAGTCCAGGACGTGCCGATCGTCATCCGACCGCTGCCCCAGCCTGGTGCCGAAGATGACGTCGACGCCTGCTTCGCACACTTCGATCGGACGATCGAAGAACAACTGGCCGCTGGCATTGCGGCCGAGGCCCTGCTGGCCGATTTCACCCGCGGCACCAAAGCCATGAGCGCCGCGCTGGTTCTGGCTGCCATCCGTCACGATCTGCCGCAACTGCGGTATATCTCGGGCAGCCAACGCGACAAGCGGGGCATGGTCGTGCCGGGGACCGAGATCGTGGTTGAGGTGCGGACCACCATCGCCACGGCACGCAAACGACTGGATGACGCCTATCGGTTCTTCATTCACGGTAACTTTGCCGCGGTGCTGGACATCCTTCCGGATGCCGCCAGCCCTCTGTTTCCCGTCTGGCCCGACGAGTTGTGTCGACTGGCCGATTTCGTCCGGCCGTTGGCGGCGTATTATGCCGCCTGGGATCGTCTGGACTACAAGGGGGCGCAGCGTATCGAGATGTCTTCCGGCCACGTCGGCAGCGTACGATGGGAAGCCCTGCAGCCCACGCCAGAGGTCCGCGAATGGGTCGCGGCGCTCGCGGAACCCTTGCCGGAGGAACCGCAACCACGCGCCGCCCGACTCCGGCTGCTGGCCGCCGATCTCCTGGCCAACGGCGAACGGCGACTGCGGCACCAGCAGTTTGAAGACGCCGTGATCCGCGCGTACCGCGTCCTGGAACTCGTCGGGCAATTGCGGTTGTGCGATCAGGGGATTCATTCCGACGACGTGCCGCCGACACATCCGGTGGTCCAGCAGTTTCAGGCGGAATTAGCCAGGAAAGGCGGCAATCCGCTGAGCCAAGATTCGAGAGGAAGATTGCTGGCGGCGCGCGAACACGTCGCCCGGCTGCTCAAACGCCTGGGAGACACGCTGGCACAACGTCTCCTGGACTTGGGGAACGAAGGCGTGGTGAAGGCGAAGGCCCGCAACAACAGCGCCTTGATTCACGGCTTCGAGGCGGTCAGCGGCAGCGATCCGACACCCCTGCGTGAACTTTACCAGAAGCTGGGCCAGTTGTTGGTCGACGACGACCCCGCGGCTCGGGAGCGGTTACGTCTGGCAAGATTCTTGGAGATGACATAGACACCACTTGACGTTGCGAGTTCGCTATCACCACGTACCAAATCTGGCACTGCTGCCATTTCGGATCTTGCCCCAAAGGGATGCAACATGATAGCCCAGGACAATGGCTTCGTCGTCCGACACAAGTTTTCGCCCCGATAGGGGCAGCCACAAATCAGCCCAGGGCAGAGCGGAGCGGCGTCAGCCGCGTAGCGCCGCCCTGGGTCATGGTAATATCAGGGACGCCAGCCCTGAAGGGGCGAAACAAGCCAGCGCAGCACAATCAGGCCACCATCCTTAGTCCAGAACCTCATCCGTCTTGTTGGAAAACGAACGAGACGTGTGGGACTAACCGATTTGTTTCGCCCTTACAGGGCTACCGTGTTGAATCGATACCGTACCCAGGGCGTAGCTCCGCGGCTGTCGCCGCTGCGCGCTGCCCTGGGCTGATTTGTTAATGCCCCGTTGGGGCGGTAGAGTCGTTTACAGCGATGAGGCATGTTCCGGAGCCGAAGCGACGGGCGTGGTTGACGACCATCACGCCCGTCGTTGTGGCTCTGGACGTGCCGCCCAATCGCGCCACTTATTTCTTCTTCGCGGTTATCAACGAAACCCTAGGCCAGGGTTTCTGGGACATCGCTGCGCTCTGCCCCAGCCACCCTGCCGCTCTACGAAGTTATTCCCCCGGAGTACACCATGCAGACCTCGTTCGTTACCTTCCGTGAACGTCTGAACGCCGGCCCCGATCCCAACCTGAAAGGCGATCTCGAACAGGCCGTGGTCGCCCGCCGGGCGGAACGTGGACAACATCGCGAGTGGGCCCTGCTGTGTGAAGACGCGGGACTGCTGTCCCTGGCCTTCAGCGAACTGCAATTGGCCCTGCGCGATGACCCGCAGGATCCCGTCGCCGCCTTTCACCTGGCCCAACACTACCGCGAACGAGGCGATCCCGGCCGGGCGGCCGGTTTGCTGGCACGGCTGCTGGAAATCGATCCGGCCCGCGAGCTGTGGCTGAGCCTGTACGTGGAGATCCTCCGCGAAGATAACGCGGAACCACGCGTCGAAGATGCCCTGCAACGGGCTGTCCAGCACGGCCTGCCAGCCGCCACAGCCGATACCCTGCGCCGCGCGCAGCGCCGCAGCCAAGACGAACCGGCCCCGGAAACGCCGGCGCGCGGTCAGCCCACATTCACGGCCACCGACGCCGATTGCTTCCGCTTCCATACGCTGTTCAGCGGCCGCGAAGGCGTCTATGCCCGCCAATGGGTCAAACCCAGCGGCGAAGGCGGCTACAGTCCCATCCAGGAACCGCTGACCCCGGCCGTGATCCGCAACCATCTGCTGGGGACCTTTACCGTGGGCGTGTACCCGATCCGCCTGGACAGCACCGCGACATTCTTCGCGCTGGACCTGGACATCGACAAGACGGCTCTGCAACGCGCTCACGGCGATCCGCCCTACGCCCAATCGCTCCGCGATACGCTGCGTCAGGAAGGACCCCGCCTGCTGCAGGTGCTGCGCGGACTGGGCTTCGACCCGCTGTTCGAGAACTCCGGCTATAAAGGCCGCCACTACTGGGTGTTCCTGGAGCAACCGGAGACCGCCGAAATGCTGCATCTGTTCGGCCGCCTGCTGCTGGCCTGGCAGTCGCCGCTGCTGGCGCGAGGATTGCACCTGGAGTTCTTCCCGAAACAGGCCAGCCTGAAAGGCAAAGGGCTGGGCAATCTGATCAAGGTGCCGCTGGGCATCCACCGCCGCACCGGGCACCGCAGCCAACTTCTGGACGCGCAGGGCCAAGCGGTCGCCGACCCGTTCGCCATCCTGCGGGCCGCGACCAGCACGCCGCGGACTGCGCTGTACGCGGCCTTGGAACAACTCAAGGGCCTGGCACCGCCCGGCGGTGCAGTCGCGCCCGCTCCGGCCACGCCGACCGGGGAATTGGAGCCGGCGGCGCCGGCCGTCGCCACACCGCCTCCGCCCACGCCCGCTCCGTTCTGGACCGAAGCCGATTTCGAAGCCGATCCGCGACTTCGGCATCTGCTCCGTCACTGTCCCGTGCTGGCCGAACTGAAGCACACGGTCGACGAACACCGCCGTCTGAGCCACGAAGAACAGTTGGTGCTGATCCACTCCGTGGGCCACGTCGAAGGCGGGCCGCAAGCGGTCAACTACTTGTTCAACAAGTGCGTGGACATCGGCTCGGAAAAGTACATGAAGGACCGGCTCAAGGGCAACCCGGTTTCCTGCCCATCGATCCGCAAGAAGATTCCGCACATCACGCGGCGTGTGGCCTGCAACTGCCCGTTCGAGTTTGCCAAAGATCGCTATCCGCATCCCGTGCTGCACCTGCTGACTCTGCCCGCCCGCGCGCCGATACCGAGCTCACCCGCCGCCCAGCCAGCAAACCTGACAATGCTCGCCCAGCGGTACGGCCTACTGGAACGTCGCCGCGCGGAGATCCAGCGCGAGTGGGAGCAATTGCGCGCGGCCCTGGTCGCCGCGATGACCGGCGTGCCGGACCGAGTCATCGCCTGCGAAGGCGGACGGTATCGGCTGGTCGAACGCGAAGGTGTCGAGGAACTGGTGTGGGAAGCCGAGTAGGATGTGAGGATCACGCGGATGCATGCTTTAGCCGTTTCTGAACAAGGCACGTCGGTCCACGCCGAAGGCGACATGTTGGTGCTGTACCGCGGTCAGACCGCGCTCCGCCGGGTGCGAGTGGGCGAGATCGGAGAGGTGTTGCTGTTCGGCCGCATCGAACTCACTGCCGCGGCCATGGCGCTGTTGCTGCGGCGAGGTGTGGACGTGGTGCTGTTGACGCAGAACGCCGTGTTTCGTGGCCGGTTGTTGGGACGCAGTTCCAAGAACGTGCTGGTCCGCTTGGCGCAGTACCGGCGGACGACTGATCCGGCCTTCTGTCGGCAGATCGCCAGCGCGATCGTGGTCGGCAAGATCCGCCACCAGCGGCAGGTGCTGCTGCGCGCCCAGCGGCGATTGCAGGACGACCAACTGGCCGTGGCGCTGGGCCAGTTGCGATTGCTGAGCGACCGCGCGGGCGCGGCGGCCGAACTGGACACGCTACGTGGCCTGGAAGGCCAAGCCGCGGCGGTGTACTTCGGCCAGTTCAACAAGCTGTTGCAGACCGGCGAGTTTCGTTTTGAGCGGCGCACGCGGCGTCCGCCTCGCGACCCCGTGAATGCCCTGTTGTCGTTCGGCTACGCCGTGTTGGGCAGTGTGGCCGAGACCGAAGTCTACCGTTGCGGACTAGATCCGCTGCTGGGTTTCTTGCATCAACCGCTGTACGGGCGCCCGTCCTTGATGTTGGACCTGCTGGAGGAGTTTCGGCCACTGGTGGACGGCCTGGTGTTGCGGGTTGTGAATCGGCGGCAGTTAGGGCTGGGCGATTTCGTCCAGCGCAGCGGCCGCGAATTAGCCGATGTGCTGAACGAGGAGAGCGGGGAAGTGGGCGTCAGCGAGGCCTTGGGCGAGCCTGTGGCGCCAGGGGACGCCCTGCCCAGTGCGACGTCGGATGACCACGCTGCAACGGGTCTCGAATTGCCGCCCAGCCCGGCTGTCGCGATCGGTGAATCGCCCCCTTGGGACGAATCGCTGCTCGCGGTTAGCGACGGCCAATCCCTTGTGCCCGCGGGGGCGAGTGGACCGGCCACGGCGGCCGCCGCCATGCCGCTGGCCGACGTGGACGCTAACGGTGAACCCAGCGAGCCCGGGGCCGACGGGACTGGCGAAACACCGGGCGGCGCGGGCGTGATCGGCGTGTATCTGGGGGATGTGGGGCGAAAGATTTTCTTGAACGAGCTGTTTCGACGACTGCGAGAAGGGCTCTATTACCCGCCGCGTGACGCTAAGCTGGAGTTGCGGGACATCCTGCGAGAGCAGATCTACCACTTGGCACGGGTCATCGAAGGCCGGCAGGAGCGGTATCAGCCCTTTGTGCCCGACTAGCTCAGAAAAAGGCAGCTCAACTTGTATCTGATCATCTGTTACGATATCGTAAACGACCGTCGACGTGGCCGGATCTTACGCAAGCTGCGCGGGTACGTAACGCATGTGCAGAAGAGCGTGTTCGAAGGCGAGTTGGACGATGACCGTTTGGAGCCGTTACGGCGGATGTTGTTGGAGGAGATCGATCCGGTGGAAGACACCGTGCGGATCTATCACATCTGTGCTCGGTGTGTCTCGGCGACCGAGGTGCTGGGAGTAGGCATCTACGTGGACAGGGAAGACGCCGACGAGGTGCTGTGAGGGGTGGGGTGGCACAGCTGCGAGAGGAAGACCATCCCCTGCGACGGAAGTGACCGTCGCAGCAGGACTTCCGTCGTACCAAACAGTCTGGAGAGGTCGGCGGAATTTGCAAGCCGTTATTGCGGAAGGAGTTAGATATGTTGCGGTGTCACGCGACTAGTGTTGCCGGTGGGGGGGGTGTAGGGGGTCGGCGGAACGGCCATCTTAAGTCCTTGTGCCACAACGGCTCCGGATAGCGAGGGCCGAAGACCTGCCTCGATCACGAGAGGATTGAAACTCCTGCACTCCGGGCAGCCCGCAGAGAATCGCGGCGAGGCCGAAGACCTGCCTCGATCACGAGAGGATTGAAACTTGTCGCTGTCTTCGAATGCCGGCGTTGTGGTGGGCCGAAGACCTGCCTCGATCACGAGAGGATTGAAACTCTGTCTTGTACCCCTTCGCTTCGAGAATCTTGGTCGGCCGAAGACCTGCCTCGATCACGAGAGGATTGAAACTTGGCCGATATCTCTCGCCCTACCCGTTCAGCGGCAGGGCCGAAGACCTGCGTCGATCACGAGAGGATTGAAACCACCTGGATCCTCACCCCAGTCTTCTCGGGTAGTGGGCCGAAGACCTGCCTCGATCACGAGAGGATTGAAACGGTGATCTTCTTCCTGTTCACGAACGTTCCGTGTTGGCCGAAGACCTGCCTCGATCACGAGAGGATTGAAACTTGCCCAGCGGAGTGGAGGTCCCAGGATTTGTCCTCGGCCGAAGACCTGCCTCGATCACGAGAGGATTGAAACTCTTCATGTTGCCTTCGTCCACGAAGAATTCCTGGCCGAAGACCTGCCTCGATCACGAGAGGATTGAAACCCTGCACCGCGTTGTTGGCCGCAACCGCCGCTTCCTTGGCCGAAGACCTGCCTCGATCACGAGAGGATTGAAACCTCCCAGTCCTGGGCCTGGTGCGCCATCACACCAGCGCCGAAGACCTGCCTCGATCACGAGAGGATTGAAACTCGGACTGCGTGAGCAGCACCGTTTGCCCCTCGCATGGCCGAAGACCTGCCTCGATCACGAGAGGATTGAAACGTTGACGATCAGATCGTCGATTCCGACTCGACGCCGGCCGAAGACCTGCCTCGATCACGAGAGGATTGAAACGCACCCGCCGCCGTCGCCAACAGACTCAGAAAATTCGTGCCGAAGACCTGCCTCGATCACGAGAGGATTGAAACAGCTCGGCTCTCCACGTGCGTTCTTCCGGTGCTAACGGGCCGAAGACCTGCCTCGATCACGAGAGGATTGAAACCACGGATCAGCTCCGTACCGTCGTAGACCACGGTGGCCGAAGACCTGCCTCGATCACGAGAGGATTGAAACGTGTACCCGTTTCGCTTACCCCAGGCAGTGAGTTCGTCGCGGCCGAAGACCTGCCTCGATCACGAGAGGATTGAAACTTG
>JAPLNJ010000673.1 GCA_026692885.1 Planctomycetota bacterium | reverse complement strand
TGGGCTAAGACACCGGGACACGGAGGTCCCGCCTCTTCCTCTTCCCACTCCATCCCCGTTGATCGACTGCGGGATATTGTTTGCCCCGGCCATCTCACACAATCTGGCACTTCCCGTCTCAAAAAATCCGGGGCGCATCATTCCAGTTGTTCAACAAAATGGTCGAACAACTCCTTTGGAAAGCTGGCTACCGCCAACAACAGAACGTAGTGTAAACTAAATGCGCCTCCACACAACTTCTTGAGATTTGCCATCGGCACGTTTAGGTGCCCGTCATTTCCCCGGCCTCCTGAAAATGCAAGGTAGCTCTCGACGTTTTGGACAAGCTTCCGCACAAACTCGAAAGGTGTGTCCTTGTATCCGCAGACCGGTGCATTAGGGGGACTGAATCAGCAATCTCACTGCGAGAATAGCACCGGATCTCGAGACTCTTTCGCGCGAGTGGTGTGCCATTCTTCGTTTCGCAGACTACTACGTTGGGGGAAACCTCGATATCCGGGATTACGCGGACAGGGATCGACAATGAAACCTTGTCGGAACGCCCGGAGAGAGTCGTGCACCAAAAATCCGTGGTCACGCGACGCTGGACCGGCTCCATTGGAACCCCAATCGACACGGTCACCTCTGCCATACCCTTGTCCGGCAGACGAAATGACTTCCCCGCTTCTCCGCATGGCCGATACGCCGCTGGCTGAGGTAGCCCAGTTCTTGCATTGCGCAGGACATCGCCAAGCGATCCAGTCGCGCACGATCGGCCACGCCCAGCGGGGCGACGAGGTCCAACTCCATTTCGCGCGCTGCCCATTGGCGGTGGGCGTCGAGCGCGGCGGCGAAGGTCCGCCGCTGGTCTTCGAGAATCGGCACACGCGATTGCCAGGCTTCTTCGGGCGAAGGTCCTCGCGCGCCCCAGGGGCGGCTGATGGCATTGGCTACCGCTGGCCGGACGACGTTCGCGACGACGTCCTTGCCCGCCTGCTGAAGCTAAACGCCGAGCGTGCCGCTGAAGAACGCCGCACGGGGGAAGCCGCTGCGGCGGAAGACAAACGGCAGGGCAAGACGAAAAAGGGCAAGAAAGGAAACCCGAAGCAGCAGGGATTGGGGTTTAATGACGAATGACGAAGAAGCACTGGCACGTCGTGGCTTGGGCATTCGGGCTTCGGCAGTCATTGGTGCTTCGTCATTAGTCCTTCGTTCTTCCTGCGGGCGGGATGGAAGCGTGAATCCCCGATGTTCGTGGTCCGTCGAAGGCTGTAATCTAGTAAGGGTCTGCAATTGACGATTGAACCAATGACCCCGGTGGACGAACTGCCGATGGTGCTTCCTGAACTTTTGTCGGCCGACGAATTCGGCCAGATGCACTGACCATGAGCTGGCTTCTATTCCTTGACGAAAGCGGTCACGACCACAAGAACATGCCTTACGAAGTGCGGGGCGGAATCGCCTTGCATGCCGGACGACTGTGGCCGTTCATCCAGGGGATGCAACGGTTGGAATTGGACTCGTTTGGATGTCAGTTGCACCAGTTTCGGCATGAACTGAAAGGCAGCACCTCAGTTGACCGGAAGCGATACAAGTTCGCTCGCCAGTCGTCAGCTATGGAGCCTGACGCCCGGCGCAAACACTGTCGGGGTTTTCTGACCAAAGGGCTGGAATCGAAGCCGCCCACGCGAGACGAGTTCACGGCCTACGGCCAAGCCTGTCTGGAAATGGCTGGCGGCGTATTTCAGCTGCTAAGCCAACACGGCGCAGTACTGTTCGCAGCGGCCATCCCCCGTGGTTCGCGCCAAGCCGGTGCGGTGCCAGCGGAGTACCTCCGGAAGGATCAAGTGTTCTTGCTGGAACGCTACTTCTACTTCCTGGAACTGCAGCGGGACTACGGCCTCCTGGTCGTCGATGAGGTCGAAAAAGTTGCCGATAGGAAGTTTGTGCGGCAGTTGGAGGCTTACTTCACGAAGACGGTTGTCGGACGCGAGCGAACGGTATGGATCGTCCCATCGCCGTTCTTTGTGGCGTCCGACATGGCCTACCCGATCCAGGCGGCAGACCTGTGCATCTACTGTGTGAATCTGGGATTTCGGCTTCCCAACCAGGGGATGGATCAGCCGGTGCGTCAGGAGATTGCGGACGACTTCGGCCCCTGGATCCATCGTCTGCAGTTTCGCGGTGAGGGCCATCGCGACGGGCAGGTGTTCGAGACCTTTGGGATCTGTTACGTTCCCAATCCCTACGGTCCAGGCCGCGCATGAAAAAAGAGGTAAAGCAGTCGGGGCCACCCGAAAGCCACCCCTCAGCAGAACCTCCACTGGTAAGTATCGGCATGTGCCACGCAAAAGTCAAGCCGCCGGGACACAAGCCGCCGGGAGCAAACGATGACCACGACTTCGCCCGCCACGAGCCTGGACATCCGCCGTACCCTGGTGGACACGCTGCGTCTGGACTTGGTAGGTCCTGACAACGGCGACGCCTTTGCCCAGGAATTGCTGCCCGAGTCGCCTACCAAGTGGTATCTGACCGGCTACTTGGTCCCCACGGATGCGCCGATGGGCCAGCCGAAGGAACCTGAGCAGTTGCTCCCGCACGCTCTCCACAGACCGACCTCGCGATTCGTCCGGGGCAGTTGTATCACTGGCCATGTGACTTCCTCCTGGCAATTGGGGGTGGACAACCAACAAAAAAGCCCCGCGTCGAAACTCGACACGGGGCAAACGTACAAGCGAGATGTGTGACCGCGCGGTGGTTACGTGGTGCCGAAGCCCGGCAACGGATCGAACCGATACCGCGGGTGCAAATGACGGCGCATTTTAGGATAGTCCATCGGCGGTTCCATCAGTCGAACGTATGGATCGGAGAGGCCGAGACGCCGCATCAAACGATCCAGACCAGCTGCGTGTTGGGCTGCGGTCTTGGTGATTCCCAACCGTTGTGCGGCTTCCCGTTCTGTTATCTCCCGGCGGAGCGCCATCACTTGTGCCCGACACCTGACGCGCTGCGGCGCCTCGAAAAGGTCCAGGTTCAGGACACGTTCGAGTGGGGCACGCAGCGTGTCTTGCAGGCGCCGGTTCGGCAGCAGGTTTGCAAGCTGCAACCGAGCTGTACCCCGCAGGACAAGGTCTTTGCCGTCGCAGCAACGATACGGGAACACGAAGAAATCCGTGACCAAACTGCGCATCGACTTGGCGAATTCGTGGCTCTCCAGCGCTAAGTTCCTGACGGATTCTCGGGCCAGCTGCCTGATTTCGGATGCTGTGGGAATGACCACGGTTTGCGAGGGCGTCTGCTCAATTTCTGCCTTTTCTCCCCGCAGTTGCAGCAACTCCGCTTCCAGTTGCTTGAGGTCTTCGCAGACACTCGGACTTTCACCGCCGTTGCGGATGACCTTCAGCACGTTTTGGATTGCACGTCCACTCTGATCGATCAGTGTCTCCAATTCTTGGAGACGCGAATCTCGCACGGCATCGAGCTTGCGCGCCTCGACATTTGCCATGTCAACAAAGGCGGCGTCGAAATCCTCCAGCGACTCGATATCTGCGAACACCATGTCTGCGACGCTCTGAGTGGTCAAAGGACCGTCCAGGGAAATACCATTCCAGCAGCGGTATTCACGGGCCCCAGAGCACATCAGGTGATCCGACTGACCGTGGGCACCGAACACGAGCAGGCGCCCGCAGACTCCGCAGCGGATGCTCTGGCCGGGATACCGGATGCGTTTCTTCGGTATGTTTGCGCGAGGCTCGGCTCCGCACTTGCCGTTACGACGGTACTTGGCGTTCCGGGAAATTACCTTGGCCAGAACGCGGTCATAATAGGCCGCCTCGAAGAACGCCAAGTGCGTACAGATCCGTTCCAGCAGATCTTCTGGCTTGGCATTGACGGATTTGTGCTTCCCGGTCTTGTTGTAGCGTTTGGCCTCCTTTCGGTTGCGTTGCCGCACCCCCTTCAAAATCGGGTTCCGGGTGATTCGACCCACCATGGCGCACGTCCACCTAGCGCTGCGACAGAAGGGACCAGTGGGGACCCCCAGCGCGTTCAGCCAGTCGGCGATCTCGGAGAACGTCTCGCCGCGGTCGAGGCGAGCAAACCACTCCTTGTAGATCGACTCGGCTGCTGCATCTTTTTGCAGATCGTCGTCGTTCTTCGCGCCTGCCGGCTTGATGTATCCATAAATCGTAAACTGCACGACCCCGCCCTGCACGAAGCGATTGCGCAGAGTCCGCTTGATCCGGAGAGACGTGTCTTTGTTGCCCTGCTCGTGCTTCATGGCGGCAAAGAATGCGTGTAGCCGCCACTCCTTGAAGGTGTCGATACCATCGTTGATGGCGATCAAACGCGTACCCTCGTCCTCGCACGCTTCGCAGAACAGTACTGCATGGACGCGGCGCATGTGCCGCGAGAGATCTTCCATGACAACGAGGTCGAACTGGCCACTATCGACCAGCTCCTCGGCCTCCGCGACCTGCTTACGGTCGACGCATTCTCCGCTCCCCTGACCTTCGATGAACGTCCACTCCACTGGCCCGTCGTAACGATCCTCGACCCACTGGCGGAGCATTGCCTGTTGGTCGGCCAGACTCCTTACGTCTTGGTTTAGAGTACTGATGCGAGAGATTACGATCACGCGTAATACGTTGCCGCTGCGAGGAGCCAATGGCGGCTCCAAATGGTATCGTGTCACTAGAGACACCTCCATGTGTGGAGGCGTCTATGACGGACCGCGTTTGTCCCAGTGGGACAAGACAGATGACAACAGGTGAGAATCCTTGATTACAGACGAGCACACGTGACAGGACGGAAGTACTTACTGCCTTGGAAGATGCAGCTGTAATTCCGCGTGGGCCAAGGGTTTGCGGCCGATGGCCGAACGAATCCTGTCCTCTCCGCTTTGAATTCCTACCCATCACGCTAAGTTGTTCTAAAAAAACAACTTAGCGTTTCTTTTGCGCCGGCAAAATGCCTCCCTGGTGCACATTTGGTGCACAAATTGTGCACCAGGGAGTGCAAATCATGGCCAGTTCTCGACGGCGCAAGCCCCGCCGTAAACGGGTCGGTCGGGTCTCTCTGTACCTCCACCACAGCGCGTGGTGGGTCTATTATCGCGACGGTCAGCAGCAGGTTCGACGCCGCATCGGCGAAGATGAGACCCTCGCTGACCAAGTGGCGGCGCAGGTCAATGCCCAGTTGGCGACTGCGGCGCCCACCATGTTTTCGTTTACGCCGCTGACGGTGTCCGAGTTGTGTCGGCGATTCTTGGATGACCATGAGCATATCCAGCGTTCGTCGCTGGCCACCATCCGACGCTACCGGGCGGCGTTGCAGCATCTGGAGCAGTTCGCCACCAAGGCTGGCGGCAATTCTCCGGCCCATGATATCCAGGCCGATCAGTTCGCCCGGTTCCTGCGGTCCAGCAAGGTCACGCCGAACGGTCACCCGCACACCAAGCGACGTGCGTTGCGGGACAAGGGTGTGCGGTTCATCCTGGAGACCTGTCGTTCGTTGTACGGCTACGCGGCCAAAAAGCGGCACCTGCCGCCGTACGGGGAGAATCCCTTCGCCGGGCTTGGCGGCAAGCGATTCCACATCGAAGACGCGAAGCCGATTTTCGTTTTCGATGCCGATACTGAGATCGCCTTCCTCAACGCCGCGGATGACTGGGCATTTCAGATTCACTTCACTCTGGCGAAGACCGGCGTCCGACCCGGTGAATTGATCCACCTGTTGGTCGAAGACTTGGACCTCGAAACCGGCTGGATGCAGGTCCGAGAAAAGCCGGAACTCGGCTGGCGGATCAAATCACGCCGTGAACGAGCAGTTCCCCTGGTTGATGAATTGGTCGCCGTTTTGCGGCGCGTCGTCGGCCAGCGAAAGAGCGGAGTCGTCTTCCTCCGCGAACAATTCGAGCCCAGTCGCAGCTCGCTGGCTTCGTCAAACCGCGCGGGTCTTGCCCGGGCCTTGACACAGCGGATCGAGAAAACCGAGCGGGAGACGGAGCAGACGTTGTCTCGCGAGGCCCGGGCCAAGATTGCTGCAACCGTCTGGCGGGATGCCGGCGCTGTCAAGGCCGACCAGATTCGGTTGTCCTTCATCCGGACCGCCCGAGCGTCCGGCCTGCAGGAGGCCACCTGCCCGAAGAGCTGGCGGCATAGTTTCGCCACTCTGCTGCAGGACGCCAACGTTGATCCGCTGATCCGGCAGATCACCTTGGGACACACGCCGGTGGGCTCGATCGAGGGCGCTTTGGGCATGACGACGCTCTACACGCATACCCGGCCGACAACTCAACGGCGGGAGGTGCTCCGAGCCCTCCGACTGTGGCCTCAGTCGCTGGAACTGGGGCAGCAATTCGCGAACCGCACCCGCAGTTGAACCCGCGGCGGATGCCGCGTGCGGTCAGGAGGGATTGATCCAAGGAGGGACAAGATGAGCAAGGATGACAACGGCGAGAAATGTTTCGGAGCGAAACATTTCTCGCCGGACGAGCCCGACGACACGTGGGGCCTCGAACAACTTGGGGAGCATGCTCGCCAGCAGCACGAGATCATCGTGAAGGGCGAGCGTGCCTTGGCACCCGCCTATTGGCAACTCGGCTGCGTCCTCCAAATCGCCAAGCGACAGCTCGGCCGCAGCCACTGGGGAAAGTTCCTAGCCGCGCACGGCATCCATCGCGTTCGTGCGTGCCGTGCGCGGGCGATTTTCCGTGGCCACCCAACGCCGGAGGCGGTTGCTGAATTGACTGTGGAAGAAGCCTACGAAGCCCGCGTCACACGTCAGGTGCATCACCGCGCGAAAGACAAGTCAACGGTCCAGGACGACCAGTCGGACCCTCGGCTGCCCCGAGAGAGGACCGAAGCGGGCCTACAGGCGTACTTGGTCAATGTGCAGCATGGAGCCGACGAGTTTGTGGACGTGGCGGCATTCCTGGAACGTGACCGCCGGGCGGCGCTGTTCCAGGCGTATCGGGCGGCGCTAGAGCGGCTGCAGTTCCTCGGCCGGATGCTTGGGGCCGAGGAAGAAACTGGCGTCCGCAACGGTACAGCGACAACTTTGCGGATTGCAGGAGACCCGGAGAAGACGTGACCCGGTTGACGTTGGCCGCCACTTCCATGCCCGCTGAAGAAGCCGGGAGGGAAAACGATTCAGGAAGCTTTCCCTTCATGGAGTCATTCGTGAGGGCCAGAATCAAAAAGACCGCGGATCGAAACCGTGCGGAATTCATCCACGGAAAGAACTCATGGCCACCGAGGGCCGAGGTAACGGACGTTTCCGTGCAGATTACTGCCCCGGTGGCGGCGGATATCCAGAGCAAGGAGGTTTGCCATGTCGAAGCGACGAAGCAGAAAACGCCGATGGTCGGATCGCGAGCCCAAGGTTCGCGTCCGGTGGGTCCGCTCGCCGATCGAGATACCCAGAGGTCGCCCACTTTGGGTGCTCATCTATGCCCGATACTCTCGCGACGAACAACGTCGGCGTTCCATCAAGGCCCAGGTCGAATTCTGCAAGAAGTTCCTTCGCGCGCTGGGCATCGAGAACATCCGGATTACGGTAATCTCTGACGAAGCGATCAGCGGCGAACTCCGCGAGCGTCCTGGAATAGACGCTGTATGGGCGGGCGTCCGGGAACGTCGCTGGGATGTCATCATCGCCGAGGACTCTTCCCGACCGTATCGGGACGATGTCTGGTGCGTTGAACTAGTCAGGCTGGCTGTGGACAACGGGATCCGAGTGCTGTTCATCGGTGACTACATCGACACGAACGACCCGGATTGGGAACCACGGCTGAAAGACTGCTCCAGGCATCATGCGTTGAGCAACAAGAACACGTCAGACCGCGTGAAAAGAGCCCATGAAGAACTCTTTGCGGTGGGAGCTGCTATCGGGCTGGTCAAGTCTGGTTACCGCCGAATATCTTCAGCCGAAGAAGACGACGAGGACGCACCCAAGTTCGACGAGGTAGATCCCCGGTGGGCAGCCATCATCAAGGACGCGTACGAGCGGATCGCTGCGAACGAGTCACCCTGGGCAGTTGCTTGCAGACTTACGGAGGCCGGCCTTCCGAAAGCCTCCAATTGCCGAAGGCCAGACTGGACCGATCGAAACGTTGTCGATCTGATCCGACGCACCGACTACCGGGGATTCCAGACCTATCGAGACTGCTATTCTAAGAAGCAGCACTCGACGGGCAAGCACAAGCCGGAGCCGAATGATGCGGAGGAAGTCCTCACCCGTCAGTTGGAGAAGCTGCGGATTATCGAAGACTCGCTGTGGTTTGCCGCCAACGATGCGATCGATGCCCGCGCTCCTGACGTGGAGACCGCACGGGGACGCGACAACCCTCAATATGATGTTCCACGCGACTCACGGACCCCGCTTTCTCGCGTGTTCTTCTGCAGCTGCGGGGCCAAGATTCATGTCGATGGCTGTCGCAAGGCGTCCTATCGATGTGGTAAGGTCCGCCGCGGGGGTTGTTTGATCAAGGCCACCGCCCTGCGCGACAAGGTACACGCTTGGCTTCGGGATGCGATGCTCGCGCAACTTCGGTCGTTAGGCGACCGGGTGGACTCCCTGATCGAGCAGGTAACCAAAATTCTCGATGACGCCGGATCGCGACAAGCCAAGCGAGATCGACTGCAAGCGAAGAAAGCCAAGCTCGAAAGACACTGTCGACGACTGGGGCGGGCTATTGCCAAAGGCGAAAAGAAATCGGACACCCTGACGAAAATGCTGGAGGATTGTGAGGATCGTGTGGCCCGCATCGAAGCCATGCTTCAGACATTGGCGGAGAAGGCCGCCCGCCACGCGCCTCCGACACGGGCTGAAATCGAAGACCGCCTTCGCGAGATCATCGCGTCGGTCGAAAGAATGGATCGTACATCACGAGACGACATCAAGGCGCTGGTCGGCACGATTCGGGCGGTGCCTTACCGACAGTTCGGCAGCGACAAGGTCGTCCTGCGGGCAGGATTTTCTCTGCGTTTGGCTGCACTTCTGCCAGCTCGGACTCGGGCAGCGCTGAAGAGTCTCTGTGACGGCCCGGTCCATGAACAGTTCGAATGCATTCCCATGTTGGTCGATCTTTTTGAACCCTCAACGGGACCGAAGTATGGGTTGGCCGCGCTGAAGTTGCAGGAAGAAGAGGGGTTGGGCTTGACGGCGATTGGGAAGAAGCTTGGCATCAGCAAACGCCGCGCAAACATTGCCGTCCAATACGGTCGCGCGCTACGCGAAGCAGGATTGACGGACCCGTACATCGAATTGACCGAGCCACCAACGACTGCCAGCCGTTGGCGAAACCGTCGGCATCAACGAAACAACCCTGACTCGAACAGCGAGTTGCCTCACTCAGAGCCAATACCTCCGGCTTCGTCGGGATCTGACCAGCCTCCGCCTTGAAATCAGGCATGTCGGCAGCCGCGGTCTAAATTTCCTGAACGCAGAAACGGCGACGTAGCAGGAGATCTTAGCAGCAGCCACTACAGGGGGCATAACATGCCTAAATAGTACCAGTTCTTGCGTCATAATACTTGAAGCGAATGATTAGCTTTTCTTGAGGCAAGAATCGGGTGCCCAAGAGTCTGCAGGGTCGCTTCCCCGGCGATCCTTGGCGGGTGTGATCCCCGCCATCGCTATCCTTCCCGCTGCAGCAACGTCGCACGCTGACTTAACGGTGTGTGTCTCTCGGTGCGGCTCACTTCCTGCCGCTCTTCGCCCACTCGCGAGCAGTGTGCCGCCCGACCTCCCCATCCATGTTGCTGCCGTTTCTTGACGCCCCCATCCCAGGAGAAATACCATGCCTCCCACTACTGCGCCACTGGTGCCGAAGGCCCCCGGCAGCGAACTGCAGGTGGTCGCCATCGGACGTATTTCGACAGTCCACCAGGATATCGAGAACATCGAAGCCTCGTATCGCTATATCCAGGATTACCTTGGACGAATGTACCGCGGTCCCGTGAACATCCGACTGCTCGGCGAACAGGCGAGTGGGATGTTGACCGACCGTGCCACGATCCGCGAGGCCGAGGATCTTGTGGCCGCCGGCAAGGTCGATCTCGTCATCGCCGAGGATCTGGCCCGCATCTACCGCAATCCCCGGTATCAGTATGATTTCGTGCAAAACGCGGTCGATGTCGGCACTCGCGTGATTTGTATTGGCGATAACCTCGACACTGCGGACGAAAACTGGGAGATCACGATGGGCGCCGCGGCCCTGCGGCATGGTCTGCATATTCCGGATACCCGTCGTCGAGTCCGCCGGACCGCCACGCATTCGTTCCACAAGGGTGGCATGGTGCAGAAAATCCGTTATGGCTATCGCAAGCTCACGCCCGAAGAAGCGGCCTCGGGGCAGTTCAGCCCCAAGGATTTGCGGATTGCCAAGCAGCCGGAATGCACGCCAATCATCCAGGAGATGGCCCAACGCGTTCAGCGTGGCGAGACTTATGCCGCCATCGCTGACTGGCTCGAATCGGAAGGCGTCTCGCCGGGTCCCTACGTGGTCAGCCGTCGCTGGTCACCGCGGATTGTGGTGGAATTGCTGGACGATCCGATCCTCAGCGGAACCCGCACCTTTCGGGACACCATTTGCCGACAGGTGTTCAAAACGGGCAAGCACAAGCCCGAACGAAACGGCGAACCAGAAACGGAGCACTGCCCTGGTCTGGCGCACATCAGCTTCGAGGAACACCGACTCCTGCAGGCAGAGATCGCCCGTCGACGGGCCGAACGCAATCGCAGCCAGTCATCCGCGGTCCGCCGCAACATTCCCCGAAGTCGGACGTTCTGGCCTGGTCAGACTGCCACGTGTGGGATCTGCGGCGGCCCCATGTACTATTCGGGCTCCTATCTGCGGTGCCGCAACAGCCTGCCGCGCTACGGCGCGTCCTGCTGGAATCACGTGCAGGTGCCCGTCGAACTCGCCCGACGACGGCTGGTATCGTGGTTGGTGACGCACCTGGAACGTATGCCCGAACTTCGATCAGCAACGGTCACGATCGTTCGCGGCATCCTGGAGGGCGCAAGTGGTCGCCACGGTCGACGACACCAAGACGTGGCCCGCGAGGTCCAGACCCTGGAGAGGCAGGCCGCTAATATCGCAGCGGCGATTGCTGATGGCGGACAACTACAGACGTTGGTGCAAAAACTGAAGGCCACCGAAGCGGCCCTGGAAAAGGCCCGGGCGTCGGAGCGCAAGGCGCAATGCCGCGACCGGGAGAAGTCGCAGGCCCAAGACGAAGTCGTGCGGGATCTACCCGTGGCGTTGCTGAATTTGGCCAGTCATTCGTTCGAGTTCGCGGATCAGTTGAGACGCATCTTCACGTCGTTTGTCATCCAGCCAGTACAGCAACTGGACTGCGGACAGATGCGGCCTCGCGGGAAGCTGCGATTCTCCCCTCACGCGATTGCTGCAGGCAGTTCAGGTCCATCGGTTGAACCGGTGCCTGTGGACGAGGTTTCGTTTGAACTTGACCTGTTCGAGCCGCCCACGTTCATCCGTCATTTGCCCGTGTGCCTAGCCGCGAAGGAAGCCCATCCGCAGCTGAGTCTCAAGGGAATCGCCTCATCGCTCGGCATCAATCACATGACAGTCAAGCGCGCCTTCGACTACGCGCGACTGATGGCACGGATGGGCACCAGCGCCCTCTACCGAGAGATTGCGTCGTGTCCGGCTGAGGCGTCACGTTGGAAACAACGTGGGACGGGCAGGTCCAGACACCGTGTCGCCACCGGTTCAGGTCTCGTCGACGCATCATCACTATCCCCGGAAGGTCCATGACTGTCGCGGATTCAACAACAATCCGGGGAACATCATTCTGTTCGGTTTCGCGACCCAGTCCTCGGCACCGAGTGTTGCCCGTCGAAAGCGATCTGACTCTAAGTGAACCGTCTCGGCCGGGCACAGTTCCAATTCTGTTTCCCAACAACGGAGGTTTCATGCATGCTTGCATCGTGTTGGCCAGCTCGGCGCTGGCCCTGGTACTGGTCCTCGCATTGGTCCGCGAGGTTCGCTTGCGGCGGGCGCTCCAGGTGTTGCTCCGCCGCCTGTTGGTCAAGTGGAGGTCAAACACAGGTACGTAACGGGCTTTGGCTAACGGCCGCATGCGCACTACTTGTCTCGGGCTGTCAGGGCGAAAGCCAGCGGGTGGCTGAAGTGGCTCGCGAGGCGGCGCAACGGCAGGCAGAACAGAACAAGCAGATGGCCCAGTTGCAGGGGCAGGTGGCCGAAGGCAGCCGGCAGTTGGTCGAGGCGGAGGCCAAGGCCAGAGCCGACATGATGGCACTGCAGCGCGACCTGCAGCATAGCCAAAGTGAGGTTGGCCGTCAGCGTGACCAGCTGGAGGCTGAGCGACGGCAAATCGCGGCGGAACGGTACTGGGATGGCATCGTCGGTAACTCCATCACAGCAGCAGCGACGCTGTTCGCTTGCATTCTGCCTCTGCTGCTGTGTTGGGCAGTGTTACGTCGCCCATCTCCCGACCATGAAGCGGATGTCGCGCTGGCGGAATTCCTGACGCAGGAACTCGTCAGTGACCACCCAACGCTTCTCCCGGCGGGTCAGCCGCGTCTCTTGCTGGAGCCGACGCTTCGCCATCCGGGCCACCCACCGGAGGAACTGGATGGTCAGCAGCCCGTAAGCGACTGATCCCGCGGCTCAGCCATTCCCTTCGGCTTGCCGACAACTTCCGATGCCCACTGCCGAAATCACCGGCTCTATCTCGCAGTCAATGCTGCGGCTCCAACGGTTCACTGAGCGTCGAAGGCGCCGCAGATTCCGTCCGTAGCCCCCGCCACGGACATGCTATTTCTGGACTCGCGTCTCGCGCACGCGGGGCGGTTGTGTGTTTCTCGACACGGCCGCTCCCGTGGGGGCGGCCTCAATTCTGAGGAGATTTCCCAAGATGATCGCACATGCCAATCGTATGCGACAATCCGCCGCGTCTGCCCACGCGGCCAAGTTTCTCTCGCTCTTGCCTCAAATCCAGGAACAGGCCCGGTTCGCGTTCCGCCATGAGGAACGCGAACGCCGTCAGGAACTGATCGCCGAAGTGATCGCCAACTGTTGGGTCGCCTTTGTTCGGCTCGTGGAACGTGGCCTAGTGGACGTGGTCTACCCGACGCCGCTCGCGCAGTACGCGATCAGGCAGATTCGTGATGGCCGCCGCGTCGGCGCCAAGCTCAACGCACATGATGTGTCATCTCCCTACGCTCAGCGGATCAAGCGTTTCCGGGTCGAAAGACTCGACCACTTTGATGAGCAGGACCAAGAGTGGCGCGAAGTGCTGATCGAGGACCGACACGCTGGCCCTTCCGAGACGGCTGCGGCCCGCATGGATGTTGCCGAGTGGTTCGACAGTCTGCCCAAGCACAAACGGCGGGTCGCGGAAACCCTGGCAAGGAGCGAGACGACGAAGGCGACGGCACGGAAGTACCGGGTAAGTCCGGGGCGCATTTCCCAGATTCGGCGCGAGCTGGACGCTTCGTGGCGGGAGTTTCAGGGTGAGCCGGTGCTCCCCTGACTGCTATTCATCTTTTTTCACTTCGGAGCGGATCTTCATGCCTGATTCCACCCGTGGTTTGTTCGAACTCGTCACCGCCATCGTCGGCAGTGCATTCTGCATCACTGCCGTGACCGGAAGTCTTTCCCACTGGCCGATCGTGCTCTTGGGCATTGGCGTCGGACTGTGGGCAGCGCGGATCATCACGAAATCGTGAACCGTTTCTCTAGATCGCTTTCCCGTCTTCACCATTGCCACCATGAGGAGACCCTGACGTGAGCCACCTCGTTTCCATAAAGACCGAAGTCAGAGACGTTGCTGCCGTCCAGGCCGCATGTCAGCGACTCCGGCTGCCACCGCCCGTCCAGGGCACCCATCGTCTGTTCACGAACCAGGCCACCGGTCTGGCCGTGCAGCTGCCCAACTGGCGCTATCCGCTCGTCTGTGATGTCGCGACGGGGCAGCTGCACTACGACAATTTCAAAGGCCATTGGGGTGAACAAAAGTGCCTCGACGCGTTTCTGCAAAGCTACGCGGTCGAGAAGGCGAAAATCGAGAGCCGTCGCAGGGGCCATGTCGTGACCGAACACGCCCTGGCCGACGGTAGCATCAAGTTGACTGTCCAGGTCGCGGGAGGTGCCGCATGACGATGAAAGTGATCGAAATCATCATCAGCCCGCAGGGCGAGGCCCGCGTCCAAACCAAAGGCTTCGCCGGAGCAGCGTGCCAGGAAGCCAGCCGGTTCATGGAACAGGCGTTGGGCCAGCGTACCGACGAACGGCTTACGGCAGAGTTCCACCAGACCCAAACCGTCGAGGTGGCACAGCAGCAGCGGGCCTGACCTCGCCGGCGCCGGTCATCCGTGACGCATTCGATTGGACCGTGCCAGGCCGTCGTGTCCCGCATTCGCTGTGGGGACACGCGGCACGGCGGCGGCATCTAGACGAGGAACAGGTGCAAGCCTCCGGCACAGTCGGATGCATGCCCAAATCTCCCCAGAACTTCCCAATATCGAAACGTGAGGGTCACCTGATGTCACTCAAGCAATGTCTCGCGGAGTACATCTCCGCCTGTTTCACCGGCCTGTGGGTCCAGTCGCACGAACACGATGACGCCCTGGCCGAAATCGCCCAGATGTGCCGCGACGAAAGTTGGCGGCTCGCCGTCTGGGACATTGAGCGCGGCTTGCATCTGCCCGGTCAGGCTAATAGCCTGACCGCCGACGCTGGCGGCAACGATCCGCTGGCCGCCATCCGATCGCTGAATGCGCTGACCTCGGCCGACAGCTCGGCGCTGTTGGTCATGGTCAACGCGCACCGCTTCACTCAGTCCGCCGAAATCGTGCAGGCCCTGGCCCAGCAGGTGAGTTCCGGCAAGACGAACAGGACCTTCGTGATCATCCTCTCCGCCGTCGTCGCGATCCCGACCGAGTTGGAGAAGCTGTTCGTCGTCCTTGAACATGACCTGCCAAGCCGCGAGCAGCTAGCGGAGATCGCCCGTGGCATCGCCGTGGAAGACGGTGAATTGCCGGAGGGTCCGGAGTTGGACACCGTACTGGACGCCGCTGCTGGGCTGACCCGGTATGAGGCGGAATCCGCGGTCAGCCTGTCGCTGGTCCGTCACCGCCGCGTGACACCCGAAGCGATCTGGGACCTGAAATCGGGCATGCTGAAGAAAAGCGGCCTGCTGTCCCTGCATCGGGGCAGTGAAGACTTCAGCGGCTTGGGCGGTCTGTCGTCACTCAAGGCGTTCTGCAAGCGATCCCTGCTCCAGACCGGCCGCAGCAATCCGCTCAAACGCCCCAGGGGCGTTTTGTTGTTGGGGGTGCCGGGCACAGGGAAAAGTGCCTTCGCCAAGTCGCTCGGCCGCGAGTCGGGCCGTCCGACGTTAACGCTGGACGTAGGTTCGCTGATGGGTTCGTTAGTCGGGTCAACGGAGGCGAACATCCGGCAAGCCCTGCGGATTGCAGATGCGATGTCCCCTTGCATCCTGTTTTGCGATGAAGTCGAGAAGGCGCTCAGCGGCGTGGCCAACTCCGGTCAAACCGACTCGGGCGTCTCGGCCCGGCTGTTTGGGTCACTGCTGACGTGGATGAACGACCACACGACAGACGTGTACTTGGTCGCCACGTGTAATGACATCAGCAAACTGCCGCCGGAGTTCGGTCGAGCGGAGCGGTTCGACGGAATTTTCTTTCTGAACCTGCCGGGGCCGCAGGAGCGGCGGCTGATCTGGGACCTGTACTTGCGGCAGTTCGAGTTGGACCCAGAACAGAAACTGCCCAACGACGAGCAGTGGACAGGTGCTGAGGTGAAAAGCTGCTGCAGACTAGCCGCCCTGCTCGACTTGCCGCTGGTGCAGGCCGCCCAGAACGTCGTGCCGGTGGCGGTGACGGCGGCCGAGTCCGTCGAGCGGCTGCGGACCTGGGCCAGCGGGCGGTGCCTCGACGCCGATCACGGTGGAATCTACCAGGGCGACGGCGTTCAGCCAGGGCCTCGCCGGAAGGTCCGCCGCAACCCGCTGAGCAACTGATCTGCACTACCGTTTTTCCGCATCGCGATGGTCTGGCCGTCGTCAACCCGTTTGGCAGTACCGGCAGATGGTCCGTAGTGGATCGTCTGCCGGTGCTTGTTTCCTGGAAACCAGCAATGGGCGCCGGTCCACTCGTCCGCTGTTCCTGTTCCATGCTCACTGACGATGGGAAGACGACGAGGGCACAACGACACAGGCCCCAGAGATAGAAGAGGAATCTGCGCATGTGCAGCATCGACACCGGCACCGGCAAAGTGACCTACCACGCCATCCGCAGGGCGATGGCAGGTGAGGCATACACGATGTCCTTGACGGACACCAAAGAAATCCGCGCCGTGGTTGACGCGGTGAATATCGGCATCGACAGCCACCTGGAAGCCTGCTTCTGCCGGGAACGAGGCGATCGGTACGAGGGTGGCAAACGGACCGCTGGAAAGCACGTCCTCTGCCATACCCTGGAATGCATCGTCAGCGTTGAATCACTTCCCGTTCTGCTCCGTCGCCTCTCCGAACTGCGTGGTGAAGACGATGGCGTGGTGGATGCCGCCATGCGTCTCGCCGGTGACATCCTGATGACCCTTGGCTTTGACGAGTACGGCCACCTTGTAGGCCGTGAGGCGTTGGGCTTGGCGTGATGCAACAGAACGTCATGTGCCTCAGCTTCGAGGATGCCGGTGCGGAGGCAAACGGCCCCCCCAACGCTTTGCCTGCTACGCCCAGGACGAGATTGCCGTCGCCTGAGACACCCTGCAGTCCGTCGCCGAGCAACATCCCAATCCTTTCAATGGAGGAACCCGCGTGTGCGAGATCAAGGCTTCTGGCAAGTTCAAAGGACAAGCGTTGAAAGACATCCCCGTGCTGAATCCCGGCGACTGGTTCGGCAAGACGTGGCTGATCGAGATCGAAGGTGGTTTCTGCCCCCAGTTCCTCGCCGTGGAGGCCGAAAGTCCAAGCGACGCCCTAGACGAGTTGGCCAGCAACGAGAAGTTCACACACCTGTTCACCGTGCCGGATGAGAATCTCGCCGATTACCCCGAAGATGAACGCCACTACGGTCCGTCTGGTCAAGTGCTCGACTTGGATCACGTTCTGGTTCATGGTCAGGAAGGCAGCAAATGCCCGTTCCCCTGTCTGTACCACGGCGACGGTTTGCCCGAAGTTGGTCTGACACCGGACGCCTACGGCCCCTGGCGAGAACTCTGCGCCGACCAGACACCCTGAGCCGCTGCACCGCCGACAACCTACACACAAGGAGCTGCCTGATGTCACTGAGCTTGGGTCACCGACAGAACTTTGACACGCTACGCCGGGCGATGTTGGCCGGGGATGCCGCCTTGATGGAGTGTCAACTCGCGGCCACGGGCGAACCCGTGGCGGTCATCTGCGCTGCAAATCGGTTGGCCGATGACGGCGTCGAGTTTGCGCCGTTCGCTATGTTGTTCTCCGGCAATCCCTACGAGGCCGTTAATCCGCCGAACCCTGACGGCGGATTCTATTCGCAGGAGGAGGTCCATGTCTGACCGTATCCCGACCGAGATCTGGATCGGTGGCAAGGTCGCCGCATCCCTGGTTCCAGACCTTTGCGCCGCAATCGTTGACGAAGGCGTCTGCCTGGAGTGGGGCGGTCCTCGCGTCGACCCCACCGGGCCTGACGACCTGATCGCAGCCATCAAGGCCAACCACCAAGGTGTACGTCTGCTGTGGTTCTGCGATGAAGAAGCCAGTTGCGGGGAGTTCGACGTGCTGGAGTCGTTCCTGCAGGCACACGACGTCCCGTTCACTCGGCGGACAGATGGCCGTTACGAATACGATCCGGTGAAGGTGGAGTTCCGGCCCGGTCGTGGGCAAGTGGATCTCGCCGCCGATCGATCGGGTGAAACGGTTGTCCCAGCGACACCACTGATCGCCCTGGAAGCAACCCTGACGAAGGCACTTCAGCTAATCCGATCCGGCGAAAGCAAGCGGGCGACGGCTGCATTGCAGGCTGCCAGAAGGAAACTGTGCCGGGTCTTGCCACCATCCATCCCGCCACTCCAGCCCTTCGAGATCGTGCCCGTCTGATTCGTCATGCCTGCCTGACTCGATCGTGTCTCAACACCTCAATGCTGGCAGACGATTCGTAACCATTTGATGAAAAGGAGCCAGAGCCATGAACCAACCAGCACGCAGGAGCCACCAGCGATTCATGGCAGCCTGCACTACGGTCGCCCGTAAGCAGTTGCTGAATCGGCGTATCGTCGAGGTCAGTTACTTCACCCCTGAAGAGTGCCGGCGACAGATGTGGAGCTTTACCGGCGTGGTCCTGGTGCTGGATGACGGCACCACCGTTTACCCGGCGCGGGATGCCGAGGGGAACGACGCCGGGGCGCTGCACGGAGTGGCTGGCGACGGGACGGAATTCGTCCTCCCCGAGATTCTGTGCCGACCGTAGGCCGACACGGGCTGTCAGTAAGCCTGTAGCGACGCCAGGAACCCCGCCATGACCATTTCCACCGCGGCGGCCAGGCAGGCATTCGCCTTCGCGCTGGCCACGCCCCTCACCGGTCGCCTGAAGCATCGACAAGATCGCTCTGACTTTGGCGGCGAGGACTCGTATCTGCTCAAAGTGCGCCACGTCGGCAGAGACTACCCGTGTGGCGACGACTTCCATGATGGTGACTTCGGCCTGTATCTCGGCCGTCACGACGGCGGGTACGTGGTCGCCCTGCAGGCTATCTTCCCGGCCGACATCATCGGCTATGAACGGTTCGCCACGCTGCCTGAGTTGAAGGCCAGCTGGGAATTGGACTGACGTAGCCGCCTCTCCGGCCCCTTTCCCACTTTCTGTCCGACTGTGCCCGTTCATCGCGGCCACCGCCGCTGACGCTGCGCGCCGGTCGGCATTTCAAGCCCAAGGAGTATCAACCTATGACCATCGAGTTTTGGCCTCGGCGGCTTCTCCACCCGAAACCCAAGCCACGGTACAGGCCATTGCCACCACGGAAACGCAGGCCAAAGCTTCCGATCGGCGTGGGCAAGGCCCAGCAGATGCTCACCGCCGCGATCATCCTGGGCGACCACGAGCAGGCCTCGTGGGTGGACCTGGTCGTCAAGGCCAATCGAGTGACCGGTAAGCCTGAACAACTGGACGAGCTGAAGAAGCGGCTGGATGCCGTGATGGTGCCGTTGCCCGACGCTTCTCCGCCAACTGTTCCTGCCCCAAGCCTCGGTGGTCTCCCGGCCGCCGAGGCTGTTACTGTTTCTTGAGGTGCTGCCGGCCCGTGTCTGTTCCGGCAGTGCACCTGTTCGTTCCTGACATCGCCCGAAATCCCTGATCCACAGTCGAAGGAGATCACAGTCTATGACCACGACCACCCTACTCGAACAACCCGTCGTCCGCCCGTCAACTTCGCCGTCACAGCGGCTGCGCACGACCATGGCGGCCGTGCGCGTGTCGCTCAGCTGGTTCGGTACGCGTAAGACGTTAACGGCCGAACAAAAATCCCAGGCTGCCGACACGTTCGGGGCCGAAGGCGCCTTTCTGTCCGCGGGCAAGAAGTTACTCGACACCAGGCACGAGAAGTTCAAGGCCGTGACCGCCGTCAAGGGCCGGATCATCTCGCTCTGGAAGTCGATGTCGTTGCCGTACCCCGAGCCCGGCATCCGTCTGATCCGTCAAGACGAGATCGAGACGTTTGACACCAAAATGCAGACGCTCAAGCAGGATCTCGACGAGGCCGTCGAGCAACTCGACCGCCACTACGAGCAGCTGAAATCCGCGGCCAGAAATCGGCTCGGCAGCCTCTACAACCCCGCGGACTATCCAATCCGCTTGCGGGGGCTGTTCAGCGTCGCGCATGATTTTCCCTCGGTCGAGCCGCCCCAGTACTTGGCCGAACTGAGCCCCGATTTGTACCAGCAGGAGTGCGAGCGAGTGGCGGCCCGCTTCGACGAGGCCGTGCTTCTGGCGGAGCAGGCGTTCATGGAAGAGTTGCAGGACTTGGTCACGCACCTGACGGAACGGCTCACCGGCCAGGCCGATGGCAAGCCCAAGGTCTTCAGGGATAGCTGCATAGGCAACCTGACCGAGTTCTTTCAACGGTTCCAGCAGCTCAACGTGCGTAGCAGCGATCAGTTGGACGAACTGGTCGAGCAATGCCAGCAGGTCGTTCGCGGCGTGGCGCCGCAGGCGTTGCGTGATAACCAGAACCTTCGCCAGCACGTGGCGGACCAGTTGTCGCAGGTCGAGAACGTGCTCGACACGCTGCTGGTGGAACGGCCGCGTCGCAACATCCTGCGGCGGCCCCGGTAAAGGACGTCCCCATGCAACTTGTAATCTCACCCAACGGCATCGCTCGCTGTCTGTACGGTGAGGACCTCGACCTGCAAACGCTGGGGCAGGTCACGATCGCCCGCGGCTCCCACGTGGAGCCGGACGACCATGGCCAATGGTGGGCAGACATGGCTCCCGTATCGGGTCCGCGGCTGGGCCCGTACATTCGCCGCAGTGAAGCGTTGCAGGCAGAAGTCCTGTGGCTGGAAGCCCATTGGCTCTGCCCAGCCGGTTAACGTCGATCGCTGATTTCGTTTCCAAGTACAGGCCATCGGAATACGCGTGTTCCGATGGCCTGTTTTCGTTTCGTGCCCACTTTGTTTTCTCGATACTGAAAGGAACAACATGACCCAACGTGATCTCGACTCCGCCGTGGCAGTGGCCACCGGCGAATCCTTGCCGGAAATCCGTCGCCGCGGTTTCGGCATCGCCGACCCGAGCGAAGTCCGCTTCGATCCCGAACCGAGCCACGTGCCGCCGCAGTGGCTGGAGTGGGAACCCACCCCGGATGCGAATCCGTTTCGTCCGGCCCGTCGTCGTCGCAAGCCCGTGGCTGCGTAAGAAACCGTAGACCACATCGTGTCCATGATGAACAACCGAACTCAGTCTCCCCCAAGGAACATGCCATGCCTTCGCTGACTGTCACCGAAAAGAACCACTGGAAGGAACGCATCGCACGCCGAATCGATAAGCGAATTGAGGGGCTGCTGGCGGCGGAACCGAATCTGATGGATCGCATCCACCGCGAGGCCCGGCAGCGCTCGCTGCAATCGCTGGGACTCGCCGACGGGCAAGCCGAACTGGACAACATCGAGCATCAGAAGGACATGCTGGAGAAACGGTCCCAGCAAGTCCTCAAGTTGATGCTGGCCCATGTCCGGGGCGTCCCCGTCGACGATCTCGAAGACACCTGCTACGGCTACCACCGGGAGGAGGAAGTCAAGTCGGCCGTCGCCAAACGCCAAAAGGTCCACGAGGACGAACTGCTGGCCGAATGTGAAACCGGCAAGGAAGTTCTGCGATTGCGCCAGGAGCAAGAGAACCTGCTGGATATCGTGTGGCTGGCGACCAGTCCCAACCAGTTGAAAACCCTCTGGACCAAGGTCGGCGAGTTGCTGTCCGCCGAGCCCACTCAGTTGGAACGGGACGCGTTGGCGATCGTTCCGCTGGACGCGAGCGGCGACTAATCACCTGCCGGTCTTCGAGTTCGTTCGCCCGGACCATCGCCTCCCTCCTTAGGTCCGCCGCTCATCGCCGCCCCGCTTGCTATGCAGCAAGTCCGGGCGCGATGGCGGCGGGATCGTTGCCGACCTCCGCTTCAACTCGGCGAAGTCGGCGTGAGCTAGTCCTGTTGTCTTGTTGATTGCGAACCCTCCCCAAAGAGAGACCAAGTCATGAAGAAAACCCAGAATCACACTGCACGCCGATCTCGTCGCTCCGTGAGCGAATCCACCCGCACAGCCGCGCGGACGGCTCAGTCGTTACCCGAACTGGGCCGCGGTGCTGCCTCGCCGCCCGCGGTCCCTGCCATTCTCGCTCCGCAGATTCTGCCGGCCATCACCGCCTCGTTCGACTTGCCGGTCGGCCCGGAGGGACTCATCGACTCAGTGAGTGCGAAGTTCGAGCGGTTCGTGATGGAGCAGATCCGCGCCGGCGAGCAGGTCTGCGCCGCTGCCAAGCACCAGTTGGCCAACTGCGAACAGCAGTTTCAGAAAGCGGCTCACCGTGTTGCCGAGCGCTGGGCCAAGAGTGCTCAGCCGCACTTGGAGCAGGCCCGGCGGGCCTTAAATCTCCGTGGCGACTTGCAGCTCCAGTGCGAGGTCACGCATTCCGAGCAAGACAACGGCCTGCCGATGGTCACTGCCGAGGCAAAGTTCTTCACCGAAAAGCGCCCGAGCGGCTACGGTGGTTGCACCTATGCCGACGAGGTGGAGCTGAGCTTCGAGATCTCGCTCGCGGAAATGGCCGAGGACGGCGACGAGCCGGAGCAGGCATGGCGGGCGCTTCAGACCGGCCGTCAGACCTGCCAGCAGCAGACCGATCTGTTGATTGCTTGGCGGAAGAAGCTGGCAGAGATCCCCTATGTGCAGCGCCAGGCCAAGGCCCATCTGACTGACATGCTGTTGCAGCAGACCGAGCCGGGCCGGCAACTGTACCACACGCTGCAAGGCCAGTTCCAAGACTACTTCGCCGGCCTGCCCACTTTCAACGCCAAGTCGCTGCCCGCGTGACTGCGCTTCGGGCGGCTAGGCACGTGTGCTTCCTCGCAGGCGCGGGGGATTCTCCTGACGCCTGCTTTCCGTTCTCGGAGGTGTCTATGGCACAGAGCGACAGAACCGTGGGTTGCTATTTGGCGGAGCGACTGTACGAGCCGGACGTGGAGTATTGGAAAAGCAGCACCAGTCAAGAGGAGCTGCTGTCCAAGCCGCCGCACGAAGCCGTGTTCATCGACGGCCCAGAGCAGGTTGACGCCTATTTCCAGCAGCTTCGGCCGGTGCCAGATGCATACCGGCAGTACCTGCCGGATGCCTCACGACTGGACCGGCTGCCAAGTTATGGCGGTTATGGTCTCTTGGTCTTGCCGGTGCCTGTGATTCCGGCCGAGGCGGGGCTGGCGGAGCAGATCCAAGCTGCCGTGCGGGTGGCGGGGCCGGTGTGGTTGACAGGTGCGGTGGTGCAGCACTGTCGCGCGCTGTTTCCGGCCGAGGATGGCTACTACGTTTCGTTGCGAATTTTGCCACTGGACCTGGAACGCCGTCGCCACCGCTCGCGTTGGGAATCGCACAAGGAAGAATACGTCGAAGTCCGTTACGCTCCGCTTAGCGCCCGTCGCTCGCTGCACGCCCGTAGGCACCTGGCCAAACGGGACGCGATTTCCGTTGCCGAACTTTGCCATCTCATCGATGCCCTGGCTGACGAAGCCCGCTCGATTGGCCGTTTGACGGGTTACCGGCCGACGAGTTGGTCTCGGGCCGGTATTCAGACCTTGGTCCATTCGTTAAACGCGGTGCTGGCCGTGCATCGGACCATTTGCGGTCGTTGGGCCTACCGGCAAAACCCGCAGTACCTCCGGTTCGTGCAGCACGCCAGGGCCACCCAGCGGGTGACGCTGCGCAAATTTCGCGATCAGGGCTTCCGGGCTTGGCTCCAGCGGGAGCTGCGGAGCCGGGCAGTCAAAAGCATCACCACAAGGGCAGGCAAGAACGACGTGAGCCACCGTCCGAGTTGGAGAACGTCGTACTTGCCGCTGCCGTTCGACGAAGTGGCAACAGCCAATGGAAGGCGATGACCGAAACGCCGATGCAGCTGAAGAAATCGTGAACACACACAACACAGGAGCCGCGATATGGGCTGGTTGTTCAACTGCGGAACCACTCGGCAGCAGCTGATTGCCGAGCGAGCGAAGGATTGGGAGACGATCGGGGCGAGGGCATCCTGGTGAAGAGCATTTGCCTGGCCCACTGCTACCGAGGCAGCAGTTTCTCCGGGGTGCTCTGGTCGGTCTGGGAGCGGACGTTCACCAAGGAGGGCCAGACCGTTCGGCCGGCCGAGCGTTGGATCATGTGTAACCTGCTCCAGTACCGGAAGGACGACGGCTGGGGCTACAAGGACATTGACGAGTCGATGGGACTCTGTCGCTATTCGTGTCCGCTCAAGTACCTGGAGATGGTTCCCATCGAGCAGTACGGCGGCAATGCTCCGTGGCGCGAGTGCGTCCGCAGCCACCACACCCGGCAGGCCGAGAACCGTCGGCAACGACGGTTGCAGCGGGCCGGGTGAGATACCCACCTCCGCATCACGGACGACAGCTCACAACTCTTGCAAGGAGAACATCATGCCCGACGCGACCGAAGTTGTCCGTCGAAAAATGTTGGCCGCGATCAACGCTCAGCCGGGCAGTCGTGAAGCCTTGGAAGCCGACCACGGCCAAGTCTGGAACACGCAGGAACTCGGCGAGGACTTCGAGCTCCTGGGCTTCGCGGCGCCGCTGGTCGTCGTCCGCCGTCGCTCGGATGGAGTGCGAGGCTCGCTGTTCTTCCAACACTCACCCAGATCCTACTTCGGCTTTCAAGCCGACTGAGTCTGCTCGGGAGCCAGAGCGGAGGCACCAGTCAGGCGTGAACCGCGACCAATTTCACTGCATTGCGTACGGATTCAGAAAACAAGGAGATTGAACTTGCTCACATTCACTCGTTCCCTGGCCCGTGAGCTGCGGGCTGTATTCCGCCGCGCCGGCATCGGGAAGTCGCCGGGTGGCTATGGCCACCGCGTGCATTTCTCGGCCGGTCAAGATGGTGTCCGCATCCGCGGGATGTGTTATCAGGCTGCCGTCGAATACCGGTTGGCGGAAGCGGCGGAGCCGGCGGAAGCGTTTCTGCCGCTGGACTTCCTCGCCACGTGCGAAGGCCGTTCGCCGGACCCCGTCAATCTCGACACGAGTGTTCCCGGTAAAGTCACGGCCTCTTGGACCGACAAACGCGTTCCAATGGTCGTCGAGTACCTGCCGGACGCACCCGATGAGCCGCCCGACTTCCCGGCACCTCCGGCCGAAAGCACCGTCAATGAACCGTGCCTGTGGACCGCGGTTCGTGAGGCCGCTGACACCACGGAGTCGGGGCGCATCCGTTTCGCCCTCGACTGCCTGCAACTGCGCGGCGAACAGGGCCAGATCATCGCGACTGATAGCCGTCAAGTGCTGGTGCAGTCCGGCTTCCACTTCCCCTGGATCGAAGAAGTCCTGATTCCGGCGTCGCCCGTGTTCGGCTGCCGCGATCTGCCCACCGATCAGCCCGTGGGCATCGGCAAATCGGACGACTGGGTGACATTTACCATTGGGCCTTGGACGATCACCCTCCGCCTGGAGAAGGA
>JAPLNJ010000672.1 GCA_026692885.1 Planctomycetota bacterium | reverse complement strand
CCTGGAGCAGCAGGTAATACGTCACCGCCATCAACTCCGAATCGTCCAGGTCGCGACGGTAGCTGAGGATCTTCAGCAGTTGGTGGTACTTGGCATGGAACCGGTCGTTGACGATCTGTCGGTGCTGGCCCAGTTGATGGGCGCGGGCATTGACCAGGGGCCGGTAATCCAAGTGCTGGTACGCGCGGCGAGCCACCGGATCGATCGTCAGCAGGGGGCTGTCGATGAAGGCCCCGCATTGGCCGACGAAGCCGTCCGCATGCTGCAGGTACTCGCGGGCCTTCGCCGGCTCGTTATGCTTGATGGCGTAGGACCACAGCGTGTCGCTGTAGGCGTGGCGGCGAGCCAGTAACTCGGTCACCGTGCCGAAGAACGCCTTGTCCTGCACGCGAAAGGCAATCTTGTCCAGGTTGGTGCGGTGCAGGTTGGCCTGCTCCAGATACTTCAGCACATCCTCGCTGGTGCCGAACTGGGACAGGTACTCCCACGATGCTTTGTCGATGCGGCTGAGCTTGGCCACCGCCTGCAAGGTGACCGGCGCCGCGTGCGCTACCAACTGCTCATTCTTGGAGACCTGGACTGGGTAGTGCGGAAACTCACCGGGAGCCGGGAAGTAGAAGTGGTACTCCAGCGTCTGCGTGTGGTACGGTTCCAGGTCGACGTGGACGCTGCGCGTCTCGCGGCCCTTCAGCACCTGGATCGCGCCGCGCGGAATCTGCAAGAGCACGTCCAACTTCTGTTTGGACGAAGTCGGGTTGGTGACCACCACTTGGCAGCCATAGACAGCGCCGACCAGGAATTCCTCGGTGACGAACTTGTCCACCTGCTCGTTGTTCACCTGCTGGGTACGGTCGCCGTGGCGGAAGAAGTTTTGGCTGACCAGGATCGGAGTCGGTTCCTTGGCGACCGGCACCTGCTTGATCTCTTCATGGAATAGAATCAGCGGCGAGCCCGGCGTGAGCGTCAGCTTGGCCTGATCGAACTTCGTCTCGTGCTTCTCGGTCGCAAACGGCAGGTCCAGCACGGCCAGAGCGAACATCATCTCCGGGAAGTTGTGCGAGGCTTCGGCGAAGTTCACCGACCGAAACTTCCGGCCCTTGCCCGAATCAAACTGGGCGTAATCCCGCCAGAAGGTGCTGACGGTGATTAGGTCCGCGTTCTGCTGGTCGTTGGGCAGGTGGTAGTAGTTGTTCTCCGCCCACTCCTGCGTCTTGTCCAGCTGGCGGTAGAACTGACGAGCGTCAGTCCGCGCCTTCGCGTCTGTTTCCAGGAACTCCACGGCCTTGTCACCGCCCTGTTTTCGGCGCAATTCGCTAGTGGCACGTTTCCTGTAACCTAAAGCCAAATTGTCCTTAGCCTTCTCTGCCGCCTTGCCATCCGCTCTGGCCGGAGCGTCTGCCGTGGCGGCAGACAACTCCGCCATCTGCTGCGCCGGCTCAGGAGCGGCTGGCGCTGGTGCCGCACGTGCCCCACCAACGGGCGCATTGGATTCAGGTTGCTTGTCAGCCGGTGTGATCAACCCTGCGACGTCGACTTTCTCCCTCGCTCGCTCGATTCCGAGTGCATCCCCGGTTTCCAACGCACTGCCTTTCAGCGCCGTCTCGAACAGGGTGGTAAACCGTTCAACATCCGGCGGGAGCAAAGCCAACCGATCCGTTACGTCGCGTATCGTATGCTGCCGGTCCGCTGCCACTCGCTGGGACAACAGAATCCGTTCGGTCGCGTTCAGCTGGGCGTAATTCCAGGGCTGAAGGTAGGCAGCCAGGTCATCGCCCAACAGCCAGTGATCGAGGAACTGCTTGTCCTTCTTGTTCCTCAGGTACGGCTGCACAGCTGTGCGGAAGTACTCCGGGTCCTTGTGGTACAGGAAGAAGTGCATTTCGTGGCAGGCATACTTCGAGCACTGCGTGCGTTTTTCCTCCGGCTTCAGGTTCGGCCAGTTCATCAGAAACCCGAACTCGATCAGCGTCGGGTCGTTGCTGAGCGTGACGTACAGCGAATACACCTTGGCCAGACTGTCGTAGGTCTCCAGCCGAGCTGAGGTGATATCGGCGACGGCGAACGGCTGCTTGCCGTCGACAACGCTGATCTGCTTCTGTTGGGCAAAGTTCAACTTCGGGTCCAGTCCGTTCGCCAACCGCAGGTCAACAAACGCCGCTTTGGTCTCCGGCAGCGACACCGAGCGATACGCCGTGCTGCGCGGATCAATGGCCACGATGTGCAGGTGCTGGTGCGGGCCGAGTTCCTGGCGCGGAATGGACACGATGCCTTTTTCGTCAGCGGCTAGATTCAACAGCACGGCCGAGGCCTGGGCCAGGAAGTCCAGGTTAACGAAGTCACCTTCGGCCGCCGCCTGAGCGTCCTGGCCTTCCCCACGACCGGCACCGCCGCCGCGATCCTCGGCCTTCCGTCCGAACGCCTGTCCCTCTGCAGCATTCTGCTCGCCGGTCTCCGTGCTGCGGACGGCCCACGGGTTCAGCAGCAGGCTGGGACGTTCCAGCATGTTGCCGGGGTACTTTTTCGCGTACTTGCGGTCCAGGATATACCGGTACTCGTCGCCGATGTTTCGTCCAGCAATGTACAACGCTTCCAGCTTCCGCGGCTCCAACCAACTCGGTTCGGCGTCGCGTACATGACTGAAATGTCCGTAGGCCGCGTACGCCGGGCAGTACCGCGTAGCAAACACGTGGACGCGGGCGAACTTCGACTGGTTCTGTAAGCGGATCGTCACGGCGTCCTCGGCCGTCTCCACCGCAGCGATCTGCAGCGGGCGCTCGCCTCGGACTTCCAGCTGCCGGTTCTCACCGAGCGCATAGCCGCCCCCGTAGGTCAGGCTTTCCAGCCTGACATTTGCCCCCCTGACTCTTGCCCCGCCGACGTCAGGCTGGAAAGCCTGACCTACGATGCGGATGCGAATCCGCTGGTTATCCCGCTTCAACCACAAGTCATAGTCACCACGTGGCAATTTGGTGATGCGCAGCATGCCCCCGTCAATCGCCAAAGCTTCAAAGCGATCGACGACGAAGGAATCAGTCCGCAACTCCAGCAGCGAGACCTCGTCTCGGGCGAGCTGTTTGGCTTTGCCTAGGTACGGCACTTCCAACGGCTGGCCTTCGATACCGTGCAGCGTCTGGTAGTACGTGTGCCGATTGCGGGCCAGCGTCCAGGTTTGTGCCACATCTTCCGGTCCGGTGGCAGTCACCGAGACGATATCCAAGAGCGGTCCCAGGCGGATACGGCCCTGCGCATCGGTCTGCAACGTGGCCTGCACCGGCTCGCGGAAATCCCGATGCTTCAGGGCGAACCGCACCGGCCGGTCGACCTTCGCTTCGCCCGTCTTGCCCAACAGGTCGACCACATAGTCGCCAGCGTCAGAAACGGGGACTGGCTCCGGGGCATGGATGCCCGGTGCCTGTCCCCCTTTCTGAGCCTGAGCTCGCAGCAGATGCAATCCTTCGACCTTCTCCGTCTGGTCGATCTGATTCAGAGTGAAGGACTCCTGCACAGTCAAATCCAGCTTCTTGTTCTGGCTCAGATTCTGCACCTTGGCCTTCAACTCGAACCGGACCTGTGACAGACGCTGCGGAACTTGAAACTCGAACGTCGATTCCCGGTCCTCAAATAGGGAAAAGTCCTTGACCTCCTTGGCCGTGCCCACGCCGTCGTGGTCCGTCGACGTGATCACCAGCCGAACATCTTCCAGCACTGACAACGTGACGGGAATCCCGTTCAAAACCAGCTGTGGCCGGACCACCACCAACGCCTTCTGGCGCCGCAGCAGCGACTCGCGATCCACGTAGATCCCGGCCGCTAGGGAGTACTCTTCCGCCTGATGTTGGAAGTAGTCCAACGAGCAGAAGTCGCCGTGTTGCAGGACGATGGCCTGCCGCTGCGGCGTGTTGGTGAAGGGCACCACGATATCGCCCTTGTCGTTGGGCGCGTACTCTCGCCCGCCGAACCAGAGCGTGGCCTTGGGCAGTTTGCGATTCTGTTCGTCCAGCACCGTGAACACATGACCGGCCGTCGTGGTGCGCACCAGATGCCGCAGCTGGCCCTTGCGGATCACGGCCCGGCTGCTCTGGCCGTTGCCGATGAAGTCGATCACGTAGACGCCCGGCTTGGTCAATTCCGCGAACTCAAAATGCCGGCGCACGCGCCGCAGTGGCGGCTCAGGATACTCGTACGTCTGCTCCTGGTTGGCCACCAGCCCATCGAGGTTGATGTCCGTGTTGACGTCCGTCTGGTTCTGGCGATAGAAGTTGGCGGTGTTGATTTCGTAGACCTTGACGATCAGCGTCTTCACGTGCTTGACGAACAGATCCAGGCTGACCGCGTCTTCGGCTGCGAATCGCTGCTGGTTGGTCTCGGCGAAGTCCAGATCGATGCGGTCCTTCAGGACCTGGTACTCGGCAGGCGTCAACATGGCCGCCCACTGCTCACCTTCGCCCAGCCCGTTGACGATCTTGGTCTCGGCGAACGTGCGTTTCAGAACCAGGTCGTTCACCCACGGCGTGTACGGTTCGTACGTGGTTTCCTTGACGAAGAACTGCTGCAGGTAGCTCCGCACCAGCGGCTCGTCGTTGCCAACCGGTGGCAGCATGGTGACATTCTCGAAGTTGGCTGCCAAGTCTGCGGTGTGGCGGCGGTTGTCGTCCAGTTCCATGAACTTCTTGTTCATGTAGTTCGCGTTGCGTGGTGTCTGCAGGTAGGTCAGGAACGTCGGCTTGTCGTAGACGCCCTGGGAGCGGTCGAGGACCAACCGCTGGTACAGCACAAGGGCCTTCAACGAGTTATGGACCGGCGCCAGCTTGTGGACGAAGCTCCACAGTCGCTCCAGATACGCCCTGTGCTCGGTCGGATCGTGACGCCAATCGACGTCCGCGTTGGGGCGCAGCTTCGTCAGGTAGACGTTGACGAAGTTCTGCTGGTTGAGCAGGTCCGGTTTGAGCTTGAGGCACTCGTCCAACTGCGCCAGCAGCAGTTGCCCATGAATCCCAAAGCAACCGAAGCCGCCGCTGTTCTGGTAGTTCAAGTCGTCGACCACCAACTTCGGCAGTTGCGGATAGTCGGGCCGCTGCAACCGTTCCAGCAGGTGGCGCCGTCGATCCGGGGTCAGGTCCGTCGTGACCAGCCAGTCCAGGGCCTCGTCTTCGCAGCCTTGCAGGTTCGGATGTTGGGCGAAGGCCCGGGCCTGCAGCCTCTTGCGGGCGATCACGTTCTGGTCCAGGCTGGTCGGCAGATTGGGCTTCTCGTTCAGCCGCTCGCGCTGGTGATTGAACTGCAGGCCCAGTCGCTGACGGATGAACTCCAGCGACTTGTCGGGGCTCTTGGTGTAGGTCAGCAGGGCCTGCCGGTTCTGAATCTCGCGGATGCCCGGCGTGTCCTTGTACCGGTTGATCCAGGCGGTCAGCAGTTCGTTGACCTTGTCGAACTGCTCGGTGTTCTGGAAGTGGAGGCAGTGATAGTAATAGTAGTCTTCGGTGCCGGGAATCAGCTGTTGCAGCGGAACCGTGCGGTCCTTGGCCAGGGCGAAGTCCTCCAGGTAGCCGATTTCGGCTGCCTGGGTCTGCCAGGCCGCCAGGCACAGAAACACACCGACCGCAAATTTGGCTGCAAAACGCATACGAAACCTCTCAT
>JAPLNJ010000671.1 GCA_026692885.1 Planctomycetota bacterium | reverse complement strand
TCGAAATTGTCCGAATATTGTCAACTATATTGCACAACACGTGGCACCATGATTCGATGTCGCCTACCTACCGACCACCGAAAAACCAAGGACTTCACGGCCCTGATCCGCAGGACGTGGGGCGCAACTGTAGAAGACGGGTCAAACGCAGCCGACAAGAGCTGCCATCCCGAAAGGACACGCCAAGAATCGGTCAGGGATAGGTCTTCTTCTGAGGTATCAGCTCGCCGGAACCCTCGGAGAACATCTTCTGCACCGCCAGGTATCGCAGCGTGGCCTGTTTCGTAAGTTCGCTGTCTTCGGACTTCCGGGCGGCAGCCAGGGCGAGCCGGAGTGTGTCGTTGGCAAGCAGTCGATTTTTGGCGTTGATGGCACGGTCCACGAGTCGCAGGGCGCTTCGAGCCACTTCCGCAAAATCTCCCGGCGTCTGGGCAGTCGCCCAAGCCTTCTTCAGCTTGTCCCGCGCATCAAGAGTCGGGACCTCCTCCGCTGTTCTGTCGGACGGGGCCTTCGGCGCCGAGGTGGCACCTGCATCGGGAGACTCGCGAGGCTTCTCCTCGGTGGGAACGGGGACTTTTTCGGCCGGTTCGTTCTTCGCTGCGGGAGATGTTTCCCGCGAGTTGTTCGTGGACACCTTGCTCCTGCCACCCTTGCCTTCGTCGTCTTGGGGGCGGGTGGCAGGACGCGGCGTCTTTGAATCCGGGACGATTGCTTCTTGCGTCGGCTGGCCTCGTTTCGCAACTGCCGTCTCGCTCTCCGCTCTCTGGTCCCGATTCTCGCGGCGCACGGAGGTATTTCCAACGATCCATCCGACCGTGCCTGTCAGGCTGACGGCCAACGCCATCGCAGCCCAACCGGCTACTCGCCAAAATATCGTGTGTGCGACCAATTCTTGGCCGGTCGTGGGCGCCGTGCTCGACACAGAACGGCGATTGCGCAAACCGGTTTCATCCGTCCGCCATCGTCCGCCGGAACGCTTTCGCAATTCGGCGTCGTACGCCGCCTTGGATTGGGTGTCGAGCAAGCAGTTCCTGGCAGCTGCAATCTCGTTGAGAATCCGCTGGCGAACCTCAGCTTGTGGGATCGACAGCAAGGAATTGACATGGGCCATTCGTCGTGTGGCGGCCTCGGCGATCACAGCTGGATTCGACTCAAAGAGATCGATGCCCAGGAGCCGGTAGTTGTTCGGCGGCTGCTCACTCGGCGGAATGTCGAGCCATCTTGCGTAGGAGTCGAAATCGCGTGTCACGTTGCCGCCCTATCTTTCACGGGGCCTGGCCAGGAATGCGGAAGGCCACCGAAAATCGTCGCTCTGACAAGCTGAGTGATGGCATCGTCCAGCGAGAAGATCCTTCGGTTTCCTTCCTGGATGGTCATCCGAGCCCCGGCTTTGCCATCCGCGCTATCCCGTGGCGCGGGGTCGAACGAGGCAAACACACCCGCGCAAAGTATCATCAACGCGGAATAGAAACGGCATCCAATCGATTGGCCCTGACAGAACCAAACTGAACACGCCCGATCCGATCTATTTGAGCTCCCGGATCCGCATATTGCGGAAGAACACCTCAGCGCCGTAATTGCCGTGGGCGTGCAGGCCGATGTGTCCTTTTTCGTACTTCAGCCCCGGATGCTGCTGGCCGTCGATCGGCTGCACCTTGTCGAGATCGGCGTCTACGATCACCACGCCGTTCAGGGTGACCTTGACGCGTCGCCCGTCGCAGACGATCTCCTCGTCATTCCACTGACCGGCTGGCTTGAGGTGGCCGGTCTTGGCCGGAACCACGCCGTAGATGGAACCGTGGTGTTGGTAGTCCTTCAGCTTCAGCACCTTGCCGTCGGCGTAGTAGTCGTCTTCCAACACCTGGATTTCCATGCCGTAGAGGTGCGGCTCTTTGCAGGGCTGAGTCCGAATGCCAACGCCGTTGTTGCCGCCCGGATCAAGCTTGATTTGCAGACGCAGGACGAAGTTGGCGAATTCCTTCTCCGTGAAGATGTGTACGTGGCCAGTGGCCTTGCAGATCAAGAGACCGTCTTTGACATAGTAACTGCTCGTGTCGCCCTCCAGGCCGGCCCAGCCGTCCAACGACTTGCCGTCAAACAGGGGCACAAACCCATCGGCCGACTCCTGGGGACTGAGTGCCGCCGACTGACTCTCTGCGCCGTGGGCAGAAACCGTAATCAACCCGATCAAAACAATACACAGACATCGTTGATACATGGGCGGAAATCTCCTAGCTGGTCCATCGACGGCGCGCTATTAACCGTGCTACACGCCCCGCAGTATAGCCTGTTTATGGTTCTGGCGTCGAGCAGCAGCCGGGTAGATTGGGGGATGTAGCCTGGCTCTCCAGATCTGGACAGTATCGGGAGCGACTCGAAGCCTTGATCATAACGTTGCGAAATACTAGCAGTATCGTGATCGCCCCCGAGAAGCTCCCGACGTAAGTCGGTGGGAGTGTTCCCGCCCTGTGCCTAACCCGGAGCCCCATATCCGACCGGCCCGACTCGTCGGCTGCCCGCCGC
>JAPLNJ010000670.1 GCA_026692885.1 Planctomycetota bacterium | reverse complement strand
TCTTCGTAGCCCGCGGGCGTCAGACGGGCGAGGATCAGGTTGCCATGATTGTTCCAAACGAACACCTTGTCGCCGTGCGGCACCATGAACAGCGTGCTCCAGCGTTCGCGGGGCTCGGTCCCGCCGCTGGTCGGCTGCAGCGTCGTCCAGACACGCTGGCCAGTCTCCCCGTTCAGGCAGCACGTCTCACCGAATGACCTGGAACAGTATCCGCGGTACGATCGTTGTGGCGGCAAAGCCAAGGCCACAGACGACGAAACAAACCCATAAGCGTTGCATGGTACGTCCTTTCTACCGGGCGGGGGGCTTCTGCGACGCCGGCTCCGATTTGAGGTACTCCAGCCGCCGACTGAGCCAAGCGGTCTCGTCCTCGAACCCGGCCTGCTGGCTGAACGCCTTCAATTGATCGTAACGGGCGGGAATGTCGAAACCTACGGCGTGCTGCAGCTTGCGGAGACATACGGGGCACAGGTGCGGCGGTCGATCATCGCTCTCGCCCAGGTGATTCGAGCCGTTCATCAGGCAGCGGAAGTGAACACAGTGCTGCAAGCCAAACATGTGGCCCGTTTCGTGTGCCAACAACCACGAGCACGACAAGATGCAGTAGGCTTCGTCTGGACATCATGGTTCGGGAAACGATCCCTGAGGATGGTGCGACGTGTACTGTTTGGGGCTCCGACATGGGCCGGTTCGATCCCGTCACTTCTCCATGACGATCGACTTGATGCGAATCCAGTCCCCCTTGCCACCGGTGCCCACAGGGTCCAAACGTAAGGGGGTTACTTGGCGTCGATGTCAGTTCGGAACGGCGAGGCAGGCAGGCAGGCCTGATTGTAGAAATTGCAGACCGGGTTGTTGGCCCAGCCATATCGCACGGCTACCGGTTGCGAGACTTCGGGCGACGAGACAACCACCGCATCGTCGTCAATCTTGTCCTCGGCGAAGACGAACCGCTTGTTCGCACCGGCGATGGCAAAACCCTTCAACGGCCCGCCGCCTCTAGCAACCAATCCGCCACCCAGGTGCTCGAACCGCAAGCGAGCCTTACCGTCGGCAACTTCCATCGACTTGAAGACCGGACCTGAGTACTCGATCGACTGGCCGTGAGCGATACCCCGCGCAGCAAGCGCCAAGCGAGCGCCCACGTCCTGCTTGTTCCGCGGGTGGATGTCGTTGGCCTCGCCGATGTCGATCGCCACCGCCAAGCCACAACGCGGATCTTTCAAGGTGGTCAGTAGCTGTGCTTCACGCAGTTCGGCCCAACCAGACTCAGCTGGCTGCTGCTGCACGCCCATGAAGTTCGCCAACTGGACGATCAGGAAGGGGAAGGCACCCACTCCGAACCGCGACCGCCAGTCCCGGATCATCGTCGGCAGCAGGGTCCGGTACTGCAGCGGCCGGCCCGCATTCGACTCGCCCTGGTACCAGATGGCGCCCTTTACACCGTAGGGGACCAGCGGCGCGATCATGCCGTTGTACAGCACGGTCGTGACGTTGGGATTGTTGTCCAACCGCTGGGGCACGGGCTTGGTCTGGGCCAGTGAGGTGCTGGCCTTGTACTGCCAGGGCCCGGCCAGCGGAATCAGCTTGCCGCTCCCGCCCGGCTCGAATCGCAGCCGGTCTGCCTGACCACAGATCCCGCCGACTCCACCGGTGTCCAACACGCGGACGGCCACCACATTGCGTCCCGCCTTCAGGATGCGGCCTGGGACTTTGTAGACCCGCAGGTCGGTCCAGGTACTCATCCCACCCACGCGGATCCCGTTGACCCAGGTCGTGTCGATGTCGTCGACGGGTCCCAGGCTGAGCGTCCCGTCCTGGTCAGCAGCCGAATCGGGTAAGTCGAATTCTTTGCGGAACCAGACCACGCCGTCAAAGTCGGGCAGCCCAGCCTGCTCCCAAGCAGTCGGCAGATTCATCGTTTTCCAGTCTGCCGTCTTCTGCGTTGGATCGGCCCACCCCAGACCTTCCGCCGAACCTGGATCATTCTCACGCCACCACTTAGCCAACTGTTCGTCGAACTTGTCGGTGCCGGACTCCAGGGCCGCGGCCAGCTGCTGGAACTGTGCGATTGCCGGCTGGAAGTCGTCCATCGTGTTCAGGGCCTCAGCGCTGGTCCAGGCCTCCGCCACCGTGCCGCCCCATGAGGTGTGGATCAATCCGATCGGCACGTCCAAGGCTTTGCTCAGGTCGCGGCCGAAGAAGTAGCCGACGGCCGAAAAACCGGCCACCGTCTGCGGGCTGCAGACTTGCCATTGACCGCTGACCAGCTCCTGCGGCCGTAGCGAGACGCGTTTGGGCACCGTGAACAGACGAAGCTTCGGATGGTCGGCGGCGGCGATCTCCTGCTGCGATTTGTTGACGCCCCCCAGGCCCATCTCCATGTTCGATTGCCCGGAGCAGATCCAGACGTCACCGACCAACACGTCCTGGATGACGACCGTCTGTGGTCCTTCGACGCGGAGCGAATGTGGACCACCAGCCGGGGACGGGCCTAGTTTGACCTGCCACCGGCCGGCCTCGTCCGCCTTGGCCGTCGCGGTCTTGCCGGCGAAGCTGACCTTGATCTCGCAGCCGGGTGCCGCCCAGCCCCAAACCGGCGCGGGCAACTCACGTTGCAACACCATGTGGTCCGTGAACAGCGGATGCACCAGCGGCTTGTCCTCGGCGACAGCTCGCGTCCGGCACAGGCAGGCAACAAACGCGATCAGTGCAGTGGTTAGGATACACTTGCGACGCATACAGAGCTCCTTTGGCTGACGGGGAAGCTGACGGAAACGGAGTTATGATACCAGCGTTGGGAACACCGCGTCACGCCCCGTCCTTACCCTCCGGCCGATTCCGGTCCACCAGCCCTGTCAAGGACAGTGTGCGGTTCCCATTCCCGTTTGGCAGAAAGCCGATGGGTTCAGCGTCGCGGGTCGGCCAGCAAGTCCACCGCAGAACCGCTGAGCACCGTGAACCAAGGCAACAGCGGGAGCGGCGAGCCCGCAGCGCCACGCCCCAGGCTTCGCCGGTCGAGCATGCGCCGCTGCTCGACTCCCCCCTGTCGGGGCAAGGACATGCGGCCGTGTGTCAAGAGTCAGGCACCTCGACTCGCATTTCCGAAGCCGATGCATCTACTACTGGCTGATCAGTACGCCGTACGTCCAGGTTCGGTCAGCAGCCTTCGACACGTCGCCATTATGCGGACTTCGTAGGCGTACTTGAAGACAGTACGGACTCGCTGGACTTCGCCGCCCAGCCGGATCGGCCCCCACGTTTTCGCAATGCTGGCCCGTAGGGTTTCAAAATCTTCGGTCCCCAGGTCTTCGATAAGCCGGCCCCGGCCAAACGCCTCTGCGACCCGTTCGCAGGTTGCCACGTACTCCGCGTGCGTCCGGGCGGTTATCTCGCCGGCTTCCTGCGCCAGACGCTTGGCGTTCAAGAATGAACTACCCACATCCTTGACCGTCACCCCGGTTTGCTTGCTGCGCGGCTTTCGCCCGGCAAGGAGTTCGTCCTTGACCCGCAACCACTCGGCCAACGCGGCTTCGCCCTTGGGGTCGGATTCGATCTTGCCGAAGTAACGGAGCTTGCCTTTGACCTTCTTGCACCAGTAACTGCGGGGGTGCCGGGTCAGCGGGAAATCCTTGGGAGCTTTCCGCGTGGGTCGGGATGGGGTAGACTTCTTAGACATGCTGTCACCTCCGGGGGTGGTTGTACGTGCAACCGGGTTTTGGTGATGGATTGCCACGCGGGCTGCAATCCCGCGGGGTTTTCATGTCCTAATAGCATGTCGGTTGTACAAATGGTTGTATCGATTCCGCAAACGAACATGAGAAACGACACAAGAACGCGGTAATTACCACGTCAGCGCCCATAGCTCAGCTGGATAGAGCAACGGACTTCTAATCCGTAGGTCGCAGGTTCGAATCCTGCTGGGCGTGCTTTGCAACTTAATACAGGCAAAGCGCTTACGCCGATACTCGAATTCCGGGTATCGGCGTTTTTTGTTGGCATTCTGCCCGCGTTTTGATATAGCATTTGTTATTTCCGGACCTACGGAGTATAATGCGGATATCAAATTTTGCCCGCCGGCTTGGTGCTTGTGCAACCGTTTGCACTGCAAAACCGCCGGTTTTCCTTGTGCAATCGGTTGCACTGCGGCCCCTGCCCGCTTGACCTGTGCAACCGGTTGCACTGACACACCTGGGAGATAGCCAAATGCCCCGCAAAGAAATTAAGCTCAGTTGGTTCAAGCCCGCCCGGCAGTGGCGTAAATTCCGCACCTGCCGAATCACTGGCAAAGGCAAGATGCACTACCTTGACCCAAAGGGGATCAACAAGTCTGACGCCCAAGCGAAAGAACTGGCTTGGCAGAACTGGCTAGTCAAACTCGCCAGCATTGAGCAAGCTGAGCGGCGACATTTCCAGACGGCCCACGTGCGACAGTCCCAAGCCGCAACGGGTACAAAGCCGGTAGTGATTGGTGCGGCGTGCAACATGCTGACTGACTACATGGCGTTGGGATTTTCCCCCCCTGCGGCTGCAAGCTTAGCGACACCGGAAACGACGCTTGCCGAACTGCTGAAAGCGTACCTTGCGAAAAAGCGGCTCGAATCCGAATGCGGCGAACGGTCAATTCAGACGTACCGCGAACACCTTGACAAGCTGAATGACTTCGATGGCTTCATTCGCGACATGACAAAAATCACAAAAGCCAGTGAGATAACGGCTGTTGAACTGGAAAGGTACAAGCTGACTCAGAAGCACCTAATGAGCACGGGGAAGATTTCCGCCGCAACCGTCCGAAAGCGGCTGTTGTGCTTGAAGCAATTTCTTGAATACTGCTTTGAGATCGAAGCGATAACCGTCTTGCCACGGAACGTAAACCGCAAGTTTGCACGGGTCGAAATGCCAGAGGCGAACCCGAAACGGTTTACGGTTGACGAACTTCAGAAGCTCTGGAAGCAAGCCCCAAGCCAGCCTTTCGGGGGAAGTCCCCATCGCTTGCGGTTGTGTATCGCCCTTGCGTTGAACTGCGGCTACAACCCGACGTGCATTGCTTCGCTGGAACACGACTGCATTGACTGGGAGAAGGGCGTAATTGACCGCCCCCGACATAAGACGAGTGGCCGACAAATTCACAAGCTATGGCCGATAACCCTTGAATTGTTAAAGGCGGAAGCCAGCGAACCGGACAGCAGCAAACCCGGTGGGGGCTTGGTGTTGGTTGGCTCCAAAGGCAGGCAATTGGTCCATGAACGAATTAAAGACGATGGCAAGACAACGCGGTCAGATACAATCGGAAGGAACTTCACCCGAATCAAAGAGGCCCTGGGAATGACAGGGGATAGCCGGGGGTTCAAGGTCTTGCGAGCAACCGCAGCCAATGACATTGAACAGAAGTTTTTGCCGCACGTTTCCAGCCTGTTCCTTGCCCACACTGAGAAGAAAACCAAGCGGCACTACGTTGAGGCGAACTATACCCCTCTGTGGGAGGCACTTGAATACCTCGAATCGCTGTATGGCTTGAAGGTCTGACGACTTGGCACAATCTGGCACAAAATGGACATTTGCACACATGACCGAAACAACAAGCAAACCAGTAGACGAACCGGCCTTGACCACGCCTATCGAGACGGCCGATGGGCTTACGCCGGAACGGCTGGAAAAATGCCGGGAGGCTTTCCGGCTGCATTTGGCCGGCAGGACTCAGGAACAGATTGCCGTAAGAATGGGACTGTCAAGGCGGACGGTTTGCCGGCTGTTGGACGATTACCGGGAGGCGTACCGCAAGCAGTTGGAACAGACGCCAACCTTGCACATAATCGCAGAGCGGTTAGCCCGATATGAAGCTCTGGCAGCGGTCGCACTGGCGGACGCTGAAAAAGCTTACACGGATAGGGCTAGAAAGGGGCATAGAGAAACCGCCCTAAAGTTTCTTCGTGCCTTCGACTCGCTCGCTATGGAAACGGGAGTAATCCCCAAAGAGCCGACGAAAATCTACTCGGCAGTGGAGCACTTAAAGCCGGCAAGCGTGGCCGATGCCGAAACCGCAGAGCGGCCCCGCGAAGAAATCATCGCCAGCATTGTCGAATTGATCGGCCAATCAAGGCGGTTTCTGTGAGTGCAACCGGTTGCACCGTCCGCAGAAGGTGATTCGTGGAGATCACTTTTTTTGCAGTTTTTCAACCGCCTTCAGTAGCATGTAGGCGTCTTGGGATCTTTTCTCTTCTTCAAATTTTTTCTTCGCGAAGTCAAGCTCATAGCCATGCTCACGCCTAATCACTGGCGAACACTCGTCTGGGAGATTGGCCGGAACACTGTAGTGGTTGTCAACCCTCCTAACTATCTCACCAACGTCGGCCACGACTGCTGATCTTTCCCATCCCTCAGGCAGCACGCTACCAACAAATCTGCATTTTGCATAGTTTGTCGCCTTGACCCAGTCGTGCCCAGAGCTTCCATAGTGCAGACCCTCTTCCACTTTTCTCATCTTCGCAGACTCGTCTATTAGCGGTAGAATAATTGCACCCATTAGAATGAGTGCAATAGGCACGCCGAATAGAATCAACCCGCCGATGACCGCCCCTCGGACCCATTCATTTTTTTTCGCCGGCTTCCTGCCGGTAGCCGCAGACCGCCTTGACGCCGATGGGGCCGATATTTCATCAAGGAATGCCAGTTCATTTGCTGGCTTGCTGATGGGCCTAGACGGCTTAGCGGTGGCCGGGACTGGGGCCGGCTTGGCAGAGGCCGGGACTGGGGCCGAAGAAACGGACTTCCGAACTTGCCCCTTCTTGTTTTTGGTCCCACAGATGTTGCAGGTGAAGCCAGCCGTTGTATTGGCTAGAGATGTAACCCCCATGCAGAAGCAAGCAATCGGTAGCCACAGCCCACAGGTAACGACCGCCAAGAGGATATGTAGCCCAGCATTCATACCGCCCTGGCTATCCTCATGTAGCGTCATTCTCTGACAGTGCTGGCAGAATCGCGACGTTCTCACGGTTGCCTCCCTAGTAGTTGTGGAACGGAAGCACCCCCAACAAAACAGGGAGCACAACCGACCGTGTTCTCTGGGGAGGCTTGCAACGGCCTTGCAGAAAAACAGCGTCCGGAAGGCTCCCTTGCGGGAACCTTCACAAACGCCGCTTCTGCTTGGTGAAAGTTGCAATTTCCCCAGAGCGGACACTTGCTCAGGTAGTATCAAAGTGTTTGGCTTGGCTTCTCTATTTCGTGCGGTTCTCCCGATGGTTCATGGCCGGAGCAGGGCAACAACCCTGACCGGCCGTTGAGTATAGCAAGTTTTATCCATGTTGGAAGCAAGTGGGGTACGGCCTTGTATTCGATTTCCGGTTTCTGAAAAAGTTACATACTAAGCCTTGACGGGTCGTTGAAGAGTGTGTATAATAGAAGCACGCAACATGGGGACGCATACGAAAGGACTAGAACATGGTGGCAACCGGCAAGCAAATCGTGGCTTACTACCGCGTATCGACTGAGAAGCAAGGCAAAAGCGGTCTAGGACTGGAAGGCCAGCAAGCCGCCTTGCGTGGCTACTCGCAATCGGTTGGCGGGAAACTCTTGAAGTCCTACACCGAAGTGGAAAGCGGGAAACGCTCTGACCGCCCCGAACTGGCTAAAGCACTAGCCCACGCCAAGAGAAGCGGAGCGACGCTTGTTATCGCCAAATTAGACCGGCTTGCCCGAAACGTTCACCTAGTTTCCGGCCTGATGGAATCGAAGGTCGATTTCGTTTGCTGCGATAATCCGCACGCCAACCGTCTGACGATTCACATTCTGGCAGCTATCGCGGAACATGAGGCGGAAGCAATCAGCCTACGCACGAAAGCCGCCCTGGCAGCGTACAAGGAACGCGGCGGCAAGCTGGGGGCTTCCCTTCCGCAGTGCCGAAACCTGACTCTTGACGCCCGCAAGCGGGGAGCAGAGCAAGCCGGCAGGGTGGCTAAGAAAATGGCCGATGCTGCCTACACCGACTTAGCCCAACTAATGCTTGACCTAAGAAAGGCAGGCTACACGCAACAGCAGATTGCCGACAAGCTGAATCAAGAGGGGCACACCACGCGACGCGGGAAGCCCTGGAATCAAGTTCAGGTCTTGCGGGTGCTGCAAAGGGCCGAAGCCCTGGCAGGGCAGGGACAGTAACCGGCCCCGTCTGCCGCTACAAAAAGAAGCCCCGTGGGTGTTCCACCACCCACGGGGAATGAATCACCGGTAGGTAGGACCGATGACAGCCCATATTATACTAGCTGATTGCGTGTTTGGCACGCACAACAGGGAAACCACAAGGCCGGCTTGGCTTCAATGGCGTAGCTTGATCGACACCGCAGTTATTTACGCTCGCGTATCGAAACCGGACCAAGCCAAGCACGGCGATAGCCTGGAAACTCAGGAACGCGAATTGGTCCGATACCTTGAAGTAAGGGGCGTAAAGGTTGGCGGTCGATACCAGGACGCCGGCTTGAGGGGATCGAATCCAGACCGGCCGGGACTTCGCAACGCGGTTGACCACGCCAAGCGGCTTGATTGCCCCGTGGTTGTGCTACGCCGAAGCCGGCTTTACAGGAAACCGCTAGACCCGCAACGCTTGCCCGGTGGCGTTTTCGCTGTTGTCATGCCTCTGGACGAATCAGACGCCACAGAGAAGCGGGAAGCCTCTATCCTCTCGATGAATCTGAAACGGGAGCGGGGCGAATCGGTAGGCGGGAGGCCGATCTACCGCAACCTAGACGCAATCAAGATGCTAGTGAGGCTACGCCGGCAGGGCTACACCTGGCAACGGATCGCAGACAGCATGAACCAAGCCGGCTTTCGCTCCGCAAACCGTGGCCGATGGAATGCCGAGAAGGTAAGGAAGCTCTTTCCCAAGTGGAAGCACCTGCGATAGGGGCCGACAAACCGGAATAAACCCTTGGGTATTGGGTGCGGACTGGCAGAAATGAGGGGATGCAAACGGCAAAGCCTGAATGGTGGGATGCAAAATGGCTTTCGGCCTAGACTACCCTACCGCTTGCGGCCCAATTTTCGGCCGATTGCCGCTACAACCCTGACTTTGTACGATTTTTTGCGTTGCGAAATCTCACCCCTGACCCTGCCCGGACTGTTTTCCCCGATTCCCCACTGTTTTTGATATCATATTTGATACTTGACACCTAAAAACAACGACAAATACCAAATGTACAGCAGTTTCTTGCGTGAAACCCACACACTTCTAATCCGTAGGTCGCAGGTTCGAATCCTGCTGGGCGTGCTTGTAAGTCAATAACACAAAAGACTTTGCGACGACTCGTGGAATCTCGTGTTTGCGGTAAGGATTAGATTTCGCAGGAAACGACACCAACCGAACCAGGGCCGCTGTTGGTGATCGGCTGACCGCGACAACGACCCAGCGCTACGGATGCTGCTGGCCGCTGATTCCGATTTGGTTCAGCACTCGTTTGACGGCCTCCCAGTCCTGCCGGTCGATGGCAGATTGAAGCACATCTGCGATTCCACCGTCCGCCTGTGCAGGATCGTGGCCATACCGTTGGGCCACTTCGCTTGGGAGGCTGGCGATGATCCGCTCGAAGGTTCGGTTGCTCTTCATCCATAATTCCTCGTCGGTCTCGTCGACGTAGTGCCCCAGCTCTGGCGTTGTGGAGCAACACGTGGCCATATTCCCGCACGGATTCACAAGACTCCCGCCGACGGTCATACTTGATGAGCGAACCAAGACAACAAGGAGCCTTTGGCATGAGAATCTTCGGAAGCCAGACGGTTGCACCGAGACCGGCTGTGGAACCGAGGACCGCCACGAGCCGGGCCGCGGAACTACAGCTGAGGACCGGGCTGATCTCCGCGGCCTTCGGTGCGGTAGTCCTGCTGGCCGCCACCGCTCGGGCGGCCGACACGTGGACGGACATCTCCACCCCACTCATCGAGAGTCTCAAGAGCCAAGGCCACAAGCTGGCCTGGCCGGGCGGCTGTTCGGGCGTCGTCGTCGACCGCTTGACCGGCGCGGTGGTCGTCAAGGTGGTCGGCGGCGGCTTGTGGCGCAACACCGACAAGGGCACGACCTGGCAGCGAATCGACGAAGGCACCATTTCGGGTCGGGACGAGACCGGATGGGCCACCAGCGTCGACCAGGACGATCCACAACGGATGGCCAGTTTTTCCCTCGATGGCCTGGCCGCCTGGACGACCGATGGGAAGAACTGGAAAAGCTTCACGAATAACGGCCGCAACTGGGATTTCGGCTCGGTGGACTGGTCGGCGGCGGCGCCAAAGACCATCATCGTCGCGCGGCACGAAACCAGCCCGCCGGGAGAAGTCGACCTCTCGACCGACAGCGGCGTCACGTGGAACAAGCTGGCGATCAATCTGAACGAGAACCGGAATCAGGTCAGTATGGTCGGGGCGTTGGACGCAACGACGCTCATCTACAGCAACGGCCAAGGCATCCAACGCAGCACCGACACCGGCGTCACCTGGGCACAGGTCTCGGAGGCAAATCCGCTGACGCGGATCCCGGTCCTCTTTCGCGGCGTCCATTACCTGGGCACGGCGGACGGCCTCCTCGTCTCGAAGGACAAGGGCGCGATCTGGCAGCCGCAGGGGGCCGCGGTCAAGATCCAGCTCGGACCCTTCTTCGGCGCCGACGCGAATACGATGGTGGTCGTCGGCAACGACGGAGCGCACCGGACCACGGACGCGGGCAAGACCTGGACGTGCGTGGCCCGCCTGAAGTCGGCCCAGGGTGGCTACAGCTTCGAGACGAACTGGTTCGGCTGCTACGCCTGGGACCCCATGCACAACATCCTCTACGCTGCGGCCATGGGAAATCCCGCTTTCAAGCTCGAACTTGGAACGTCGGCCGAGGCGAACGAGCCGTCTCGCGGGGCGAATCGCTGAATTGGACGAGGGGACAAACGATCATCCCGAGAGGACCTGCTGGCGAAGCCGACTCAAGAACAGTTCAAAGCGTGGGTTGACGGAATCCGGTCAAGTCCTTGCGACGCGTTCCATCGGCGAGCGTCTCGCAGCCCAGCGTCCAGTTCGATCCGGAAATCTCCGTCGCGCTGCGTGGTCGGATCGTGCCGATCTGTGTGATTCCCGGATTCAAGGGTGTCTTCGCTCGCTCCGGCGACGTGTCCATCAGCGGTCCCGCCGCGATGGCGTCCCCTGCGACAGACGCAGGTAGGGCGGAAGTTGACGCGACAAGGCGGTAGAAAGTGACCAAACCGTCCCGGCTATTCTTCGTTGTGACGCTAGAAGAGAAACGGCTTGACGGTCTGAACCAAACGCTGCCGCTCAGCATCGTTGTGCTGGAGTTGCTCGTGACCCCACAGTTCCGCAGTGTTGGCGTCGCAATCATCCGCCAGAGATTTGCCGATCTCCTCGAAACCGATCTTACGTGCTTTCTTGAGCGTCTCCGGGTCGTGCTTCGAGCCGACCACAAACACTCGCGCCTTGAACTCCTCCGGTATCTCTCGTTGAAACTTGGCTTTGCGATTCTCAACCTCGTCATCGAAGTCAATGAGCATGACGACGTGAGCATCCGGGTAATCGCGCAGCTTTGAGATATATTCATCGCGAAACGTTTCCAGCACGCGAGGCCACCCCCCTGCGGGTGGCATGATTTTTATTCGCATGTGTTTCACTTGATCATGACCGACGAAGCCGTTGGCGATTTGCTCATTGCGGGCATCTTCCGGGATAACGTAGACGTGCGGTGCGTACTTGTTCATGGTCACCCGATGATCTCGTCGCGAAGCAGAGCATTGATCAGGTCGCCGTTGTAGGTGAAGTCGGCGAGTGATCTCACAACGGTGGGATCCAGATGAGACTTACGTACGAGTATGAAGGTGGTTTCGTCGGAGAACTTGCGAACTGTTTCCGGATGGTGCGTCGTGGCGATGAATTGACCGCTCCGATTGGTCATCTTGCGCAAGCCGGTGATGAATTGGCCGACTTCGGCAAGCGAAAGGTGGTTGTCCGGTTCGTCCCACATGCAGAAGACGGGCCAACCGATCGTGTTGGTGGCAATGATGTACGCGCAGAGGAAGAAGCACTTCTCGCCGTCGGAGAGGGCCTTGAACTCCACCGCGAGGCTGCCCTGCGAATTCTGCCGCTCGAACTTGACGATCAACTGAGTGCCGCTCTCGCCGCGTTCGACGTTCTCGATCGACGAGAAATCAGGAATCACCGTCTTTACGTACGAGTCGACCACACTATATGCCGCGGGCTTCTGCCCGAGCAAAGCCCTCAAGCACGACGCGTAATTCCCGGCGTCGCCCTGTAACTCAATCGAGGGTTCTTCGGAAAATCCCGTCATCTTCGCCGGAATCGGTGCGATCAAGATCATGGATGCGAAAAACGTCTTGATGTCTTGGATCGCCCGTTCGCCAGGCCGCTCGTTGATGACCGGCAGCGCGACGGTGTGCCAGTCGATGCCGAACGCCGTTCCGCCGGAAATTTGGGTCTGCGATTGGTGGCGAGTGAAGATGGACTGTCCGTCGACCGAAAGGCTTTCGTCCAGGATGCGTGCCTCTCGGAAATTCGCTGGCCATTCGAAAGAAACCGCGTACTTGAACCGCTTGCCTGACAGTGTCAGTTCAACCTCAAACCGCATGGGATGATCCGTGCGATCCTGAGTGAAATCACTTGCAGAGATGAGATTGCCAACACGGTTGGAGCCGCGGCAGATACTTTGAAAGAGCGTAAGGCAGTGTAATACCGTCGACTTCCCTGCCCCATTCTTGCCAATCACCAATACGGAGGGGTGGCCGACAAGATCGAGTGTGAAGTTCTCAAGACAGCGGAAGTTATGGACGTAAAGTCTTTCGATCATGGGAGTTGCGAAAACACTGACTTACTCGTGACAAGCCACAAAGGTCTGGGCCAGTAGCTAGAAAACCCTTTCCCGGCGCATCGCCGCTTGCCTCAACGATACCGATTTCCGATTATACCCGTGCCCCTTCCATCCGCCAGCCCTACGCGGAGTTGATCCTGCGCGGGATCAAGACCGTCGAGTGCCGCGACCCGCCGACGCGGATCGTCCACCTTGCGTTCGGGGATTAGGCGAGCGGCAGGAAATAATTTGCCCGCAGGTCGGTCTTCCCGAGCCAATCAGGACGGTCTGAGAAGACCATCCTACATTGAGTTGGACAAACTATTTCCTGCCGCTCGCCTTACGACTACGTCCGGATCAAGATCTGAAGCGTGATGGTGCGGTCCGCCTGTTTCCATTACCGACCGGTTTCGATGTTCAGCGTCAGCGGCCGGCGGCCGTCATAGTTCACTGCCCAGTCCTCGCCGGCCTGGCTCACCGCGCGGTTCGTTGGCAGCTTCCAGCCCTTCGGCAGGCGAACCTGCCGCAGCCCCGCCGGACCGCTGAGGGTCAGGGTGCCGGTCTTCTCCTCCAGGATGAGCTCGGCCGGACCGCCGGCCACGCGCAGGCCCAACTCTTCCACTGGCTCGGCAGCGAAAACGGTCACGCTTCGACGCACGCCGCGGGTGCAGACATAGCCATGCGCGCCGAGCCTCAGTGTCATCGGGCCGCTACGGATGACCGTGCCGGTCGCCTGTGACTCGACCTGGAACGGCTCCGGACGCTCGCCCATGCGGTAGGGCAGGATGAGGAATCGCATCGCATCTTGCCCGCGGACCCGCAGGATGTGCTGGCGCTCCTCATACGGCTTGCCCTGCGCACGCTGGAACTGCCCCTGTTCCGTCGAGGGATGCCACTGGTTGATCCAGTTGCCGAGGGAGGCCTGCATGGGCACGGCCGCTGCGGTATACAACTCCCAGTCGATGCCCCACTGCCCGGTGAAGGCGAACTTGTTCAACCCTTCCGCCAGCGGGAAGACGGGGCCGGTGTAGGGCAGTTGATCGGGCGTCGTCGAATCATTGTGTTTTCCCGGATGCGTACGTTCCACGGGTGTCTGCTTGCCGACCGGCGTGGTCACTTCGCCCTGGGCCATCAGCGTCAACGTCGAGACGACCGGCTGGTGCGCCAGTTCCTGGCCGCCGAAGGTATCGTCAATCACGATCACCGGGTGCGCGGCATCGGGATGCAGGTTGCGCACGGTGCGCTGCCAGGTCATCGCCTGATCCTTGCCGCGGGCGAACGTGGTACGGGCGCTGGTGCTTTCGGTGAAAGCCAGCAGAGGGGTATAGCAGCTCTGTCCGCGCCAGAGCGAGAGACCTTCTGTCGGTTTGTCCAGCGGCACGCGGTCAGCGTCCCAGGCGAAACTCAGCAGCGATTCCGGCAACGCCGTGCTGTGCAGATAGCCGCCCGCCGCCCGCGGATAATACATACAGCCAAAGTCGAGCGACAGCGGCGCCCCCAGCGCGTAGATGATCAACTCGCCCTGGTCATTATGGCGGTGGTCGGTCAGGTCGTCGCCGTTGATGAAGTGGATCGACGTCTCGTCCTTCGTCTCCCAGCCATGGCGCAGCACGCTCATCCAGCCGTCGAATTGCGCGCTACCGAGTTGCGGTGACGCAGTCGGCAGCGCCGGGTCGATCTTCAGCAGCGAGGCTCCGTAGAAGTTGTCCTGCGGGCTGCCCATCGCCTTCCATGCGCCCATCAGCCGAGCGGAGAGCACCGGGTTGCTCTTCGCGAACCCGGTGCCGAGCTGCCCGATGCGCACATTCTGCTCAGTGGAGCCGTCGCCCACGGAGATGATCTTGCGCAGACCGCCGAAGCGCACCTCCGGCGGCGTCAGAAGTTGCAGCTCCCACTCGGCGTAGTCGCGCAGCCGCGCCTCCGTCGTGAACGCGTCTACCACGCCGCGCATCTGCATCTGCTGCATCAGGTTCAGGATGGGCACCATCGACGCGCCGGTGTAGTGCGCACAGGCGCTGCAGGCGCCCGCCGCATTGGTGTAATCATGTAATAGACCAAGGGCCTCCTTCTGCACGGCTGCCACCTGTTGGCTGAAGTTCGGATGCGTGGACAGGAAAAGCGTGTAGGAGTAACGCGTGCCGCGCCACATCGAGGCCATATTGGCCGGCCCCCAGTTCATGCCGCAATTGTCCTGCATGGGGGCGACGTCGTTGTCCCACAGGGCGGTGGCGAAGAGCGCCGCCGACCGCTTCAGCTTCGCCTTCTCCTCCGCCGGAAGCTGATCCGACGCCAGCAGTTGATCGATCCAGATGAGGAAGCTGGACATACTCGACGCACCCATGAAGTAGTGGGTGCTGTGCTGATAGATGCCCTCGCCGTTAACCAGGATGTCCAGGTAGGAGTGGGCGTAGCCGGTCACCGCATCCGCGGCCTTCTTTGCCGACTTCGGCGTCGGCGACGCCCAGTATTGCAGCAGATCGCCCAGGTAGGGGTTGGCGTTATACTGTTGCCCGTAGAGCGTGCGCCCGCCTTTCCGATTCTCTTCGCGCAGGGCCTCGGCCACTCCTTTCCAGGCAGTCACCGGGGCATAGAGCGTCCCGTATCCTCCCGGCGGGTCAGGATAGTCGACGGGGAGTTTCGCCAGCGTATTCAGGTTCACGCCACCGTGCAGGTTCATCTGTTGGTTGATGCCCTGCACCTCCAGCGGCGGCTTCACATCGGTACTCTTTTGGCCCAGGTAAAGGCCCCAGGCGAAGCGCATGTGGGTCGTGTAATACTGCGTCGGCATGAGCCGCTGGAAACGCACCTGCAGCCCGGCGCGCGGCTGGCCATTCACCAGCTTGGTGTCCACGCTGACGCCCGTTAACCCGGGATTGATGAGCCGCGACGCCGGCCCGGCGAAGATGCCGAGCAGATTGTCGCTGCCGTTCGGCCGGGAATCATAGAGCTGCCAGTAGAAGCCGGTGCTCACGCCCCACGGGTCCCAGTGCGACAGGAAGGGATAGGTGGTTCCCGACCAGCGATCCTTGGCTTTGCCCTCGTACTTCAGTTGCACCAGCGCGTCGTGGCGAACATTGCTGCCGTACTTATAGACCGAGCCGTCGGGATCCGTTCCCTCATCCGTCGTGTTGGCGTGGTGCCCGCGGTACTGCGCTCGGTCTGGGGTGAGACCTTGCGCGATATCCACTTGGTACGAGAGATCCACCTCGCCCTCTTCCTCGAAGAGAATCGACGGCTGGCCGGCCTGGATTTCGATGGTGGTGCGATACGCCCCCTCACCCGCCGGCACGTCGGGGAATTCCGGACGATTGAGATGGGAGTGGAGCGGGCCTTTATCGTAGACATAGGACACCTGCACCTTGACCACCAGCGGCCCCTGCTCCAGGAATTCCACCGTCATTGCCTTTGCCGGGCGCGGCATGAAGTTCGGGCCGACGGCTGTCCAGGTGCCGTTCTGGAAACGCAGGCCCTGGATTGGCGCCGGGGTCTGCGTCAAGTCGGCGGGCGACTTCGGCACGCGAAGGCCTACCCGCTGGTTGACGATCTCATAGCCGTCGGCTCCCGCGACCACCGCGATCCCCGGCGGTTTCTTGGCGGTGCCGGCAATCAGCTTCCAGTGCTTCGTCGTTCCCGCCGACAGCGCGGTGCGCACGGCGATTCGCCCGTTGCCCATCACCTGGAAAGGCACCGACTGGCCCTGCTCATCGAGCAACGACACGGGCCCGGGGTCCAGCTTCGGGCCCGGCCCGAAGTACACGATCTGATCCGGGTGGGAGACGCCGAAATCCTCATGCAGTGTAAAGGTTGCCAGCACCTTGGGCGTCTGCGCCATCACCGGGCTGCTGATCAGCAGCAGAAACAAGCGACATATATTCTTCATTGGTAACTCCACTAGAATCTCATGACCGGGACTACTTTCGCGAGGAGGCCCGCCGCACTTTGGCGACCGCCGGCCGTTCCGGAGTGGCGGTCACGTCGATTGTCGTCTCGGCCGGTTGCCGGCCGTGGCGTGCAGCACCAGCGCCCGAAAGCGGGCAGGATGGCGTGCCGTAGCCAGCTTGGAACATGTCGTCATGGTAGATAGGATACCCGAAAACCGGTTCTCCCAGGTACGACGGCCCTCCGAGGCCGTCGGGAACCGTTGAATTCACGACCCCGACGGCCTCGGAGGGCCGTCGTACAATCGTTTTCGGATAGCCTCTGAGTACCGCGCGCGAAAAGGAAGTGACCAGGCCCGACGATTTCGGTCACAGTTCCAAGGACAACACGGTCCTGGTCGCCGACGCGGCAGTGACAACTCGCGGCCTTGACGACGTTGGTCCCATCGGGGAGGATTGCGGTGATGTGTTTCCGAAAACGGCTTGGCTGGACGATGACCATCGTGGGCTGCATCGTCGGCGTCGGACTCCCGCTTAGGGCCCAAGACGCCGCTGAGAAAGCACCGCCAACTCCCGTCGGCGATTCCCCACCCCTGGCGTTTGCGTACGATCCCGAACAGGAGGAGGGCCCGCACCCGGACAGCGACTTTGAATGGTGGTATCACTTCGGGTTTTTGAAACGCACGGGGGCGTCGGAATTCGAGTACTCGCTCGTCTCTTCCTTCCAACGCAACAAGTCGGGACGGTATCTGTTCTACAACCTGTCGGACCTGACCACGGGCAAGAATCTCCATTATGCAATCGTCGACAGATCGCTTTTCGGGGTGACCGACCAGCCGGCTGCCTCTCCCGCTCAGGGCGACGGGGCGACGCCACCTCGCGCTGCCGCGGGGATCGGACGGCGGTTGGCACATTGGCTGCAAGACACCTTGCCGCTGCTGCCTGAAGGGCACAAGTTCATGACGCCCCCTGGTGCGCCCGCGGAATCGCCGAAGTCGGAATTGTGGCTCGACTATGGAGACCATGGCTTCCACAAGGACGGATCCGCGTACCGGGCGATCTACAAGAACCCTGCTTTCCTGCTCGACCTAGCATGGCAGCGAACAGGGCCCGCGCTGCCCGTTTTGGGCACCGGTCTGACGGGATTGGACAAGCCTGAGGATCAGCACTACTACACCTACCCCCGGATGTCGGCACGCGGCCTGCTGCGCAAGGGCCGAGAAGACGAGCAACCGGTGGAAGGCAGCTTCTGGTACGACCACCAATGGGGCAAGGTCGTCAGCAAGGTGCCGATGAAGTGGTGTTGGTGGGGACTGCGGTTGGAGGATGGCCGCAACTTGAGCCTGTTCTTCCTGCAAGACAGCCGCAGCGGCAACACCGTACAGAAGGGACTCACCGTACAGAATCCCGACGGCAGAATCGAAGTGTACAAGGACCTGGTGTTCACCCCGCGACGGTCATGGAAAAGTCCTCACGGGAAAGACTACAACGTCGAATGGCAGATCGAATCGCGCGAGATCAAACTGACGATGCAAATCCGGGCGTACGCGGACGATCATGAACTTCCCGTGCTACTCTACGGCTGGATCTGGGAAGGCCCGTGCCGGGCGGAAGTGGGCCTGCCGGGGCGACCGACTGTCAAGGGCTGTGGCTTCCAGGAAATGATCGGGCAAGCCCATGACCGATGACACTCTCAAGGCGGTCGTCGTGGGTGGAGGGCTCGCCGGTCTGTCTGCCGGGATCAAGCTCCTGGAAGAAAAGCCGGGGGCCAAAGTCACGCTCTACACGCTGGGACATCACCTGGGCGGCAAAGCCACCTCGTACCGCGATGACGACGGGTTCCACATCGACCACGGGTTCCACGCACTCTCGACGAACTACCACCGGCTGCTCGGCTTGTTGGCCCGCTCCGGCGTCGACAAATCAACAGCCCTGATACTGGACCGCGGCACGTACTACTACGACGACCGTACGGGAAGGATCGCCAAGTCGGGGACGGTGGCCGATCTGCTGCGTCCCGACACCCTGAAAGCACTCTCGTTCTTCAGCAAGCATGCGGGGCTCATCTACAAAGCACCGGAGATCGAGCAATTCGATGACATCTGCTGGACCGCTTGGGCGGTTCAACACGGCCTTGAAGAAGGACTCACGAAGAAACGTTCCTTCCGCTTCTCACAGGATGCCTTGTTCAACTGGCCCCACGAGGTGTCGGCGTATATCACGCTGAAGTCGTTGCGACTGCTGGGCGGTAGCTCGCAGTATTACCTTGTGGATGGCACGTATGGCGAACACATCATCGAGCCGATTGTCAATCGTTTCCGAAAACTGGGCGGCACGATCCAACTGTTCCACAAATTGGTAGAGGTCCTGCACGATGGGAGACGCGTGACAGAGTTGCGATTCGCTCTCCCGGACTTTGGCTTTCACAACCACGGCCGGACGAAATGGGAACGGTCGGTGCGCGTGCTGCCGGAGCGGACCGCCACGGTCACCGAGTTTGACCACGTCGTCTTCGCCGTTCCCGTCGACAACTTCCGGGAGCTGAATCCTGGGGATCGCGTGTTCTGGAAGGGGTTCGCCGGGGTGGAAAACTTGCAGTCGGTGGCGACGCTGTCGCTGCAGGTCTGGACCGAGCAGTGCGTGCTGCCGGGAGTGGCGGCCTGCATCAATGCCCTGGACGAGCCGCTGCCGATGGTGATCGACTACAAGGACCTGAAGAGCCGCTA
>JAPLNJ010000669.1 GCA_026692885.1 Planctomycetota bacterium | reverse complement strand
GTGGCCGGGGTCGAGTGCAGCGAGCCCCCGGAACGTGGACGGCCTGTGGGCTCGCTGCGCTCGACCACAGCCACCCCAACGCGAAACTCAGGAACCGGAAACGGCACCAGCGGCCCGAATTCTCGCGAATTCGGCTACGACTTTTCTCGTACGTTTGCCCGTCTTCCGCAAACCCGTTCCTGCGCTTACGTTTCCTGTCCGACACCCGGCAGTGTGAACAGCACCGTTGTACCCTGTCCCGGTGCAGATTCCAACCAGATCCGGCCGCCGTGACGCTCGACAATCCGTTTGCAGGTTGCCAAGCCGATGCCGGTGCCCGGGTAGTGCCGCTGCGAATGCAACCGCTGGAAAATCACAAACAGCCGGTCGAAGTACTTCGGATCGATGCCGATGCCGTTGTCGGTCACCCGGAATCTCCAGAACCGGGTGTTGTCGGAATCACGCTCCGCACTGACCTGGACCCGCGGCGACTCCTCCGGCTTTCGGAACTTGACGGCATTGGCCAACAGGTTCTGGAAGAGTTGGACGAGTTGCGTAGGATCGCCCAAGACCGGAGGCAAATCGCCGTGCGTAACCAGCGTGCCCGTCTCCTGGATCATGGCCTGAAGATTGCCTATCGCCTCGGCCAACGGCTCGGCCGCCGCCAGCCGCGCTGGCGGCTTCCCGCGGCTGGTCACTCGCGAATACTCGAGCAGATCCTGAATCAACTGCTGCATGCGGGTGGCCCCGCCGACCGCATACCCGATGAAGTCCCGGGCGTCCTGATCGAGTTGGTCCCCGTACCGCTGCGCCAGGAGCTGTGTGTAGCTGGCCACCATGCGCAGCGGCTCCTGCAGGTCGTGCGAGGCCACGTAGGCAAACTGCTCCAGTTGCTGATTGGACCGGTCGAGCGATTCCAGCAAACGCTGCCGGGCCGCATCGTGCCGCTCACGTTCCAGCCGGGCTTTCAGTGCCGGCGCTACGATCCGGCCGATCATCTCCAGTAACCTAATGTCCTGGTCCGTGTAGTCGGACCCTCTATTCGCCACCTGGAACAGGCCGATCACTTCGCCGCGATGCAGGATGGGCAGCGAGATATTCCGGGTGATCACCACATGGCCGTCCGGAGTTTTCGTTGAGGGTTCGTTGTTCCAGAGCGTCTGTTGCTGGCGCAGGGACCGGGGCCAGATGCTGTCGCCCCAGGTCTCGCGGGGGAACAGGAATTGCTTGTCCGGGACCTGGCAGCGGTCCCACACGTTTCGGGTCATCGACGGCACGACCAGGGCCCCCTGTTCGTCGATGTAGCCGAACACGCCGTCCGGGCTGGACAGGGCCTCCAAGACGATGTCCAACACGCACGTGTACGTTTCCTCGTCGGATACCGTCAGGAAGACCTCGGCGATCTGGTTTCTGATCGCCAGTTCGCGGGCGTGCTGGGCCAGCATTTCCATGCTTCGCTTTCGCTCGGTGATGTCGCGAACCATGGCGCAGTTGAACTCGCGTCCGTCGAAGCAGATGTAGTTGGCGGTGATCTCGATGGGAAAGGTTCGCCCGTCCTTGCACCGGACCTGGGTTTCAAAGCTCAGTACGCCGCGCGTCTTCAGATCCTGCCAGTGCAACGACCAGTTCGCCGCCAAGTGATCGAGCGAGATGTCTGGAATCGTGAGCGCCAGGAGTTCCTCGCGGGAGTAACCCAAGTTCTGGCACGCGGACTGGTTCACCTCGACAATCCGCCCTTCGGGCGTAATCCAGAAAATTAGGTCTCCGGCGTGCTCCATGCCAAACCGCGTCAATTGGAGGTCGGCCTCAGCCTGAGCCGTCTGAAGCACTTGCGAAGTGGTCCCGGCCAGCATTTCCAGGAAGGCTCGGTCCTCGGCGGTCAGGACCCGTTGGGAAAACACCGCCAGCACGCCGATTGTCTGACCCTGCGGTGAGGTCAGTTTGACGCCCGCAAAGGCCACCAGACCAAGTTGCGTGGCCCAGGCGTGATCGTGCACCCGGGGATCGTGCTGCACATCATTCGTGACAAAACCGATTTCTTCGCCGATGCCGATGCGGCCGATCTTATAGACGCCCAGGGGAACCCGCCGGTGTTTTTCGCCGTCCAGGTGGGTATACCGCCCCGAACTGGCCACCAGATGCAGGCACTGCGTTCGATTCCGGCAGACGTGCGGCCCCTCGGCGACCTGGGCGTGGCAACAGACTGCGCAGAGATCGCCCTCCCGGACCATCCAGACGCGGGCAAAATCGGCGGCCAGGATCGAAACCCCGATGTCCGTGATCCGCCTGAGTTTTTCTGCCAACGGTGCCGACGGCAACAGGCCTTCTTTCAGGAGGCTGAGTTGGCGGAGACGTTCCTCGCTCCGCTTGCTCTCGCTGATGTCCTGACACGTCCCGACCATGCGCACCGGCCGTCCCGTGTCATCCACAAACACTTGTCCCCGGGCGCGGAGTACGCAGCCTTGGCCGCCCGGGTGGACGACGCGGTACTCGGTATCGTACGGCCGAATCCGCTGTAGCGCTGCAGCGAGTTCCTGTTGCACCCGTTCACGGTCGTCGACATGCAGGAGGGGGAAGAAGGATGAGGTGTCCGGCATCTCTGCGGGACCAATGCCGAACAGGCGATAGAACTCCTCGGACCCTGTGATCGCATCGCGAACGGGATCCCACTCCCAGCTTCCCAAGTGGGCGAGGGCCTGTGTTTCGGCCAGGTGCCGTTGGCTCGTCTCCAGCTCGCGCGTCCGCTGGGCTAGAAGTTGCTCGACTGCCGCGTCGCTGGGTAGCTGGGGCGTGTGCATAGGACGCTCGCGGGGATTGTGGAATAACAGTCGTTCCAAGTGCGGCATGTAGCTGAACTCGTGAGAGTTCAAAGGTTCGGCGAAAACACCTGAATTACCCCGAATTCAGCTACGCCGATCTGCCACGCCGCTGCGAACTTGGAACTTCTGAATGAGGCTTGCGGAACGGGTGTTGACGCAGTGTAGTTGTATGCTTCCCTTCCCCAATCTGCAATCTGCAATCCGCAATTCCCCGGCAGTACAAGCACCAAACGGTTTGCGAGTGGTTCGGCGTAGGCGAGGGGGCGAGGGGGCGAGGCTGTGAAAGAATCGCAGGGTGGGCTGTGCCCACCACAACTGTTTGTACCTGGTGGACACAGCCCACCCTGCCCCTTGTGCAAGCAGCCTCGGCTGACTTGACTCTTTCGCAGCCTCGGCGGGAACCTAGTGCGTCGTCAAGACTTAATGTTGGGGTTGGCTTGGGTGCCACTGGCTCTGCCCAGTGCCGAGCTTGGGTGCCACTGGCTCCGCCAGTACCGAGGTCAATCGCGATCGGATCACTCGGCGACGTCGGACGCGATGACGGGAGCAAGGCCGGACTTTTGGCCAGCACTGGCAGAGCCAGTGGCACCCCAAAATTTAGCCTTGAAGACGCACTAGCTGCAGACGCTGCAAGCCTAGCCCGGATTGTGCTATAATCCGCGGAGACTCGAAATCCGGCGACTGGAGCTTCGGCATGACTACGCTTGAGTGCGATCTGATTTGGCGCGTGACGCCGGATATGGCCGGAGTCAGAATGTCGCCTGAGGAGTTTGACGCGGTCGAAGACTGGGCGGACGACTACAACTACGAACTCGTGCACGGAGTCCTCGTCGTGGTTCCACCTGTTTCCGCAGGCGAACGTGGGCCGAATGAACGGTTGGGCTACTGGTTGCTCACCTACCAGGAAACGCATCCGCAGGGTTCTTCGCTGGATCTGACGTTGCCTGAGAACCTGATCCGGACGGCGGACGGCCGGAGGCGCGCTGATCGCGTGATTTGGACGGGGTTGGGGCGGACCCCTAACGTGAAGAAGGACCGGCCGAGCATCGGTATCGAGTTTGTCTCCGCCGGCAAGCGTGACTTTCAGCGTGACTACGTTGATAAGCGTGACGAATACCTGGCGGCCGGTTTGAGCGAGTATTGGATCATCGATCGTTTCCGCCGAAAAATGACGGTCGTTCGCTGGGCAGCAGATAGGGTGGTTGAAATTGTCGTCACAGAACGCGAAGTCTATACGACGGCGCTGCTTCCCGGATTCGAATTGCCCTTGGCCAAGCTGTTGGCGGTGGCCGACGCGTTGGAGCGAGCCGAAGCCGTGGACCACGAATTGGAAGAGGGTGAATTGGAAGAGGGTTTTCGATAACCTGTCTTGTGCTGGGTCGCGAATGGGCTGGGAGGGCGAGGTTCCCGCCGAGCCGCGTGACGCGACCGGCTCGGCAGAAGCCACGCTCTGGCCACCTGAAAACGTGGTCTTCACTCACGGTTTGGATCTTCCTGGTTGTGCTGGGCGCAGGAACGGGTTGGTAGCGGAAGTCGTGAGACTTCCGACGTTTCGCGAGTGAGCGGTCCGAATTCTCACGAATTCGGCTACGACTTTTCCCATACCTTTACCGGTCTTCTGCTAACCCGTTCCTGCGCCCGGTTGTGCTTCCCGTACGGATGGCAGAGCCAGAGCACGGATGAAAACCGAACAAGTAATCCGTGCTCTGGCTAATCCGTGCTTTGGCTCCGTCATCCGTGCGAACAACGCAAGAGCAGTCGCATTTAGGCTAGGTACACGGTCTGCCTGTCAACATCATCTCCGGCCACGACGTCACCGCGGCGACATAACCGTCTCAAGCTGCAAAAGGTCCGCAGCCGATAACAAGACTACAGTGGTTTGTCTGCGTTGCTAGCAGGTTCGGGGGAGGCCATGAGGAAATCGGTGGTTGTCATGCTGGCCGGCGTCGTACTCTTCGGCGTTGTCGCGACTCACGCGCAACAGCCGTCGACGCTGCCACTTACGCCGAGCGGAGCCACCCCAATTCCAACGCCTGCCCCACCACCGGCGACGATGGCTCCCATGACCTACACGCAGAGAACGACCTGCGCCATTCCGCACGACATCCAGCGCTGGGACGGACGTCCGCTGGAGGTCCTGCTGTTCGTCTCGCCGGATCGAGGCACACGCTGGAGTCTGTACGCCACGCAGACTGCCTCGCCGGGTCAATTCCTATTTCGGGCGGCCAGAGACGGGGAGTACTGGTTTGCCTCGGCGACGATCAATCCCGGTGTGGCGTATCCTCCGACCGACGGCATGAGGCCGCAACAACGGGTAGTGGTCGACACCGTCGAACCGAAACTGAACGCCACGGCCGTCCTGAGCCCCAAAGGAGAACTGGTCGTTACGTGGGATGCCTTCGATGAAAACTTGGCACCGGCGAGCTTGACCGTCGAGTGGCAGCCGGATGCAGATCAACTGTGGAAGCCCGTCGCGATCGATCGGTCGGGGATTCCTGCCACCGGCCCGACGTTTCGCGGTCGTACTGCATGGTTGCCCGAACCGGGACCTCGGACGGCGAGTGTCCGGGTGACAATTCGGGACTTTGCACAGCATGCGTCCCAGGTCACGCGGCGTGTGGCGGTTCCGGCGAACCTACCCGCGCCCCCGACGGCGTCACCGGTAGCCGCGTCTCCGGCGGTTCCCCCCGATCCGTTCGCGCAAATCGGTCTGTCGCCTGACACGAATCCAAAGCCTCCGACGCCGCCTCCCGATGGCACGGCGGAAAAACCCGCCGCGAAGCCCGCCCAGCCAGCGCCGCAGGGCGTGGCTTGGCCGAGCGACAAGGCCCCGGCCAACGGCTTCACCAGCACACAGACCTACCGGCCTTTCAGCTCGCCCGGAAGCACGCCGGTCATTCAGACGCCCCAGATTGCTCAACCACTGTCCGCGGGCGTGTCCGCAAGCATGGCCTCCGCTCACCATCCGACGTCCGCGGGCGACCCGGCTGCGAAGTCCGCGGGCACCGGGCCGACCGGTCAGGTCACGGACCAGCCGAGCAACTTCTCGTTGCCGCCCGGCGAACGGCCGCACATGACCCGTACCAAGAGCTTCAACTTGGACTTCTCGATCGACGCTGTGGGACCGGCCGGTTTGGAGAAAGTCGAGTTCTGGGTGACGCGAAATGGGGGCCGCGACTGGCAGCTCTGGGACAGCGACCGGGTCGGCAAGAGTCCGCACCGGGTGGATGTGGAAAGCGAAGGGCTGTACGGCTTCCGCATCGTGATTGTCGGCAAGAATGGCTTGGCCAGTCCGACTCCGCGGTCGGGCGACTTGGCGGATCTCTGGGTCGGGGTCGACACCACGCCTCCCACCGCAACCATTCTTTCGGCGGCGTACGGAGCGGACGAGCACGCCGGGCAGTTGGACATTCGCTGGAACGCAAACGACGCCAACCTGGCGGCCCGGCCGATCACTTTGTTGTTCAGCGACAGCCTCAGCGGCAACTGGTCCACCATCGCCTCGGGCCTGCCGAACACCGGCCAGTACTACTGGCGGGTCGACGCGCGGATACCGGACAAGTTCTACCTGCGTCTGGAGGTCCGCGACGAGGCGGGCAACGCTACGACGCACCAGCTGAGCGAGCCCATTCTGTCGAACGGCCTGGTTCCCAAAGGCCGCATCCAAGGGCTGGAACCGGTCGGCAAGTGACACTTTTTGGGAGGGCGACGCTCCCGCGGAGCCGTGAAGCCTTCGGCTTTGCCGACTGCGGCTCGGCAGGAGCCTCGCCCTCCCACCCAACCTGCCCCAGCTATCAGCCGTTGGAAACCCCGTTGCCCGCTTGTCAGCAACGGCCGACCGGCTAAGATGTTGCCTGGTTTTCAGAACCCAGGATCGCTGCTATGTCCAAGCCCGACGAGGCGACAGAGAATTCTACCGGCTCGCGGTTGGCCACGACTGCCGGGGTGATCGTCGTCAGCAGCGTGATGTTCACCTTTATCTCCGCTTGGCGCACGGCCGCCATTGTCCTCTGTGACCTAGGCAGCACGTCTTACTACATCGGCGGTATCGTGGAACAGTCGGTGGGCAAGGCGGCGCCTTGGTTCATCATCGCCG
>JAPLNJ010000668.1 GCA_026692885.1 Planctomycetota bacterium | reverse complement strand
CCCGCGACGACGCCTTGGGCTCGGGCGTGCATCACGTCACCCTGTACGTCTCCACGGACGGCGGCATCTATCGCATCTGGCACCGCCAGGATACGTCCAGCGGGGGCACGGCCGTGTACGAAGGCGTGACCGGACACCACTACGAGTTCCTGGCGCTGGCCACCGACAACGCGGGCAATCGCGAAAAGCCCAAATTCGTCACCGCCGGCAACGACGATTTCCATCCCGACTTGGGCGCCACCCCCAACGTGGCCGGCACGACGCAGGACAACTACGGTCTGCCCCCCGAACCGTCGCCGGTCGCGTCCACCAACGTGTTGTTCCAGCAATCGCAAACCGGACGCGAGGCGACGCCGGCCCCCGCGGCAGCGGCCTCCGAATTCGACGTCGTGTACGCCCCGTTCTCGGCCGAAGTCTTCGCCTCGGGGTTCGCCCAGAGCATCCAGGGCCAAATCGGACCCATGGCTATCGTCGAGGATCCTCGCGCCGGACACGAAGGCCAGATGTTGATCAGCGGCGGACAGGCCCGCAACCAGATCTGGCGGTTCGGCTACGACGGCGGGTCGGTGGATCAGGTCAGCGAAAGCCAGCACTGGGTGCTGAATTACCCGATCTTCAACCTGGCCTTCGATCTCGATGGCAAACTCTGGGCAACCACCGGCGGCGGCCCGCTGCTGCGTCTGAATCCCGATACGGGAGCGGTGCTGGGCGCCTACGGGTTGCTCGGCGAGCAGACGCCCGTGCATCAAAGCGGCGGCATCACGATGGGGCTCGCCGTCGATCCGAAGACCGGCAAGATCTACGTCGGGTCCAGCGGCGGCGTCGAAATCTTCCATCCGGAAGCGATCGGCGCCCCCGGAGGAGTCCTGTTCGAGCGATACTCCGCCGACGAGAACCTGCGTGTCTCGTCACTGGCCTTCTACCAGTTCCAGGACGCGGACGGCCTGAAGTCCGTGCCGGAGCTTTGGGCGACCACCTGGCCCGATCGCGCGCTGGTCGTACGGTTCAACGGCTTCCAACGTGCCGAGACCGTGTTGCGTTTCGACACCGACATCGACTCGCTGGCCTTCGGCCGGTCGGGCACGGCCCTGCAGAACCTGTTGTTCGTTTCGCATACCGAAGGATCGGCCGCCAAGAACAGCCAGGAAATCGCCTGGAACGGCACCAGCGAGTTGACGCTGGTCGATGTGGTCACGCGGCGGCAAACGACGCTGGCCAAAGGCGGCTCGCGCGGCGACGTCGTGCAGACGACCAGCGACGGGCGGATCCTGCTCAGCCAATCCGGTCAGGTCGACGTGATCAGCCCGGCCATCCGGCCGATGGTGGCCCAGGTGAATCCGCCTAACGCCTCGATCGTCGCCCTGCCCATGCCCAGTATCGCGATCACCTTTGACCGGGGATTGTATACGGGCAAGGGAACCGAGACGAAATCGGCGATCAATCCGGCCAACTATCACCTGGTGGGACAAGCCCACGGCGCCCTCTTGGTCGGCAGCATCACCTACGATCCGAAAACGTACACGGTCTACCTCGCCACGGCCGGCATGACGGAGCCCGACCAGTGGACGCTGACCGTGTCGGCGGGCATCGAGAGCCTGCTGGGGATGGCGCTGCAGACGAACTATGTCACGACGTTCACCACGATCAGCGACTTCACGGCCCTGGTCGATATCGGGTTCACGGAGACACGGCTGGATCACGCGGCGCGGACGGTCTCGTTCGACGTGGTGGTGACGAACCAGGCGAGCTACGATTTCCAGACACCGCTGTACCTGGTACTGGAGCCGGCGTCTGGTTCCGCGCTGACCCCGCGCGGCGCCAGCGGACCGCTGACGGACGGACGCTATCTGATCGACCTGGCCGGGCAACTCGCCGGCGGAGCTAGGCTGCGCGCCGGCCAGTCGACTACCGCCGTGACGGTGACGATCGACGTGCTGAACTTCGATCGGGTCGACTACACCTTCTCGTTCTTCGCCGCCCCGACCGTGAATCAGGCGCCGGTCATCGACGCCCAACCCCCGACAGCCGCCACGGTGGGGACGTTGTACCAAACGACGATCGCGGCGCACGACCCAGACGGTTCGCGGCTGAATTTCCTGCTGGCGGACGGTCCGGACGGCATGTCTGTCAACGCGCAGACAGGGCTGATCCAGTGGCTGCCGGCCGCGGGCTGCGACGACACGGTCCCGGTCACCGTCTATGCCTTCGATGACCGCGGCGCTCGCGCGACGTTGACCTATACCATCACCGTCGTCGGCGGGAATCATGCGCCGCAGCTGGCAGCCATCCCGCGCGACGAGTTCGACTTCGCCACGCATACGCTGCTGTGGGACATCGGCGCGCTGCAGGCCGGCGTCTACCCCAATGTGTCGCTGCACGTCAGCGACGGGCACCGCGAGAGTGTCATGACCACCTCGCTGGTGGTCCGCGAGTCCGACCAGCCGCCCGTCCTGAACAAGCCGGCCAACTTGACCGTGCGCGAGGGGGATGTCGTGCGGTTCTATCTGGACGGCGCAGATCCCGACGGCGATGCCGTGGTCTTTTCCTGCAAGTCCCTGCCCGCCGGCGCCTCGCTTCACCCGACCAGCGGCTTGTTCCAGTGGGAGGTGGGCTACGCTCAGGCCGGCGTCCACAACCTGACGTTCACGATCAGCAACAAGGGTGGCTCCGCCACGCGGACCATGGTCCTGACCGTGCTCGATGCCAACGGCGCCCCGGTATTCGATCCGATTGGCTCCTGGCAGGCGTACGAGGAAGAACCGATCTACTTCCAGGTCTTTGCCCTCGATCCGGACAACCCGACCTACGTGCCCCAGTTCCGCTTGCCCGATGGTTCGCTCTCGAAGCCAGACACCACCGCGGCCAGCTTGAGCTATGTGGTCGAGGGGCTGCCGACGGGAGCGACCTTCGACGCGCAGACCGGCGAGTTCCGCTGGACCCCGACCAAGGACGACGTCGGAGCACGGCAACTCACCTTCCAGGCGACGGAACTCGGCGCCGGCGGCTTGACGACAACCATGGTCGTGCCGCTGTACGTGGCCCACCTGAATCATCGCCCGGAGATCGACGCCATCGCGAACATCACCGTCGATCTGGACGCGGCGCCGACGGTCTTGACCCGCCAGGTGCGGGCGACCGACGCGGACGGGAATCCGCTGGTGCTGTCGGCCGAGAACGGCCTTCCGTTTTATCCGCTGCCCGACTTCGTCACGTTCGTCGACCACGGCGACGGCACGGGCACGCTCACGTTCGATCCGGCCAAGGCGACTCCCGGCGACCATCCCATCATGGTCGTCGCCCGCGACGACGGTGACGGTGAAGGGGCGCGCCGCAGTCTCGCGTGTACCTACACCTTCATCGTCACGTTTGACAGCGCCAATTTCGCGCCCACCGTGCGACCGGAAAACAATCGGGTGGCCCTGGTCGGTCAGGCGTTCCAGACGCTGCTCCAGGCCGCCGATTTCGAGCAGAGTGACTTGACGTTCCAGCTGGCCGGGCTGCCCGCCGGCGCGGCGCTCGAGTCCACCGGCGTGTACGGCCAGCGACGCCTGCGGTGGACGCCCGCAGCCGAGGATCTGGGGCCGCACCAGGTGCAGATCACCGTCCGCGACAATGGGAACGGCTGGTTGTACCTGGTCCGCGAGGCCAGCCTGAGCTTCTCGCTGACCGTGCTGAACACGAATTCGGCCCCGACCTTCAGCCTCCTCTCGAATCCGACCGTGGCGGAGGGTCAGCCGCTGACGATCAACTTCGCCGCCCTGGCCGCCGATGCGGACGGGCAGACCCTGACCTATGACATCGATGCCGGCTCGCTGCCCGCCGGCGCCAGCCTGGATCGCCGCACCGGGCTGTTTACGTGGACGCCGCGGTACGATCAGTCAGGCAAGTACGACGAAATCACCGCGCGGGTCAGCGACGGCATCGCCGAGGTCGTGCGGAAGTTTGCAATCACGGTAACCGATGTCAATCGCCCGCCGCGAATCGTGCCCATCCCGCTGCAATACGGCCGCGAAGGCTATCCGGTCCAATTCGCCGTCGTGGGCGGCGATCCGGACGATTACGACAAGCTGACCTGGTCGGTGCTGAGCACGGACCTGGCGCCCGGATCCTATTCCCCCGACCGCGAGATCAAAAAGGGCCTGTTCCGCGTCAGCCCGGGCTACGATCAGGCGGGGCTACACACGATCACGTTCCAGGTGCAGGACGCCGCCGGAGCTACCGACACGCTGGACGTCGCGCTGTATATCGACAACGTGAACTTTTCCCCAATCGTCAAGAACTCGAACCACCAGGTCCAGCTCGGCAAGACCTTGTCCTTCACCGTCGCGGCCACCGATCCAGATGCCGGCACGACGCTGACCTATTCCGCCAGCGGCTTGCCCGACGGGGCGACGCTCGACCCGGCCACGGGACTCTTCCGCTGGACGCCGACCGCCGGGCAGTTGGGCGAACACGTGGTCCGGCTGCACGTCTCGGACGGGACGGACACGACTTCGGAATCGATCGTGTTGAGCGCCACGCTGTCGCCCGTGTTGCCGGGAATCACCGTGGTCCGCTCGCCCAGTTGGGCCGTCAACCCGCTGACTCCGGTCACGCTCCAGGTGCTGGTCAACGGCTATGCCGATATCGATCCGGCCTCCGTGCACCTGGTCGTCGCCGGGGTCGAGTACACCCTGGACAAAGACGGCTTTGCCACGGTCCGAGCGGCCGTGCAGCCGGGCAAAATGCACGTCACGGTCGCCGCGACCGACGTGGACGGCTGGCAGAATTCGCAAAGCTCGGTGATCGAGGTCTTGGACCCCAGCGACAACCAGAAACCGGAACTGGTGTTGCAGGAAGGGCTGGCCGGCACAGCGCTGTCCACCGCCACGCAGATCCTGGGCTCGGTGACCGACTCGAACCTGGACTACTGGACGCTGGAACTGGCCCGGCTGGGCACGGAAGCTTTCGTGCCGTTGGCTCGCGGCGAATCGGTCGTGAGTTCGGCAGCGCTCTTCACGCTCGACCCGGCCGCCTTCCCCGCCGGCTTCTATCGGCTACGCCTCTCGGCCGAGGATCTCGGCAACCGGCACAACGCAGTGGAAACGGTCCTCGAAATTGCCTCGACCAGCACGGCCGGCGTCTATCGCGAGGTGGCCACCGATCTGTTGGTGACCGTGGGAGGCGAGCAGATCGCGATCCGCCGTTCCTACGATTCGACCGCCCAAGACCTGGCCGGCAGCTGCGGCTACGGCTGGCAGTTGGCCATCCGCGACGTCGACCTGCAGCTGGACGTTCCCAACACGGGCCGCGAAGTGTACGGCATCTACGCGCCGCTGAGCGACGGCTCGGCACTGTACCTGACGACGCCGACCGGCGAGCGAATCAAGTTCCGGTTCCAGCCGCAAGTGGTCTTCCAGGTTCCCGGCGTGACCTACTATCGGCCAGCCTGGCAAGCGGTCGACACCACCAGCGGTTACACCCTGCAGTCGGTGGACGCGCTGTTGATGCGCTCCGGCCATGCCTATTACGCGGTCGAAAGCGGTACGCCCTACCATCCGGCGAATCCCAAGCTGGCGGGCAGCGATTACACGCTGACCGGGCCGGATGGTACGGCCTACGAGATTGATTCCACGCTGGGAATCGTGCGCCAGATTACGCCCGGCGGGACGACACTCCAGGTCAGCACCAGCGGGCTGATCGCCGCCGACGGCACGTACGTCGATTTCGACCGAGATTCATCGGGCCGGCTGCAAAGCATCATCACGCAGGTCGGCACGCAGCTGGACTACACGTATGACTCGCGCGGGAATCTGATTCGGGTACAAAGTAGTCCGCAATCTCCGAGTGCGGGAGCGGACGGCACAGGGACTGTGCCTGCTACCACAGTGATCCACAGCTATGGCTACGATCCGCAGCAGTCGCACCTGCTGCGGGTTTCGACCGGGGCGACCGTCAATCGGGCCATCTTCTATGCAGGCGGCGTCACCGTAACCGGTTTGACGGCCAATCTGGGCAACATCGCCGACAGCAGCGGTCAACGCTACAGCAGTTCCTTGGCCAGCAGCGCGGCTGGCGATCTATATGCCTTCGATGTCACGCAAGAGCAACTGGACAGCGTGGCCGGTGGTGAGCTCTGGGTGCGGATCCACGTGCTCGGCACGACCGACGGTTTCCGGCCAGCCATGCCGGCCGTCGAGGGAGCCGTGCGGGTCCATCCGGCCGGTGCTCTGGCGGATCCGAACGCCCGCGAGGTGTTCGCCATTTTCAAGATCAGCTCGCCTGGCAGTTACCTGGTGCGCATTGCGGCCGCGCAGCCCGGCGACTACGAACTAGAGGTCGGCGTCGCGGGCGACATCAATGCCGACGGCCGCGTGGACGGTTTTGACAGCCAATTGTTCGCAGCGGCGTTTGGGACGAACGCGGTCGACGCGAATTACCTGGCCGCCGCTGATCTCGACGGCGACGGACGCGTTGCTGTCAGCGATCAGGCCATTCTGCTGATCAATTACGGCTTCCGTTCCAGCGAGGACCAGGCGTACTGGACGGGGGCGACTGGCGGCAGCGCTGGCAGGGCGCCGGCGAACAGCCCGTCTGCCTCAATAGTAGACGGCACACTTCGTGTGCCGATTTCCGCACACGGAGTGTGCGGGCTACTTTGTTCTAGTCCCTCGCTGGGCGAGGACATCGCCACGACGGCGATCGCCAACGGCAACTTCAACGTCGTCGATCCGCGTGCCGCGGCGTTCGGCTGGCGGTTGCGAGGCAATACCAGCCTGGCCCAAGGGACGCTGGTCCTGGGCGAGCACGCCCAATACATCTCCTCGGCGAGCCAGAGCTTCTTCGTCCCGGCCGGCGCGACGACCCTCCGGTTCGAACTCGTCGGCGGCCTGCTGCACACCGCCGACGCCTTGCCCACCGAAGCCTTCCAAGTATCGCTGCTGACCCCCGTAGGTCAGGCTTTCCAGCCTGACGCATCCCAATCCCCGCTCACCGACGCCATCCTCACCATTCAATCCGACGGCACCGTCCACCACCACAGCCGCTTAACCCTTACTGGAATCACCGCCGAAACCCCCTTCGGCAGCGCCGACCACCCCATCGTCGTCGAAATCGATCTGACCGGCGTGGCCGCCGGAACGGAACTGCTGCTGTACTTCGACCTGCTCGGCTTCGGTGCCCTGGACAGCCAGGTCAGCATCGACAATGTCGTCGTCCTGCGCGACTCCTCGTCGCTGCCCACCGCCAATCCCGATTCGGCCATCATCGACGAAGATATCCCCATCGCCTTTGATGTCCTGGCCAATGACACCGACGCCGATGGCACCTTGGATCGCAACAGCGTCGCGATCGTCCAGCAACCGCGGCACGGCACGGCCGCCGTCGATATCGGCTCCGGCGTCGTGACCTACACGCCCTACGCCAATTACTCGGGCGCGGATTCATTCACCTACACCGTTTGCGACAACGCGGGCAACACATCCAGCGAAGCGCTCGTCTCCCTGACCATCACCCCGGTTGCCGACACGCCCATTCTGTCGGCCAAATCGGTCGCCGGGACCATCAATTCATCGATCCTGCTGGACATCACCAGCCAGCTACGCGACACGGACGGCTCCGAAACGCTGACGATCGAGATCTCCGGGCTCCCGGCCGGATCGTTCTTGTCGGCCGGCACGCAGACCCGGACCGGGACGCTGGCCGTCTACCAACTGACCCCGGAGCAACTCGACGGGCTTACGATCACCCCGCCACTCGGCTCCACCGAGACAATCGTCCTGCACGTGTCGGCCACCGCCCAGGAGACACAAACGCAAGAACGCAAGACAGCCTTCGCCACCATCTCCGTGCTGGTCACCCCGGTGGTGGCCGATCCCGTCCAGATCCAGAAAGCCGTCGTCAACAACGGCGAGGCCCAACGTTCGACCATCCATACGATCGCGCTGCAGTTCAACCAGGACGTAAATTTCTTCCACGGCTTCGAGAAGGACGTGATCATCACGTCGGCCACGGGCGAGCCGTTCCCGCTGACCGCGGACAACTACACCTACCTCTCGGACGACGATACGAGCACGTACACGCTCACGATCGACACCAGCCATGTCCAGGTCGAGGACGGACACTACACCTTGATCCTCGTCATCGACGGGGTGCGGGGCGTGGCCGATCCCGGCAGCCGCCTGAACGATATCGACACCAATCCCAACGATGGCCGCCTGACGCTGGAGTATCACCAGTTGGTGGCCGATTTCTCCGGCGGAGATTCCGTCGACCACGCGGACTACGATTCGTTCCTGCTGCACTATCCCAGCCGCTACGGCGACGCCAAATACAGTTCCATCTTCGACCTGAACAACGATCGGCGTATCGACTCGATCGACTACGGCATCTGGCGCACCGCCCAGGGGCGGACCACCGATATCAAACCGCCCCAGATCCTGATCGGTCTCCAGGCGGACACCGGCAGCTCCGCCACCGACGGCGTGACGAACGATCCCACGATCATCGGCATCGTGTCCGATACCAGTGCGATCAGTGCTCTGTATATCTCGCTCGACGGTCGGGCGCGGATTTCCGCCTTCGGCGAGTTGGGCAAGCAAGACGGTGCCACGTACCAGGTGCCGTCCAACTACTTCCAGCTCACGCGGGCCGAACTGGAATGTTACTTTGGTGGTCTGCTGGCCGACGGCACGCATACGATTGCGATCACGGCCGTTGACGTGCACTACAACACGTCGTTGCCCATCGAGTTCACGTTCACGCTGGACACCGTGGCGCCGGGCGCACCGGGAACGCCCGATCTGATGCCCGAAAGCGATACGGGCATCAGCGACGCCGATAACCTGACGTCCGACGCCCTGCCGACGTTCCGCGTTACGGGCGCCGGTGGCGTGTTGGTCACACTGTACCGCGACGACCGGTCGCTGCTCCGCGCGGCGGTCGACGCCGGCGCGAGCCAACTGTCGGGCGCCAACCTAGGATTTGCCGACGGCACACTGCATTTCTCGGCCACCACGTCCGACCTGGCCGGGAACGAAAGCCCGCGGTCCGGGGAACTGATTGTGCGTCTGGACCTCACCCCGCCCAAGCGTCCGACGTTCGATCTCGACCCCGCCTCGGATTCCAGCACGTTACCCGGCGACACGCTGGGCGATCGCCAGACCACCTACGCCACCGTGACCTTGATCGGCAAGACCGAGCCGGGTGCGAGCGTCAGCCTGGCCGGTACGGCCCTGGCGCCCGTCGCGGCCGATCCCGTCTCCGGGGAATACCGCTTCTCCGGCGTGCCGCTGCAGCTGGGGAACAATCCGTTCACCGTCGAAGCCCGCGACGCGGCGGGCAACGTCTCCCGCCTGGCCACCTCGATCCGCCGCCTGGGACTCGAACTGAACGCCCCTGACATTCGAATCCTCGGCTTGCAGACCGATTCCGGTCCCGACCCACACGACCACGTGACCAACGATCCCACGATCGTCGGACAGGTCTACGAAGAAAACGGGCTGAGCGTCTTGAAGCTGGGCATCGACCAGGATCCGAACGTCGACATCCGCGGTTGGCTGGACGTCGCCGGCCAGTTCGTATTGACCGCCGCGCGCTGGACCGTCATCACGGGCCATGTGCCGACCGACGGCGTCCATACGGTGCGGTTGTACGCGGAGGATGAATTCACCAATGCGGCCACGCGCGAGTTCTTGTTCACGCTGGACACGCTGGCGCCGCCCACGCCGATTTCGCTGGCTCTGTATGCCGACGGCCAGATCACGCAGGACACCGGGCCGGATCCGCACGACGGCATCACGAACCGCTCGGTTTTCACGCTCGTCGCGAGTTGCGAAACGGGTTCGATCGTGCAGTTGGATCGCACCTACAACGGCCAGACGGTCTCCACCCAGCGTTGGGCCACCTCCGAGGTGGAGTTGTTCAACGTCGGCTACGGGCTGGACCCGCTCGCCGATGGGACATACAACTTCCAGTCCACCGTGACCGACCTGGCCGGCAACGCCGTCCAGTCCGCGGTCTACCGGGTCATCGTCGACACGCTGACTCCGCTCACGCCAACGCTGGTCTTCGAGGGAGTCGATGCCACCGGCCGCACGGTCCGCGATCGCGTGGCGGTGACCGGCCAGACCGATTCCGGCATCCTGGTCGAACTCTACCGCGTAGGTTGGGACTCCGTCCCGACCCCCCAACCGATTGCCGTCGCAACCTCAAACGCCACCGGCGTCTATCGCTTCGACCCGGTGATGCTCAGTCTCGGCCAGAACGCCTTGACCCTGATCGCCCGCGACTGGGCCGGCAACACGGCCACGGTCTCCGACAGTGTCTACAGCACGGCCGACGACATCTCGCCGCCACTCCTGACCGCTACGCTTTTACACGACGCTGGCTTTTCCGCCACCGACCGCATCACCAACGACGCAACCCTCTCCGGAACTGTCGACGACGCCAGTTCGATCGCCGGCCTGTTCGTGTCGGTGGACGGCGCGAGTGCTTATGACTGGAAGGCGCGCGTCGCCGAGGGCCGATTCGTGCTGTCGCCGAGCGATCTGGCGGTGGCCAATGGCGGCACGCTCCGCGACGGCCAACACCGGGTGCAGATCGTCGCCCAGGACGAAAAGGGTCTGCGTTCGGAAGTCACCACGCTGGACTTCACGCTGGACACGGTCCGCCCGCCGCGGCCCTCGTCGCCCGACCTGCTCACCGCCGACGATTCCGGGGCCAGTCGCTATGACAACGTGACCTACGTTAAGCAGCAGACGTTCCAGTTGCTGGCCGAACCGAATACCAAGGTCCGGCTGTACGCCAACGGCCAAGTGATCGCCAGCCAAGAGTTGGTCACAGGCCCGATCACGTTGAGCACCACATTCTCGGTCGACAACACCTACCTGATCACCGCCACCGCCGAGGACCTTGCCGGCAACATCAGCGAGTTCGCTCTACCGCTCCGTATGGTGCTCGACACAGCGCCGCCCACGACTCCGACCTTGCAACTGGCGCAAACACCCGCCGAGTTCACACTCGGCCCCAACCACACAACTCGCCAGACCCTCGATCTGACCGGCACCACCGAACCCAACGCCCGCGTCGACCTCTACCGCGGCACTCACGGCTCCTCCGTAGGATGGCTCTCCGAAGCCGTCCAATCCGACGTAGGATGGATCTCCAGATCCGTCCAATCCGCATCCGTCCCCTCTTCCTCCCCCGCCGCCGACCCTCTAATCGCCGCCGTCACCGCCGATGCGTTCGGCCACTACACCTTCCCCAACGTCGATCTCACCCTCAACAACCAGCAGTCCCAGGACAATCCCCTCACCGTCGAATCCCGCGACACGGCCGGAAACCTGAGCCGCTCGCTCGTCACCTTCACCACGCACGACCTCGACGCGCCCACGATTACTCTGTCGCTGCAGCACGATACCGGCTCCAGCGCAGAGGACCAGGTGACCAGCGATCCGACGGTCGACGTGCTTATCGCCGATGCCAGCGCCCTGTCTGCGGTGAGACCGGTGAGACTCAAACTCGACGGCGCCGACGCCTGGACCGACTGGCCGATTGATTTCCGCTTCACGGTCAGCGATTTTTCCAGTCTGCTCCCCGTCGGCAAGACTCTCGCCGACGGGGTTCACTACCTGATGGTCAACGCCGTGGACAAGTTCGGCCAGTCGAACTTCGGTTCCGTCCTCTTCACCCTGGATCGGGAGGCGCCCCAACCGGCGGCGCCGCGGGTCGTCGAGGCGTACGACCGCGGACCGCACAACGACGACGGTGTCACCAACGTTACGGCCCCTTGGGTGACGGTGGATGCCCAGGCCGGTGACTATGTCAAGTGGTACGTCGACGGCAAGCTCCTGACCGGCACAGTGTCTTCCGAGTTAGCCATCCTGAAAGTCCAACTGCCTAAGCTGCTGGAGGATCCACACCAGATCACGGTCATCATCACCGACCAAGCAGGCAACGTCAGCGAGCTATCTCCCGCGCTAAACCTGATCATCGACACGACGCCGATCACCACGGTTCAATTCACCATCGGCCTGTCCGACGACTCCGATACCCAGCTCAAAGGCGACGGCCATACGACGGAAGACCATGTCAACCTGACCGGCGTCACCGAACCCGGCGCGGTCATATCGATCTCTGGAACCAAGATCGTGGGTGAGGCCAATGCATTCGGCGTCTTCGTTCTGCAGGACGTCCCGCTGGCTGTTGGTCAAAATGCCCTGGACTTAGTCGTGGTGGACCTCGCCGGCAACATCAGCCATTTCGGCGCCCTGGTCCTGCTGGACGACAAGCCACAGCTCACTGTTCAACTAGCCAATGATACGGCGATCCTGGGCGGTACTAATACCGACGGCCTGACCTCCGACCCCACGGTCACCGGCCAATTGTTCGGGCCATCGCCCGTGGTTGCGTTGTCGGCGAGTATCGATGCCTCGGCGCAGAATACGCTGATCGACGTCTCGGCCTCTATTGCGGGCGACTCCTTCACGCTCGCACCGGAAGTGATGGAGCGGATCAACGGCGCCCCGCTCGCGGCCGGTGCCCATGTCGTCACCCTGATTGCGTCTGACGCATTGGGCCGCCAATCCAGCGCCGTCACGCTGGCCTTCACGTACGATCCCGGCCCGGAGTTCGACCTGGCAGCCTCGGCCACGCGCAATCCGACGAGCGGCATTTACACCTACACCTACTCGCTGACCAACACCACGGGCGCCTCGGCGACTGGAATGGATTGGACGCTCGAAGGGTTCCGCATTCCCCTCGCGCCCACGACGACCCTTTCGCATATCTTCACTCCGGCCCAATGGTCGTCCCACTATTCACCCGGCGACGGATTCATCCGCTGGACGCCGAACTCGCTGACCGCCGCGATCGACTCCGGCGAAACCCTCGCCTTCGGCTTCGACACCGCCACACGGCTCGGCGCAGCCTCGTGTGAGGTGGTGGCCCACACCGGTGGCGAGGACGAGACTCGCGTCGAGCGTACGGTCAGCTTTGGGCCGGTCGATGGCACGGGCGCGGCCCTTTATGACCGCTTCGTCGTGGACGAAGGGGCGACGTTGCAGGGAAATCTCCTGGCCAATGACCTGGGCAGCAATCTGGTCGTACGTAGCCTGGACCAAGGCACCGATTGGCACACCACGATCGAATGGTCCGCTGACGGCTCGTTCACCTACGCCGCGTCCAGCACCGTCTACGGCGGCCTCAGCCAGGGCGAAACGGTTACCGACCGTTTCGCGTATACGCTCAGCGATGGCAGCAGTGCCTTCGTCGACGTGACCATCCGGGGCGTCAACAGCGCCCCGATCGCACGTCCTGACATTGCCGACAAAGGGGCGGCCAACAACATCTACGCGCTCTACGTCTACGCCGACGAAACGCTTGACATCCCCGTCGGGCTGCTCTTGTCCAACGACACCGATCCGGACGTCAACGACCGTCTGCATCTCAAAATCAGCGCCGTAACCCCGACGGCCCAGACGCAGGGAACCATCACCTTCGACGCACAGGCCAACGTCATCCACTACGATCCGGCGCGTTCCGCGGTTCTCGACTCGCTCAAGGCTGGCGAAACTGCCGACGACACGTTCCAGTACACGCTGGAGGATCGCCACGGAGCCGCCGCGATCGGGATGGTCCGCATCCACGTCTTGAGCAAAGAGAACTTGCCGCCGAAGTACACCTCGACCCCGTATCAGGTGATGGAGGACGGGACCACGGCGATTTCAGTGCAGAGTGGCTTATTCAACGGGGCCAGCGACGTCGACGTGATTCCCGGGTACTGCGACGAGCTATCCATCGCGGCCGAGACGGTGACCAGTGAACACGGATCGATCGTCAAGATCTACGAGTCGGGAGCGTTCGCTTACACGGCCAGCGCCTATTTCCAGTCGCTCGGGCCCGGCCAAACCGGCTTGGACATCTTTACCTTCACGCTCCGAGACGAGCGTGGGGGAGCGACCCTCGCCACCGCTACGATTCAGGTGCAAGGGCGAAACGACGCGCCCATTGCCGTGTTCGATGAATTCGCGGGGGCGTATGAGAAGCGGGTCTTCATCGGCTCCGGCCTCCTGGACAACGATGTCGACATTGATGGAAACACACTTGTCGCCTTCGCCAAGTCGAATTGGTACTACGACTTCAGTTACATGAACGAAGGGGGGGCGAACCAATCGCCGGTAGCCGATGAGTTCTTGTTTGACCCCACGGAAGTATCGCAAACGACCACGAGTCAACTCGGCGTCCAGGTAACCATCTACCCCGACGGCACCTTCACGTACGAACCCAACGGAGAGCTCGACTGGCTCGGTGCCGACGAGACCACCACCGACTACTTCCAATACTGGATTCACGATTCCATTTCCGAAGCGGTTGCTGACGTCGAGATCTTCATCGGAACACGAGAAAGCAATCGGTCTCCGTCTTTGTCAGCCAATTCTCGACAACTTACCGCTCCACTGCCCGACACTGGCGGTGTTAATGATGCTCCCGTAGCCAGGAATGACGGTCCGTATTCGACAAAGTATGACAAGTCGCTCACCATCGATGACCTTCAGGGCCTGCTGCGAAACGACTCGGACCCTGATCAGAATGAAACAGCCCTACTGCGGGTCGACGTGTCAACGCCCTGGATTATCAGTACCGAAGGGGCGATCATCACTCTAGAAATCGACGGCGGCTTTAGGTACGACCCAACCACTCTGTCCGACGCCACAAAGGCACTGCTCGCGGCGGGAGCCGACCTCGTCGATGAATTTAGCTACACCGCATTGGATCCACATAATACCCCATCGGCCCCGGCAACAGCAACCGTCGTCCTCAAGGCAAGGGAAAGTCCGTACGCACTACTCACTGTCGCAAAGACGAGCACACCGACGACCATTGACTTTCCGGGAACCAGTCGGGAAACCACCTACTACACCCTCGGCAACGGCCCTTCCATCAACAACAACGGAGTCATTGCGTTTACGGGGACCGTGGACTACGGAAGCGCCGGAGAGAAGGGGGGCAATGTTTTTGCCTACTATCCTCCCGGTCTTCAGAGCACGAGTCAAGCGGTTCGTGCGCTCATGCACGAGGTTCTCATGCTGCCGCTACCCAAGGACCCGGCTGAAGAACCATCCCAGCAATTTGGCGATTCCGTGCAGATCAATGACGGGAACGAGATCATTGCTTGGCGCAATTCCAATTACAAAGTCCTCATCGGCACATGGCAATTTGGACCAGTCTTTTTGGCCATGTCAATCGCCCAGATGGGCGACCTCCCTCTCGCTCCATTCTCGTACGTCGAGCAATGGAATGCTGATGAATACAGAGGCGCAGAACCGGCCATCAACGTGCCATTCTATAAACGCTGGTACACCTGGACCGGTGGCGAGTCCGGTGTGGCCAGAGCCGTGTACGGAATGGGAGACGCCGATACCATCTCCGTGGGATCGATAGCCCTGGGGAACCCTCTATTTGCGGACATGCTTTACAGTGGCCTGATGGGCATCTTGCCCGGCATGGTGGGTGCAGCGATGGGCATGTCGTCGGCATTTGACTACCAACCTAAGTTGCTCACCCTGTGGTTCCTGAACCCGGTCTGGGGCGGCACCTGGCCGTCGCCATGCGATCCGAACAATGCTTTCCAAATCGTCTATCGCGGGTCGACCATTAACAACGACAGCGAAAGCGTCTATACGGGGACGACCGGCGGAGGCATCGGCGCCACTACCTATGAGGGCAACGTTAACTATATTGTGACAGCACTGCATGACGCAGAATTTACGCAATGGGCAACCGGTTTGCCAAGCGGAGCCGACCCGCGAGAGATTTTCCCAAAACTCGCCGATGACGGAAGGTATGTGTTCAGTTTGAACAACACACTTTACGCTCTCTCGTACGACAATCCGACAGCTCCCCCGATGACGATCGGCGCCGGGCAGAACTTCACCCAGATCGGACCCTATCCCAGTATTACCGACGATGGCTCGTTGATTGTCTTCACTGGAGAACACAGTGACCTTGGACGAGGACTCTTTGTCGCCGACCCGAAGACGGGCGCTTGGGCAAAAATCGCGGGAGAGACAGGCGATGGACATCTCGATCCCGGAGAGACAATAGTCGTCGATTTTGACGGAGATTCAGAACTCGACCCCGGCGAGCTTGATATCGGGCCATTCAAGACTATTCCGGTTGGGTCGGTGCAGGCATCTTCGCCGATCGACTCGCATCTGTCCATTAACAAAATGGACGCCGCCGACGCGATTGCCCCTAATCGTTACCAAATCGCGTTCATGACAGAAGACAGCTACGACACGAACTCGTTGTACACTCTCGAATTCGAATGGGCTGGCGAATCTCAGTCACCCGATATCGTTCCACCCCTAAATCCTGCGTATGTCAGCGAGACCTACGTCCTTGGGATTGGAAAGATTCTTCCTGAAGTCTCGGCGACGCCGATCTCAGAAATTCGGATCAACGACGCAATCAACAAGCACGGGGAGTTGGCCTTTTACGTCAAGGACAGTAACGGCACGCAGGCGATCGTCGCCTCATCAGGCATGGCGATTGACCTTGACGTTGATTCGAACAACAGCGGCGTGATTGATATGGATAACTCCGTCAATGGGAAGGACGACTGGAATGAAGCGAGCGTTAACCTGCCAGGCCTCGTCGTTCCAGCAAATTGGGGAGATGTAGACAAGGATAAGGTCTTGGATTACCAAGATTACAATGGCTATGGCAAATCGGTCTTTGACGAAATACGGATTACGATTCCCCAGGGACTTGCACGAAGCATCGACTGGGACAAAGCCCTTGTTAGAATCGAATACGACGCATCCCCTCCTACGGCAAGTGCAGTAAACATTCAGCCCGAGGCAGGACTGTTAAGAATCTGGACAACTGACGGAAGCGTGTCCCGGAAACCGGAACCAGTAGCCGATGGTGGCGGCTATTTGGCGCCTGGTGTTTACTTAGCAAGCAAACTGGGCTTGAGAGCCGACGATCTTGACATTTCGTTCTATATTGAAGGAATTTTCAACGACCATAGAGACGGGTCTGCTAGAGCGGAGATCACCATGTCGATCGATGTGGATGGCGAGGGCGGTCTCGCAGCTTTTGGATTCGCGGATACGGTTGTTGTGTCGGAGCCCCAGAACTATGTCGTGATCTTCATGGGTGGGGTCAAACCGGAGTTCAACTACCCACGCTATTACGAGAACTTGAAGGATATCCACGACGTTCTCATAAAGCAGGGAAACGTTTCGGCGGAGAATATTTCTATTCTCTATGCCGATGGAAGGGGTCCGAATGGAGTTTCCGATATGCAGTTCGCTGGCGCATCACCTGTTTATGAAGCGACGCGAGACAATTTGGAAGCTGTTCTTGGTGATCTAGCAAAGAGAGTCACGAAGCACGACTACTTCTTGTTCTATTCGTACGATCATGGCGCAGGCCTCGGCGCTGACAAACTGTACCCCAAATTGACAGCACAGGAGGCTTATGATAAGGCAAGAAATACAAAGAACGAAGAGATGCTATGTGCGTGGGGTGGCTGCAATATTTCAGATTCTGATTTGCGGAGCATGTTGGGCGAAGTCAAGGCGGGCTACAATAGCTACATATTTGCGCAGTGCTTTTCGGGGGGGATGCTTGACAATGTTTTCAAGACCAATCCTGAAATGCCTGGGGCGGGGACGTACATCGGGTCAAAGACTGATGGTTTGCACTATTTCGGAATGGCTTCTTCAAATCACTTCGAGTATTCTTGGGGGGGATTTGCAGCCGGGTTCGTCGAAGCGATAAAGAGCCAATCATCTACGTACAAGGTGTTTGCTTATGCCAAGGAGCTCGACGGACGCGCGTGCAATGATGACTACGAGGACAATTCTGGGCATATCGACGGTGAACATTATCTCTATGATTCGAATTTTGGCGGTGTACCGAAATGGCGGAACCAGATCGAGCACCCCTGGTATGCTGGGGATGATTTTGCCATGTTCTACTCAACTTCGGCTTCCGTACGGGCAGCTTCACCCTTGGTGCTAGAATCGCGTCCGTACGAGGATACCGACGAAGCCGTTTCGCTTTCTACCGTGGCCGTTAGCGGGGAACTTACGACCGCTTCAGTTATACCATTCGTTGAAGAGGCCATTAAGCGGTTTATCGACCAGTCGGGCATCGTCCTACCTGATGCGTGGCGAGATGTACTAGTTACGGTCGCGGACCTGCCCGGCGGACAATTGGGGGAGACATCGGGCAACACGATGACGTTCGATATCGACGGCGGTGGTTACGGTTGGTTTGTGGACGACACACCGTGGGACGATTCGGAGTTCTATGCGTCGCGACTAGAAGACGGGAATAACCCTGCAGTCGGGCATGTCGACCTATTGAGCGTCGTTATGCATGAACTGGGCCACTTGGCCGGTCTGTCGGACACGTACGACTACACGGTCATGCACGAGAGCCTTCCGGTTGGGGTACGTCGGACCCGAGTGACGCCGGTGCAGATCATGGCAGTTGATGTGTCGACAGCACAGGTGCGGAGGATTTCGGGAGGGCCGGAGGAGGACGTTTCGGGGACTCCATTCGCGGAACCGACGGTCGTCGCGCCGCAGCAAACAGTCGGACAATGGGTTCAGTTGGCACCGATGGCATCGCCAATCGATCGATCGCCGGGATCCGATTTTTTCGTCAACACCACAACCGCCGACTATCAAGAGCAACCGGCCGTAGCGCTCAGGAACGACGGCAGCTATGTGGTTGTATGGAGCAGCTATTACGCCGAGGGCGGCATCTATGGCAAGCTGTTCAACAGCGATGGGACGGTCGCGAAGGACGAGTTCCTGATCAGCAACATCACGGCGGGCGTCCAGGTGTCTCCGGATGTGGCAGTGGATCCGGTCACGGGCGCGTTCGTGGTGACGTGGCAAAACGATGCGCCAGGCAGCGGACAGACGCCGGGGTCGTCGGATGTCTACGCTCGGGCCTTCACCAGCGACGGGACGCCGGTGGGCGAGCAGGTGCAACTGAGCGATGCCGATGGAGACCACTTCAATCCGGCGGTGGCGTTTACTGGTTCGGGCGAATTCGTGGTCGCCTGGGATTCGTTCGCGCCAGCGAACGAGAACAAGATCTTCGCCCGGCACTTCACCGAGGCCAATGCGGTCGCTGGCCCGCCGGTCGAGGTCAGCACCGGCGCGGGCGGCATGTTCCCGGATGTCGGCAGCGCGGGGGACGGCTCGTTCGTCGTGACCTGGGAGAGCACCGACGGGAACGGCCGCGGGATCCTCATGCGCCGGTTCCAGGCGGACGACACGCCAATCGGTGCCCCGGTCATGGTGAATGGCACTGCCCAAGGCGACCAGACCGCCCCGGTCATCGCCGTGGCACCGGATGGCTCGTTCGTCGTCGCCTGGTGCTCGGAAGCGGGCGACACGACGCAAGTCCTGGCGCAGCAATTCTCGGCCAACGGCAATCCCGTGGGCGCCGAACTTCGCGTGGACCAGAGCGGCACCGTCGTCCCGCTGGCACCCGCGGTGACCATTCTGCCCACCGGCGGATTCCTAGTCGCCTGGACGGAACTCTCGCAGAGCGGTTCCGATCGCGAAGTCCGAGCCCGTGAATTCAAGGCCGACGGGACGCCCGAGTCCGATCCGTTCGCCTTGCCGACCACATCGGCTGGCGATCAAGAAGACCCCGACGTGGCCGCTGTGGGCACCACCCTCGTCGCCGTCTGGGCCGGCGAGAGTGCCGCAGGCGGTGACCTGGATATCTTCGGCCGCACCTTCTCGGTGGGCGAACCAACGAATAATCCGCCCACCGTGGCGCTGACGAACACCGTGACGACACTCCCCGAAAACACCGAGGTACAGACCAAGGTCGCCGACATCGTGGTAACCGACGACGGTCTGGGCACCAACACCTTGAGCCTGACCGGCCCCGACATGGCGATGTTCGAGATCATCGGCAGCAGCCTGTACCTGAAGGCTGGCCAGACCGTCGATTTCGAGACTCACCCGCAGCTGCACGTGACCGTCAACGTTGACGATGTAACTGTTGGCACCACCCCCGACGCATCCGTGTCCTCCGTGTTATCCGTGGTAGATGTGAACGAACCGCCCACGGCCGTGACGCTGACGAACACCGTCACCTCGTT
>JAPLNJ010000667.1 GCA_026692885.1 Planctomycetota bacterium | reverse complement strand
AGGCGAAAGATTAGGGTGAATTATGAAGATCGCGTGTTTCAGTATTCGAGTGTGGTCGGTCGTGGTCCTGCTGGTCCTGGGTTCGGGAAGGGCGCACGCTGGTGAGCCAGTCGCATCGGCCCCCGCCCCTCAGCCCCTGAGTTCCGCCGTCGTTTCCCTCGATGGCGATCAGTGGCTGCTGGCGGTCGATCCGAAGAACGTGGGACGCGAGGAGAACTGGTTCGACAAGGCCCCGGCGGAAGTGAAGCCAGCCCGGGTGCCCGGCATCATCCAGGAAGTCTTTCCCTGCTACCACGGCGTGGCCTGGTACTGGCGCGAGTTGACACCGGCGGCCAATGCCCATGCGGGCGGCCGATACCTGCTTCGGTTTTGGAACGTCGACTACCTGGCCGACGTGTGGGTCAATGGCGTTCACGTGGGTCAGCACGAGGGCGCTTGCGAGCCGTTCGTGTTGGACGTGACCGACGCGGTGAAACCGGGCGTCGCCAATCGCTTGGCAGTGCGCGTGTTGAACCCGACGAACGAGCCGATCGACGGCATCCGGCTCCAGGAAACGGCGCACACGGCCAAGACCGTCCCCTGGACGCCCGGCCGCGGCGGTGACTGGGGCGGGCTGTGCGATTCGGTCGAGTTCATCGTCGCGCCCGCGGTCCGCGTCGAGGATGTGTTCGTTCGAGCCGATCCGAAGACGGGTGTGATTCGCGTGCAGGCGAACGTCCGCAATGCCGGCCAGCAGGCCGTCGCCGCACAGATCGCAGGTACGGTCTCGCCGGCCGTCAGCGGCGAAACGCTACAAACCGTGCGCGCCGATCGGGAACTTCCCCCAGGCGACACGCTGATCGAAACCACACTGCAGGTCGACAACCCGCGAGTGTGGGAACTCAACGATCCGTATTTGTACCGGGTGACGGTCTCGGTGACCACGAAATCGTCCCACAGCGGCTTCGAGATGCCGGTCGGCATGACGGTGCCGCTGGACCCCGACTTCATCCGCCGAGACGTGCTGAACTGCAAGGCCATGGGGATGAACATGATCCGGTCGTTCAACGGGCTGGCCCCGCGGCGCCTGCTGGATTTCTGCGATGAGCTGGGCTTCCTGGTCTATCAGGAGAACTATTCGAGCTGGTTCATGGAGGCCTCGCCCAAAATGGCGGAACGCTTTCAGCGCGCGTTGAAAGCCATGGTCAAGCGCGATCGGAATCATGCGAGCGTCGTGCTGTGGGGCGTGCTGAACGAAACGCCGAAAGGACCGGTCGTCGACCAGGCCGTCGCTTCGCTCCAGTTGATCCGCGAATTGGACGACACCCGGGCCGCGCTATTGAACAGCGGGAACTGGAGCGGGTCGGAAGCAACGTATGCCAATCCGGGCGTTGACAAGTGGGAAAGCGTGCTGGCCGACCAGCATCCCTATCAGAAACTTCCGCACGGTGCCGGAGTGATTCACGCGCTACGAACGGCCGGCGCCGGCGAAAAACCGCTGTTCATTTCGGAATACGGTATCGGCAGCGCCGTCGATGCCGCCCGACTTACTCGACACTACGAGCAGATTGGAAACACCACGTGCGAGGATGCCGTCTTCTATCGGCGTGTTCTCGATCAGTTCCTGGCCGACTGGAATCGCTGGAACCTGGGCGACACGTTCGCCAACCCTGAGGACTACTTCCACCAGTGCCTGGCGTGGATGGCCGGGCTGAGGAAATTGGGCGTCAACGCCATTCGCTCCAATCCGAACGTCATCGGCCACAGCGTCACGGGCACGCAGGATCAAGGGCTCACGGGCGAAGGCCTGACGGCCACGGTGTTCCGGGAGTTGAAGCCGGGCGTGGTCGACGCCATGTTCGACGCCTTCTATCCGCTACGCTGGTGTCTCTTCGTGGAGCCGATGCACGTCTATCGCGGCCAGAAGGTGCGGCTGGAAGCGGTGCTGGCCAACGAGGACGCGCTACAGCCGGGCGACTACCCGGTCCGGTTACAGATCGTCGGCCCGCGCGGCTCGATGGTCTTCGATCGCACGATCACGGTGAAGGTTCCGGATCCGGCCGGCAAGCCCGATCCGAAGTTTGTATTGCCCGTGTTCAACGAGGAGGTTCCGGTCGACGGCCCAGCGGGCAGGTATCGTTTGTTGGCGACGTTTGAGAAGGGCGCGGCGGCCACCGGCGGCGACCTCGAATTCTACGTGGCCGATCGTGCGGAGATGCCTGCCGTGCCGACGGAAGTGGTGCTCTGGGGAGACGATCCGGACGTGGCCAAGTGGCTGGGCGCCAACGGGATCAAGACGCGGCCGTTTGCATCCGGCCAGCAGGCCGCGCGCGAAGTGGTTCTTGTTGGCTGCCGAGCGGCGGCGGGCGAAGCGGAAGCGTTTCGCGAGTTTGCCCGACACATCGCGCGCGGTTCGTGCGCCGTTTTCCTCTCTCCGGAAGTGTTCCAGAAGGACAAGCATCCGACCCACTGGCTGCCCCTGGCCCAGAAGGGCACACGGGGCGACCTGCCGGTCTGGGTTTACCACAAGGACGATTGGACCAAGAACCATCCGATCTTCGAAGGCCTGCCCTGCGGTTGCATCATGGACCACACGTACTATCGAGAGATCATCTCGAAATCTGCGTGGATGGGTCAGGACGTTCCGGCCGAGGTTGTGGCCGGCATGATCGACACGAGCTGTGGCTACAACTCGGGCCTGTCGGTCGCCGTCTACCGGCTGGGTGAAGGGCGGCTGACGCTTAATACGCTGAGGATCCGTGAGAACCTTGGCAAGGACCCCGTCGCGGAGCGGCTCTTGCGTAATATGCTTCGGCACGCCGCCAAGGACGTTACTAAGCCTCTGGCGGATCTACCGGCCGGCTTCGATCAACAACTCAAGGCGATCGGGTATTGAGCATGTTGTGTATTGAGCATGTTGTGGCGTACCAAACGAGGAGGAACTCGCGATGAAACGGAAAGACAAGACAGGCACGGGACGAACACTGGGTGCAACCGCGATTGCGGCCATCTGGCTGGCGGGGGCGGCGGTCGGGCTGGCCGCGGACACGCCGACGGCACCGGCCAAGCCGGCGGAGAAGCAGCCGCTGGCGGGAACCTTGGTGACCATTGACGGGAAAGACCCCCGAATTGTCACACAGGATGGAGTGCGCGAAGGCAAGTGGTGTGGCATGATGTGGTGCCCGTTTGCAGGCACCAGCGTCAAGCTGATCGGCAGCACCGGCCCCGCGGGCGGGATGGCCGATATCTACGTGGATGGCATCCACCAGAAAACGGCGGACTGGTACAGCGACCAAGACGCAAGCCATGCGACCCTATTCGCAGCCGAGAACTTGCCAGACGGCAAACACGTGTTGGGGGTCCTGACCCGAGGGACCAAACGCGCCGAGTCCAAGGGCACATCCATCAACTGGTCGCGCATCGAATTCGTCGCCGGGGCCCATCCCGAGCGGTTCGTGCCCGTGCGGCGCACCCGGTTTGATCCGAATGTCCCGTTGTGGCTCGACAACCAAGGTGAGATCCTCCAATGCCACATGGGCGGGATCATGTATTACCAGGGGAAATACTACCTGGTGGGCGGGGACTGGCGGGGCGAAAAGCTGCGCGGCCTCCCAAACGATTGGGGCAAGAACCTAGGCATGTGCGTCTACTCTTCGCCAGACCTGACGAACTGGACGTACCACGGCAATTTTTGCGGTGCGTCCAGCGACCCGGCCCATGTACTGCACGACGAAACGCTTGGCGCGGGCCGGGCCAAGCTCATCCGCGCCAGGGGGACCGGGAAGTTCGTCGCCTTCTTCGAGATCGTGGACGCCCACTTCCGCAAGATCAACGTCACGGCGGCGGCCGTCGCCGAAAAACCGGAAGGGCCTTACCGCTGGCACGGCATTCTGGAGTACGACGGCAAACCAATGCAGGGCGCCGACACCGCGGTCTTCACCGACGACGACGGCTCGCAGTACCTGATCACGGGCAAACGTCACCCGAGCCAGTGGAACGTGGCCGACTGTCTGTACCAGCTCACCCCCGATTGTCTCCACGTGGAGAAGGCCGAGGTGTTGGGCACCGGAGGTGAAGCCCCAGCGATCTTCAAGCACGACGGCATCTATTACCTCCTGCACTCGCAGCTGACCGGTCTGGGGGTCAACGAGAACTTCTATCACACGGCAACCAACATCTGGGGGCCGTGGCAGGCCATGGGAAAGATCGCGCAAGGGGAACACTCCCTCAACACCTTCATGACGCAAACGACCGACGTGGTGCCGGTGGCGGGGAAGAAGGGCGCCTTCATCTGGATCGGCGACAGCATCCGCAACAACGCGCCGCCCTACGCGCGCACCGTCTGGCTCCCGGTGACGCTCAAAGGCAAAGGCGAGATGGAGATCCGCTGGCGCGACTCGTGGGATTTGTCGGTATTCGACGAGGTGCGGTAATCCAATGAAAACAGCCTTCATCCATGTCGCTGCTCTGTTGCTGGCTCTGCCAGTCGCGGCTCACGCCGCCGACAAGTCGCAGCTCGTACCCTTGGGCTGGGATCCGGCACTGGCGGGCGATGTCGTGATGCAGCGGTTGGTCAAAGTCACCGCACCCCAGGTGAAAGGGGCACATGATGCCGAGTTCGCCTGCGTGGGGGATCGGGCCTACATCGTCGCCGAAGTGAATGACGTGCGGCCGGGCGAGGGCGGAGGTTGGCCGGAAATCTACTGTGCGATATCCATCGTGAATCTCCAAACGCTCGCCGTGGAGCGGATCATCGCGCTGGCTCACGGGGAGCAGGTGTTCGAGAATGTCACGCTGCCGCGCGGCGCATGCTTTGTGCCGCGCATCCTGGCGAAGGACCACCGAACCCTGCGCTGCTATTTTGCCAGCGAACATCCGGGCCGGGGCCAGGCGCAGACGTGGTTCCTCGATTTCGACATCGCCAGCGGCTCGTTCGAGAAGCAGCTGCATAAGGCCTGGCTCAAGACAGCCGCCGGTACGTTCGAGATGCAGCCACGATTTTTCCATGCGGATGCCGCAGCACAGGGCTTCCCCAGGCCTGCCAAGGACTACGGCCTGTACCTGTTCGACTCGTTCAAACCGTTCGCCGGCAAGAGGTACGTCGCGATCAACAATTTTCCCGGCAAGCAGAATGCGCTGGCGCTGGTCCATGACGATCTGGCGACCTTCGAGATCCTGAGCCATTACAACCAACCGCAATCGGCCCAACTGAGCGAGTCCGCCGTTAACCGCCTGCCCGACGGTACGTGGATGGCCATCTGCCGCAACGATAACGGCAACTATCACTTCACCACCAGCGTCGACGGCCGGACGTGGAACGCCGGTCGGGAGATGCCGTACGTTCCCAATGGCACGAACTCGAAGCCGACCTTCGACCGCTTCGGCGGCACCTACTACCGGCAAGTTGGAGGACGTGGGCCAGTTCGAGTCGCCAGCGGGGCAGAAACGCATCGTGTGGCCGATGCCGTCCGAGGAACCGGCCGTGATGAAACGGGGCGTGAAGCTGTTCACGGATCGCGACTACACCCTCACGGAGGCGCTCGATTTTCTCATGGGACGCCCGTTTCTCCGCACGAGTATCGAGGGGTATGAAATCGAATGCACGAAGCCCGGTGAAGTCTTCGTCATGACGCTGAGCAAACCGCATTACGCCAATCAAGGTGCGGCCCTGCACAGACAGGGCTTCACCAAGGTGGACGCACCTGAGTTCCAGCTTTTTCCCGGCGAGATCAACCGCGTTTTTGCGTGGAGGAAGGAACTCACCAAGGGCGACCATCTCCGGTTCAGGAAGCTGGCCTTGCTCGTGCTGGGTGACGGCACAGGGGTCGTCGAGATCAAACCGGAGCCTCCGAAACCTTGGAGCGAAAACGCCGGTGAGAAGCTCTACAACGGCATCGTCCTTCCGGAAATCTGGCCGCCACGCCACCTCGACCCGAATTCGGACGAGCCGATGCCGGTGCCTTACCTGCATGATCCGCCACCGGTGGTTCCCATCGACGTCGGACGGCAGTTGTTCGTGGATGACTTCCTCATCGAGAGCACCACGCTGACGCGCACGTTCCATCAGGCCAGGAAGTACGAAGGCAACCCGGTGTTCAAGGCGGAGACGCCACGCGAGTTGGCAGCCTCCACGGAGGGCGAGCGTGGCGAGGAGGCGACGACGTTTCTCGGCCAGGGCGGTGTGTTCTACGACCCGGCAAAAAAGCACTTCCAGATGTTCTACGTCGCCGGCTGGCGCGGGCCACTTGCGCTGGCAACCAGCACCGACATGATCCACTGGAAGCGGCCTGATCTGGGGCTTGCCGGCGGTAACTCACTGCTCCCGGAGGGTCTGTCCTGGACGGGGCCGCAGTTGAAATCCGGCGGCTCGGATAACTGCGCGTGGCTCGATCTCAACGCCGCGAATCCTGCCGATCGCATCAAGTTCATGACCTGTTGGGTGCATGTGCCGCAAACTCAGCAGCCGCAGGGCTTCACCCATTCCCTGCACGTCTCCGATGGCCGCCGTTGGTCCGAAGCCACGCCGACCGGCATGGCGGGCGACTACTGCTCGTTCTTCTACAACCCCTTCCGCGGCAAGTGGTGCTACAGCATCAAGCAAGGCCGTACGCGCGGGCGTTGCCGTTACTATTGGGAGCACGTGGATTTCTTGAAGGGCGCGGACTGGTCGAAATCCGTCTATTGGACCAATGCCGACCGCCTTGACGCGCCGGAACCCGAAGGGCGCTACCCCGGCGCGGGTGACAAGCCACAACTCTACAGCCTCAACGCCGTGGCGTACGAGAGCCTGATGGTCGGCATGCACTACATTCATCGTGGCCCGGACAATCGTGTGTGTGCCGAGGGCAAGTTCCCGAAACTGATCGACCTCGAGCTCGGCTTCAGCCGCGACGGCTTTCACTGGGACCGTCCCGATCGGCGCGGCTTCATTGTCGGTTCCCGGATCGAAGGTGCTTGGGATCGCGCTTACCTTCACAGCACGGCGGGTGTCTTTGTTGTGCTCGACGACCAACTCATCTTTCCTTACACGGGCACGTCCGGCATCGCCCCCAGCGGTCATCGCGGCATGTACACCGGCGGCGCCATCGGCATCGCGACGCTCCGCCGCGATGGCTTTGCCTCAATGGATGCGGAGGACAAACCCGGCACGCTCACGACCCGCCCCGTTCTGTTTAGCGGTAAACACCTGTTCGCAAATCTCGACGCGCCCAGCGGCGGACTGCGCGTGGAGGTGCTCGATGCCGCCGGGAAAGTCCTCGCGACCTCGCATCCGGCCAAGGGCGACCAAACGAAGCTCCGCATCGCATGGGCCGATCGACCGGACCTCGCCGAGTTCGCCCCAAGACCCGTGCGTTTCCGCTTTCACCTGACCAACGGACACCTCTACGCGTTCTGGGTCACGCCCGACGCCGGTGGAGCCAGCGACGGCTACCTCGCCGCAGGTGGCCCCGGCTTCAGCGGAACGCGAGACACCGCGGGAGGGAAACAACCATGAAAGATACACGGGAGGGATAGCCACAAAGAGCACAAGAGGGCACGAAGAAGAACTCTTCTCCTTCTTGTGGCTCTTCGTGTTTCTTGTGGCCAACATAGCTCGTAGGAGTGAACTTAACCGGCCGCACCGGGACCCTAATCTTTCGCCTTAATCTTTCCCCCTAATCTCTCCCTCCATTCCCTTGCAGCCGGAGGAAGATTAGGGCGAAAGATCAGGGCGATCTTCATCCTAGCCGTCCCAGACTCACCAGTATTGCAAATTCCTATTGGATGAACCTACTGACGGAGCATTGACCATGCGACGACGGGAACTACTCAAGGCTACCGCTGTGGGAACGGGATTGTGGGTTGCGGGGCCGTGTGCGACGCGCGGGGCGGAGCCGGCGGAAACCCGCGTGGAGACCGATGTGCTCGTGGTCGGCGGCGGAACGGCGGGGACCATTGCCGCGATCCAGGCCGGCCGTGCGGGCGCGAGCACGCTGCTGGCCAACAGCGCCCTACGCGTGCAGGCTTCCTGCATGGCCATGGGGCAGGCCGCCGGTGCCGCCGCGGCCTTGGTTACGCACGGCCAAGGCGGGCCCCACCGTGTGCCGCTGCAGAAACTGAAGAACCTGCTGGTCCAGCACGGTGCAATCGTGCCGTAGCGCCGCATCGCTGCGCGAAGCGTATTGGCTCGGACATCGTTGCGCCGGTTGAGATGGTGCTGTTGGCTGGCCAGCGCGAGCCCCTTCTTACGCACCAGGAGGAGGTGCATCGGCCGACGGAGATTCCTCATTCCTCGGCGCTCAATGTCAGCAACGAGGTCACGATTGCCTTCTCGCTTCACGTCGATGGCCCGCCACGCGACTGTGGTCCTCGGCGACGGCTTCCCTTCCAGCCAAGATCCGCAGGGCCCGCCGCCTTCTGTCGTTCGAGATATCCGCGTTTGGAATCGGGCACTTTCCGTCGACGAGATCGTCGGCCTGAAATGAGAATTGCCAAGTTTGCCAGGAAGACCTTCGCGGCTGCCTCACGCTGTCTTCGACAGCTCCCTCGCTACCGCTGCTCCTCCGGCACGGGCGGAATGCCGATGGCCGACTCCCAGGAGGGCACCGGCCTGAAGTGCGGATGTCCCTGGTCCTTCACATTCCGTCGGCCAAAGTAGGAGCCGTAGTACTGCGCGTTGGTGTCTACCCAGTTGGAAAGCTTCAGCAGTTCGTCGGGCAGACCATCAGGTCATCCCAAGCCGGGTCGGCCGGCTTCACATTGGGCGACCGCGCGCTGCAATTTCGCGCCGGGATCACGACCTCTTCTCCGCCGGCTTGGCCGAGTAACGCGCTGCCGCACAGCGTCAGGCACAGGGTCGCCGTGAACCGATCACCCCGGAGTCGCCCTCTCATCGCTTGGTCTCCTTGTCTCGCTGCAGGCGCAATTGTGTTCGATACCCCGCTTCAAGCGCGACCAACGGTGTCGAGTCTCCTGGAAGCTTCTGCAACGCCTCGCGGATCGGCATCTGGCGGACACCGTGCCGTCGCACCTGTTCGATATGGTATACAAGTTTTCGCAACGGGGTGGACTGCGATTCGTATTGACGCCGTGACTCCTCGACGCCGGCACAGCCCACGGTCGTTGTTCTGTGCAGGTCTGGAACCGAGCCCTGTCAAGCAAGGAGATCCGCAAGCTGCAGGAATAAACGGGTCACGAGCATCTGACGGCCCCAAATCCGGGCTTGGGTTGCGCGATGATTGACCCGGGGGCCTTGGACGGGCTGGCTGTCGGACTGGCAGTACGCTCCCCACGGCAATAAGATCAAGAGGTGGACGAATCAGCGACTTGCACCAAGGAACGCGTCATGAGCACGTCAATGGCAACGGCATTGCAGGAGCTCGAAGTCGGACGCGTCTAACGAAGCGGACCGGCGTGCGACAATTCCTCGTCGGACCCGGTCGGCTGGACGAGTTGGAGATCGACGGCGCGCCCAACCTAACCACGGTTCACGTGGGCTACGGAGGTAGTCGCAAGCTGGGTATCTGCCGTCTGGCCGTTCGCAGCGTCCCGAATCTGCGATACTTGATGGTTGATGTTGTGGAATCGAAGCTTCCCGTTACCGAGATCACGCTCGCTGATTGTCCGAAGCTCCGTAGCCTCCTGTTCCGTGGTCCGCCTTCGGAGCTTCAACCGACGAAGTGCCGCTTGACGACCAATGGTACGTTTCCGCAGTTGGTTCAACGCAGGCTGATCCACCTGACAACTGACAAGGAGAGTCTGGCCCGACTGAACGATTCACCTCTCTTGCGCGAGGGCTATATAGAAGATGTCCAAATCGACCCCCCCGACGAGCGATAGCACCTTCGGTTCCCAGGCCGCCGTCAAGGCGCGGCCGCTTTCCTGGGAGCTGCGAGCTTCTCGGCTGCGGCGTAGGCGGCCGAGCCGACGTCGTCAACCGCACCGGTAAACCCCGGACCGCCAGCGGCGACGTACCCGTGGCTGGCCCCCTTGGCATCCGGGCTGATCCAGAAAGAGTAGAGCGCGCCACTGCGAAGCACGAAACGCAGGCGAACCGGCTTGCCGGCCAGCGCGGCGAGGTCTTCCACGCCGCGGAACTTGACTTCCACCAGCGTCTTATCGGCCGTCAGCGGCACACAGTTCTCCAGGCTGAAGGGGGCGATCACAGCGCCCTGCCGGTCGAGCACTTCCACCTGAAGTTGGCCCCGCACGGCGGCGTTGACGAAGAGGTGTTTCCCGCGGAACGTGAGCGGACGGGTCGCGAGAGTGCCGGCGGCCACGTCGGCGTCCATCGACGCGAAGCCGTCGCGTCGTAAGATCGCCAGGCCCGTGTTGGCGTTGCCGTCCCAGAAACCAACCGCCAGAGCACGGCCGCTGTGGTAGAAATAGAGCTTGTCGCCGACCACCAGACAGCACCCGCCGGCTGACTGCACGTTGCCCCAATTCCAGGCGCCCTGAACCGGGTTCACCGGGAGGAAGGGACGCCGGTCCGGCCGGTCCCAGTGGAACCCGTCGCGGCTGAAACCCGTGAGGACCTCGTTGCGCTTGTGGATCTTCAGCTTGTTGCAGATGCCGTTTTCGGGACCCTGCCAAATGGAGAACAACCCCAGCAGGACGCTTTCGTAGGCCACCGCGTCGAGGTTGTACAGTTGGGGTTCGATGGCCTGGAACTCGGGCGTAGGGTTGTGAGGATCCAGCCGATCGGCGCCGACCCATGAAACCACGTCGCCGCTGCTCCACTGCAAGGCTTTGGGCAAGTCGGGATGTTCGCGATACTTCCGCGCGCGGGGAGTGGCCCAGTTGCGCATGCTCAGCACCCAGACCTTCCGGAAGGGATTGTAGAAGATCGTGCTGCGATCGCCGACCTTCGGCGACACCGCCACCGGGGCTGACCAGTAAACGCCATCCGCCGATTCGCGCAGCACGTACTGGAACCCCGAGATCATCAACATCTTGAAGCGGCGACTGACATCCTGCTCGCTGTGATCGAGCCAGACGGTGCTGGAGTCGCGGCCCGCTCGGACCACGACATTGGTCCCCGGTTCGAGATCCAGCGGTGGCTTGCGCCATTGCAGACCGTCCGAGGACTCGGCATAGCAGGTCGCGCTGAACAGGCCGCCCATGTACCACAGGCGGAACTTCCCGGCCAGTGGATCCCACCACACGCCGTCGCTGAAGACCATGGCCGCAGGCGCCTTGCCCTGCTTTTCCCAGGGCTGATCGGGCGTCAAGATCGGGTTGCCGGCCCACGCTTCAGGCTGATGGAAGATTCTGCGCAGCGTGGTCTCCTGAATCAGGAAATCGTCGACGAACAGTTGGCGGCCGACGTCGATCGGAATCACCTCGGGCGGTGACTTCAGGTAGGGCACCGGCATTGGCTCCCGATTCAGTGGTGCCCCCGGCGGCCAGCGGACTGGCAAGCGGATGCCGTTGTAGAGCACTTCACCCGCCGGTTCTTCGGCGGCCGACAGCGGCCAGGCCGCGAGCAGTGCCACCCCGAAAAGCGGTACGAAACGGCGAAAACAGGTGACCTTCATGAGTGCTTCTCCTAGAACTCAGGCAGACCGGGGCTGGGCCTCGCAAAACTGGGGAGTCGGGCGTCAAACGGATCGTCCTGTTTTCGTTCCGCCCCCATCTGGGCTTGCCCCGGTGGAGCGAGGCTTCTGGACTACGCCACGGGGCTGCAATCGCCTCACTTCTTCCGCCGCCTCTCGCCCGCCGCCTCCGGCGGCGGGCGGGAGGCGGCGAAAGACAGCATGGCTGGCGTCTGCCGACGTAGTGTACGAAACCTAATTCCACCGGGGCAAGCCCGGATGGGGACCCGACACGCCAAGCTGGAACAAGAGCCGGACCAGATCTCACCATGGCAAGGACTCTCTGGGATACAATTTTGCGCAGCCCAGACCGAGGCCGAAACCCGGCGACGGCGGGCGCGGCGTCAGCATCAGCTTCATGCTTTGCCATCTCATGCGGGCCGTCGCTGGCTCCGCGTAGACGCCCTCGTGAAAGCCTGGTTCCGTCTGCAGCCAGACGTCAAGCTGGTCGCTGTTGAGGGGAAGCCCGCCCGTGAGTCAGCTTGGCCAACGGCTGTTTCTATTGAGCCGGGAATTGCTACGATGGTCCTTGTTGTCGTGTCAGCCGCCAACGGGCAGGCGGCCCTGACAACACCGCGCACGTAGGATGGCTGAGCCGTCAAGCGGTGTCGTCGGGGCCTCTCCGAAAGAAGTGAGCGGAGGGGGTGGGTGAAGAGGTTCAGGCCATTCCCTTTCTCCTGTTCACCTGCGGCGCGTTCGTGAAAGGAGCGATTTCCCATGAGTGTCTTGAATCGGCGCGATTTTCTAGGGCAGGCCAATCGGTCCACTCTCGGTCTGGCGGCGGGGTTGACGATTCTCGCCAATCCGCAATCCGTGCGGGCGGCACCGGCCAACGAGCGGTTGGTGCTGGCGATGATCGGCGTCGGCGGAGGGCGGGGCCACTCGCTGGCCCAGGGATTTCTGGATCGCGACGACTGCGAGATCGGCTACATCTGCGACGTAGACCGCCGGTTGCACGAACCGCGAGCGGAGGCGTACGCGGCGCGCCAACGAGGCCAGCGGCCCAAGTGCGTGCAGGACTTCCGCGAGATGCTCACAGACGCTGCGGTGGACGCAGCGGTGATCGCCACCCCGCCGCACTGGCTCGCCCTGGCGACGATCCTGTGCTGCCGCGCCGGCAAGGACGTCTATTGCGAGAAGCCGCAGAGCCACAATTGCTGGGAAGGACGCCAGGCCGTCCGTGCCGCTCGCAAGCACAACCGCATCGTCCAGATCGGCACGCAGAACCGCAGTGCTCCCTACAACTTCGCTGCCAAACGGTTTCTGGAAGAGGGAAAGCTGGGCCGCATCCATTTCTGCCGCGTGCATGAGCAACGGCACGAAACCAACTTCCAATGGGAACCGGACTCTGCCCCGCCCGCCACGCTGGACTGGGACATGTGGAACGGACCGGCCCCGCAGCGCAAGTATAACAAGGCGCTCCATAGCCAATGGCGGAAGCTGTGGGACTACTCTGGCGGCCAGATGTCCTATCAGGGAATTCATCAGCTCGATCTGGCCCGCTGGCTCTGCGGCGTCGATTATCCGAGGAGCGTCTATTGCGTGGGCGGGCTCTTCAACACACAAGGGGCCGCCGAGACGCCCGACACGCAGGTGGCCACGTTCGAGTTCCCCAACCTGCTGATGACCTACGAGCAGACGCTCTACACGCCCTACATGCTCGAAAGCGACGACGGTATTCGCAACGGCGACATCTTCCCCTACTGGCCGCAGAACGCCACGCGGATCGAACTGTACGGCGAGCAGGGGGTGATGTACGTGGGCCGGATGGGCGGTGGCTGGCAGGTCTATATCCGGCCCAAGGATCGGCAGCCGGTACTCAAAGAACAGCTGCACGGCCGCTTCCCCGATGCGCCTCACAAGGAGAACTTCGTGCAGTCGGTCAAGAGCCGCCAACGACCCAACGCCGACATCGAAGAGGGCCACCGCAGCCTGCTTCTGGTCCACTATGCTAACATCAGTTGCCGCCTCGGCGGCCGGAAGTTGCGCATCGATCCGCAGACCGAACAGATCCTCGACGATCCCGAGGCCATGCGATTTTTCAGGCGGGAGTATCGCCAGCCGTGGGTGGTCGAAGAGGTGGTTTAGCACCGTTCGAGAAATAGGTGAGCGGAACGGCGCTAGCCGCCGTTTCCTGATCGACTCACTGGGCCGTAATACCGGCGGCTAGCGCCTTGCCGATCACTTGGCACCTGACACTTATTT
>JAPLNJ010000666.1 GCA_026692885.1 Planctomycetota bacterium | reverse complement strand
AAAGCGGCCGTGATCGCCTCGGGCGTCATCCCGCCGGGCCTGGAGGGTGACCAACAGAGACTCAGCGACGTGATGGCGCGAGTCGTTGGACCGGGCCTGGGACTGGAAATCGTCAGCCGGGTGAACGACATCCCCAAAGGTTCGCGGTTGGCCGTCTCCACGAATCTGCTGGCCGCGATCATCGCCGTCTGCATGCGTGCCACCAGCCAGATCAAGACCTTGACCGGCGATCTGAGCGAAACGGAGCGGCGGACGGTGGCCGCGCGGGCAATCTTGGGCGAATGGCTCGCCGGCTCCGGCGGGGGCTGGCAAGACTCGGGCGGTGTCTGGCCGGCCATTAAGATGATCGCCGGCCGTATCGCTGGTCCGGAGGACCCGGAGTGGAATATCAGCCGCGGGCGTCTGTTGCCCGATCACCGTATCTACAGTCTCGCCGACATCAGCGAACAGACTCGGCAGACCCTCCACGATAGTTTTGTGCTGGTCCACGGCGGCATGGCCCAAAACGTCGGGCCGATCCTGGAAATGGTCACGGAAAAGTATCTGCTGCGGTCGGAGGCCGAGTGGCGTGGCCGGCAAGAGGCGATCGCCCTGCTACAGGAGATCGAGGGGTCGCTGTGCCGGGGCGACGTGCGGCAACTCGCTCAAGCCACCACGCGCAACTTTCAGGGGCCGATCCAGACCATTATTCCGTGGGCCGCAAACCATTACACGGTGACGCTCATCCAACGCGTACGGGAGCAATTCGGCGAAGATTTCTGGGGCTTCCTGATGCTGGGCGGCATGTCCGGCGGGGGCATGGGTTTCAGCTTTGCTCCGGAGCGTAAACACGAGGCGCAGGACTTCCTGCAGGAGCTGATGCGGGCCACCAAACGCGAGCTGCAAAGCGCGTTGCCGTTTGCCATGGAGCCGGTGGTCTACGACTTCTCGATCAACGATCATGGAACCTGGGCGACGTGGGGAGATGGCGAGCAGGCGCTCCTGCCGCCGGCCTACTACGCGCTGGTCGCGCCGGAGTGGCTCCGGCGCGACGTCCACGCGCTGACGCCGGCGCGGCGGGCGGAAGTCATGCGGTTCGCCGCCGCTTGCCGCAGCGATGGACCTCTGGCTGGCACCTCGAGTCTCTTGTTTGCCAGCCTGTTTCCGCAGCCCTCCGCCGAAGAACTCAGCCAGACAGAACTCCACCGGCTGCTGGAGGAAAACGGCTTCGATCCGGAACTGCACGAGCGGATCCGGGCTGATCTGCGCGCCGGTCGGATCGGTCTGGCGCAGAACCGCCTGCCGGCCAGCACGGTGATCGAGGACGTCCGGACCAGCGACGTGCTCGACGCGGCGACGGCGGTGGACGACGCGTGTCGTCAGTTGGGCCGAGCGGCCCTGGCCCGTGGCGAAGCGGCCGTGCTGACGCTGGCGGCCGGTGCGGGCAGTCGCTGGACGCAAGGCGCCGGGGTGGTCAAGGCGCTGCACCCGTTCCACCGCTTTCGGGACACGTATCGGAACTTCATCGAAGTCCACCTGGCCAAGAGCCGCCGCACGGCTCGGCAGTGCGGCACCGAGGTGCCGCACGTGCTGACGACCGGGTACTCGACCCACACCCCGATCGCCCAGTTTCTGCAGCGGCACGATAACTACGGTTATCGTGGGCCGCTCAGCCTGTCGCGTGGACGCTCCGTGGGCCTGCGGCTGATCCCCATGACACGCGACCTGCGTTTCGCTTGGGAAGAGCTGCCCCAGCAGGTCTTGGACGAGCAGGCCCAGAAAGTGCGTGAGAGTCTGCACGCCGCTTTGATCGGTTGGGCCGAATCGTGTGGCGGCGGCTCGGACTACACGGACAACCTGCCGCAGCAATGTTTGCATCCGGTCGGCCATTGGTTCGAGGTCTCCAACCTGCTGCGCAATGGCACCCTGCGGCAGTTGCTCCGAGATCGCCCATCGCTGAAGCACCTGCTGCTGCACAACATCGACACCTTGGGTGCCGACCTGGACGGCGGCCTGCTGGGCCTGCACCTGCGTCACGGGAGTTGCCTGACGTTCGAGGTGATCGGCCGCCGCATCGAAGACCACGGCGGCGGCTTGGCGCGAGTCAACGGCCAGGTGCGGTTGCTGGAGAGTTTGGCCATGCCGTGCGAAGAAGACGAGTTCCAGCTGACGTACTACAACACGCTGACGACCTGGATTGACATCGACCAGTTGCTGGCGGTGTTCGGGCTGAGACGTGAGGATCTGGACGACGAGCTGCTCGTCACGCGCGCCGTGCGGCGGATGAGTCTGCGCATGCCGACGTACGTGACTTTGAAGGACGTCAAGAAGCGCTGGGGGCACGGCCAGGAGGACATCTATCCGGTGGCGCAGTTCGAGAAGTTGTGGGGCGACATGAGCGGTCTGTCCGAGGTCTCCTGCCGCTTTGTGGTCGTACCCCGCATGCGCGGTCAGCAGCTCAAGGAGCAAGCCCAACTGGACTCCTGGCTGCGCGACGGTTCGGCGGCCTACGTGGACTCCCTTTGCGATTGGGACTAGTGCGTCCTAGGTCCCTGATTCGCGTAGACTGGCGTTTGTCCGAGACCAGGAAAAGGCCGAAACGGCCGGCAGGGAGTGCGGCGACAAGTCGCCGCACTCCCAAGTTCGCTTGTTCGAGGCCTAGGCTCAGGGACGTGCCGCACAGACAGAGTTTGACAGCTACGGTGGCATCGTGCTCCAGACCGGCTGTGCCCGATCTAACATTTTGGTGGATTTGAATTTAGCGAGCCGGGTTAGTTGTCGGCGGCTAGCGGCATGGAGTAGAATTCGGGCCTTCGTGACCGCTTTTACCGCAACGCAGGGTGACGCCGAGCATGCGCTACCGAGCCGACATGACAGCAGACGCCCACAGCGGCAACCAGGACTTCGATCCCAGCCAGTACAAGACCTTCCAGCCCGACGATGACGGCATCATCCCGCTGCTCGGAACGGATTGGGGCATCCGGGACGACGCCACCAACCGCATCGTGGATTTCATCGGCGTGGCGTGGCCGGGGAATTCAATCACGGATAACACAGATAACACGGATAAGAGTGAACAAAGCAAATCAGCTTCTTCTTCATCCGTGACATCCGTGACATCCGTGGTCAAATCTTCTCCTCACCTGGAAGAGAACCTGACGTTCATCGCCCATAGCCTCGGCCCGACCAGCAACTGGGGACGGTAGCGAGTGTCCTGCTCATACGTGAAACCCGTGGTCAAAATGAAGGAGAACGACGATACAAACGACCATGGCGGTGGAAGACATCAAGATGTCGCTTCCCGAATTGCTCGACCACCTGACGCCGGGAGATGAAGTCACTCTGACCCGGAATCATCTGCCGGTGGCGAAGCTGGTGAGCGAATCTTCCTGGACGTGAGAATGCCGGGCATGGACGGCTTCGAGGTGGCCGGCCTGATCCGCCAGCGTTCGACCACCACGCCCATCATCTTCGTCACCAGCTTCGACTCCGCCGAGGCAGACCTGCAGCGTGGCTACTTGCTCGGCGCCGTGGACTACCTCCTCATGCCGTTCGTGCCGGACATCCTGAGGGCCAAAGTCGCGGTGTTTGTGGGCCTCTTCCGGCAGCGCCGCGAACTGGCCAGCGCCCGGGACGAACTCTGCACGCTGAACGAACGGCTGGAAGAGAAAGTCCGCGAGCGAAGCGCCGCGTTGACGGCGGAAATCACCGAGCGCAAGCGGGCGGCGGCGGCGATCCAGCAGTTGAACGCCAGCTTGGGCAGACGCGTCCGCGAGCGGACGGCCGAACTTGAGCAAGCCACTAGCTGGCTGCGGCAGAGCGAAGAGAAATACCGGGCGCTGGTCGAGGCGACCGCCACCGGCTTTCTCATTCTGGATGCGCACGGCAAAGTCCGGGAGGCCAACGACGAATATGTGCGGCTTACCGGCCATGACACGTTCGCCGAAATCGCCGGCCGTAGCGTGATGGAGTGGAGCGCCCCGCACGACCTGGAACGTAACGCGGCGGAAGTGAAGCAGTGCGCTAAGCGAGGCTGGGTCCGCAGCCTGGAACTGGATGACGTGAACCCGCGCGGAGAGATCACGCCCATTGAACCACTTAACCGTTCCTGGAACCTTTTCTCGCTCGGCGGCGAAGAACGCACCCGATGGTTGACCTGGCAGCGCGTGCCATAGCCAGCTCCTTCACGGCGATCCTCTTCGTTGTATCCAGCCGGTGATTTGTCCCGTACACTGACGCTCGTCAAGCGATGATCAGGTTGCGAGCCGAGCCTCGTCCCTTGCGGTTGGCGACGAGGCACACAAGGCTGGCGGCTCGCTGGATGGGAAGCGACGACTCACACCGTAGGGGAGTGACATTGGGCATAAATCACGCAGTTCAACTGCTCTATCTCGAAGACAACCCGTGCGACGTGGAACTGGTACGGGACAGGTTGCGGCAGACGTCGCTGGCCTGGGAGTTGCGGGTGGCACGCAATTGCGCCGAATTCGACGCCGCGCTGGTCGAGGCCCGCTATGACCTGATCCTCGCCAACTTCGCTTCGCCCGGCTACGACGGGCTGACGGCGATGGACTTGGCCCGGCGGCAACAACCGGGCGTGCCCTTCATCATCCTCTCGGCGGAATTGGGCGAAGATCGCGCGGTGGACTGTGTGCTCCGCGGCGCGGCCGACTACGTGCTCCTGCGAAACCTCGATCGCTTGTTCCCCGCCATCACTCGGGCCTTGACCCAAGCGGAGCAGCGGCAGCAGCGTCGGGAGGCGGAGGAGAGGTCGGCCCAGGAACGCGAGTTGGGAGAGACGATCCTTGATAATATGCCCGGTCTGTTTTACCTGGTCACGGAGGACGGGCGACTTCTGCGATGGAACCGCCAGCTCGAGGTCCTCCTCGGCTACTCCGGTGAGGAAATCGCCCGGATGCGTGCGCTGGACTTCTTTGCCGCCGAACACCAAGAACTTGTCGCGGCGCGCATCGCGGCGACCTTCCAGACTGGGCGTAGCGAGGTCGAGGCGGATGTCTTGACGAAGCAGGGCGAGCGTCTGTCGTTCAACTTCACCGGTGCGACCGTCCTGATGGACGGACAGCGGTGTCTGGCCGGCGCGGGGGTGGACGTCACGGAGCGGAAGAAAGCGGGGGCGGCGTTGCGCGAGAGCGAGCGGAAGTACCGCGAACTCGTCGAAAACGCCAACAGTATCATTTTGCATTGGCTGCGCGACGGTCGCATCACGTTCCTGAACGAGTTCGGCCTGCGGTTCTTTGGTTACTCGGCAGCCGAGATTCTCGGCCAACACGTGGTGGGCACGATCGTTCCCGAAACTGAGAGCACGGGCCGGGACCTGCGCCCCTTGCTGGATCAAATCGCGACGGATCCCAAGGCGTTCGAACGCAATGTCAATGAGAACATTCGCCGCAACGGTGAGAAGGTCTGGATTGCCTGGACCAACAAAGTCGATTTCGACGAGCAAGGCCGGGTCGCGGGCATCCTGAGCATCGGCACGGATATTACCGAGCGCAAACGGGCGGAGGACGAACTGCAATTCAGAAATGTCCTCCTCTCCACACAACAGGAAACCTCGATCGACGGAATCCTGGTGGTGGATGAACAGGCTCACATTCTCTCGTACAACCGCCGGTTCGTTCAACTGTGGGGCCTCCCGGAGAAACTTGTCGAAGACAGAATCGATGAACCGGTCCTGCAGTTCGTGACGGCCCAACTGGCGGATCCCCGGTCGTTTCTCCAGCGAGTTCAATACCTCTATGAGCACAGACACGATACCAGCCGGGATGAATTGCTCCTGAAGGACGGCCGGGTCTTGGACCGTTACTCGGCGCCGATCTTCGGACCGCTGGATCGCTACTACGGGCGCATCTGGTATTTTCGCGACATCACCGAGCGCAAACAGGCGGAGGAGGCGTTACGAGCATCCTCCGCGTATGTGCGCAGCCTGATTGAGGCCAGTCTCGATCCGCTGATGACCATCAGCGCCGAGGGGAAGATCACCGACCTCAACGAAGCCTCCGCGCAGGCCGCCGGCGTGCCGCGCGAGCAGCTCATCGGCACGGACTTCTCGGATTACTTAACGGAGCCGGAGAAGGCACGCGAGGGCTTGCAGCGCGTCTTCGCAGAAGGCTTCATCCGGAACTATCCGCTGGCGATCCGGCACGTCACCGGGCGAGTCACGGACGTGCTCTCCAACGCGAGCGTCTACAAGGACGACCAGGGCCATGTGCTCGGCGTGTTCGCCGCGGCGCGCGACATCACCGAGCGCAAACGGGCGGAGGCCACGTTGCGGGAGAGCGAAGATCGCTTTCGGGCGGTGGTCGAAGGCGCGGCCATGCCCATTTTCGTGACTTTGGAGATGAAGTTCTCTTACCTCAACCCGGCCGCCTTGCGGTTGTTGGGGGCGACCACGCCCGAGCAGGTGCTCGGTCAACCCATCCTTTCCCGCATCCATCCGGACTGCCACGAAAGCATTCAAAAGCGGGCCGTGACGGTGTTTCAGGGGCAGCGCGGGGTGGCTCCGCCGCAGGAGGAGGTTTATCTCAAATTGGACGGCACACTCGTGCCGGTGGACGCGACGGCGTCACCGATCACTTACCAAGGCCAGCCCGCTGCGGTCGTGTTTGTGCAGGACATCACCGAGCGCAAGCGGCTGGAGGAATCCTTGCAGGAAATCAACCAGAGTTTGGAACAGCGCGTCGCCGAGCGCACGGCGGCGCTGCAAACCGAAATCGCCGAGCGCCGGCGGGTCGCCGAGGAACTGCGTCAGGCCAAGGAAGCCGCCGATGCCGCCAATCAGGCGAAGAGCCGGTTTCTGGCGAACATGTCCCACGAGATCCGCACGCCGATGAACGCCATCCTGGGCTACTCGCAACTGTTGCGGCGCGACGCCTCGCTGTCGCCGGACGTCCTCCGCAGCCTGAGCATCATGAACCGCGCCGGCGAACACCTGCTGAGCCTGATCAACGACGTGCTGGAGATGTCGAAGATCGAAGCCGGCCGGCTGGCATTGCGACCGGCCGCCTTCGACCTGCGGGCGCTGCTAGCGGACCTGGCCTTGATGTTCCGCCATCGCACGGTGGCCAAGCGGCTGGCCTTTGAAGTCGTCCGTTCGGAGGACGTGCCGCAGCAGGTCGTGAGCGATGAAGGCAAGCTGCGCCAAGTGCTGCTGAATCTGCTGGGCAACGCCGTGAAGTTCACCCAGCGCGGGGGGATCGCCCTCCGGGTGTCGGCGCCCCAGGACGGGGCCGGCCAACGGCGTTTGGTGGCCGAGGTGGAAGACACCGGCGCGGGCATTGCCGCCGAGGAGCTGGGCCGGCTGTTCCAGCACTTCGAGCAAACCGCCAGTGGTCGGCAGGCGCAGGAGGGGACGGGGCTGGGGTTGGCCATCAGCCGCCAATACGCTCAACTGCTGGGCGGGGACATCACGGTGACCAGCCGCGTGGGCCAAGGCAGCGTCTTCCGCCTGGAAATGCCCATCCAGGAAGCTGCGGAGTCCCAGCCCATCGTGCGCGCCCCGCGGCTCCTGCCACGGCGGGTGATCGGGTTACAGCCGGGTCAGCCGGAGTGGCGCGTGCTGGTGGCGGACGACCACGCGACCAACCGTGACTGGCTGACCAAGCTGCTGGCCGCGGTCGGCTTCCAGGTGCGCGAAGCGGCCGATGGCGCGGAGGCGCTGCGCGTCTGGGAAGCCTGGCGGCCGCAGTTGATCCTGATGGACATGCGCATGCCGGGGATGGACGGCTACGAAGCCACCCGGCAGATCAAAGCCCGGCCCGGCGGCCAGGCCACGCGGATCTTCGCCACGACGGCCAGCGTGTTCGAGGAGAAGCGCCAAGCTATCGAGGACGCGGGAGTGGATGATTTCCTGGGCAAACCGCTGAAAGAAGGCGCGTTGTTTCAGAAGATCCAGGATCAGCTCGGCGTGCAGTTTGTCTTCGCCGCCGAGGAACCACCGCCGGAGGCCGCCACGGGGCCGGACGCGAACCCAGAATCACTCGCGAGGCTGCCGTCCGCGCTCGTCGCCCAGCTGCGCCGCGCCCTGCACTTGGGTGACACGGAACAGCTCCGGGAATTGATCCGGCAGGTGGGAAGAACCGATCAATCGCTGGCCGCGGCCCTGCAGTCCTTAGCCAACCAATATGATTTCGACGCGCTGTCCCGAGTATTGCCGCAGGAGAACACCGCATGAGTGCGCCAAGATAAGCTGCTGCAAATCAGCCGGACAATCCGGCCTGGCCAAAGGCTAACCACCGGGTCAGACCAGAACTTTGCACGTAAGGAGGTAACGAATTACGCGAAGCCAGAGGGATGGCGAATGATCGGCCATAACGCAAGTGAAGGTATCGAGCCCCGTAATTGTCATCGTCGCATTGGGCCACGGGATTCATGGTCCGGAAGCCA
>JAPLNJ010000665.1 GCA_026692885.1 Planctomycetota bacterium | reverse complement strand
GGTTAGCGTAGCCAGCTCGGATGCGACTGTCACCCTGCCAGCCAGCGTCACATTCGAGCAGGGGCGGGCTTCCTTCGTGGTCACCTTCGCCACCGCGGGTTCACAAACCCTGACCGTGACGGACAGCAACGACGCGACGCTCACCGGTCAGGCAATCACCAACGTGGTGGCCCCGGCCGTGGCGACGCAACTCGCGGTGTTGCTGCCCGAGAACGTGCCGAGCGGCGTGGCGGTGACGGTGCAGTTGGTGGCGTTGGATGCCCAGCGGCACCTCGTGTCCAGCTACTCGGGCACGGTTAGCGTAGCCAGCTCGGATGCGACTGTCACCCTGCCAGCCAGCGTCACATTCGAGCAGGGGCGGGCTTCCTTCGTGGTCACCTTCGCCACCGCGGGCTCGCAGACCCTGACCGTGACCGACAGCCAGGACGCGACGCTCACCGGTCAGGCAAGCACCACCGTGGCGGCCCCGGCCGTGGCGACGCAACTCGCGGTGCAACTGCCGCCGACCGTGCCGACCGGGGTGGTGGTGACGGTGCAGTTGGTGGCGTTGGATGCCCAGCGGCATCTCGTGTCCAGCTATTCGGGCACGGTTAGCGTAGCCAGCTCGGATTCGACTGCCATCTTGCCAGTCAGCGTCACGTTCGAGCAGGGACGGGCTTCCTTCGTGGTCACCTTTGCCACCGCGGGTTCGCAGACGCTGACCGTGACGGACAGCCAGGATGCGACGCTCACCGGTCAGGCGACGACCAACGTGGTGGCCCCGGCCGTGGCCACGCAACTCGCGGTGCAACTGCCGCCGACCGTGCGGCTCGGGGTGGCGGTGACGGTGCAGTTGGTGGCGTTGGATGCCCAGCGGCACCTCGTGTCCAGCTACACCGGCACGGTCAGTATGACCAGTTCCGATGCGAATGCCACCTTGCCAACCAGCGTCACATTCGCGCAGGGGCGGGCTTCCTTCGAGGTCACCTTCGCCACCGCGGGTTCACAAACCCTGACGGTGACGGACAGCAACGAGGCGACGCTCACCGGTCAGGCAACGACCAACGTGGTAGCCCCGGCCGCGGCGACGCAACTCGCGGTGCACCTGCCGCAAGACGTGCCGACCGGGGTGGCGGTGACAGTGCAGTTGGTGGCGTTGGATGCTCAGCGGCACCTCGTGTCCAGCTACGCCGGCACGGTCAATGTGAGCAGTTCGGATGCGACTGCCACCCTGCCGGCCAGCGTCACGTTCCAGCAGGGGCGTGCTTCCTTCGTGGTCACCTTTGCCACCGCGGGCTCGCAGACGCTGACCGTGACCGACAGCCAGGACGCGACGCTCACCGGTCAGGCAACGACCAACGTGGTGGCCCCAGCCGTGGCGACGCAACTCGCGGTGCAACTGCCGCCGACCGTGCCGACCGGGGTGGCGGTGACAGTGCAGTTGGTGGCGTTGGATGCTCAGCGGCACCTCGTGTCGAACTACTCGGGCACGGTCAATGTGTCCAGCTCGGATACGAACGCCACGTTGCCGGCCAGCGTTACCTTCAAGAACGGCTACGCTTCCCTCGCGGTCACCTTCACCACCGTGGGCTCGCAAACCCTGACCGTGACGGACAGCGCCAACTCGTCCCTTTCGGGCCAAGCCACGACCAACGTGGGTTCGACGCCACCGACGACTGGCGAGTTTAACATCGACCTGAATTTCACCGGTATGACGGCCAGCGAACAGCAAATCGCCCGCCAAGCGGCGGCCCGCTGGGAGGCTGTGATTGTCGGCGATCTGCCCGCCGTGAACTACCACGGTGGCACGATTGACGACGTGTTGATCAATATCGGCCTGCAGAACATGGATGGTTCGGGAGGCATTTTGGGCGAGGGTGGGCCTGATGCGGTGCGTGCCGGTGATGGCCTGCCGTATCTGGGTACGATCACGATCGACACGGCCGATGTGGCTATGCTGGAGCGCCAAGGCGAGTTACTGAACGTCTTGACGCATGAAATCGGGCACGTGCTGGGCTTGGGGACCGTCTGGGACTCCAAGGGCTTAGTCGGCGGTACCTCGTCCAATCCGCTGTTCATCGGCCCACAAGCGACCGCTGCCTACAACGCCGTCTTCGGCACCCAAGCCACGGGCGTGCCGTTGGAGAGCAACGGGCGACCGGGGGATGGCACTTTCGGGGCGCACTGGAGCCTGTCGGTGTTTCACAATGAATTGATGGTGGGCTACATTCAGCCAAGCGGAATGCCACTCAGTTCGATCACCGTCGCCTCGATGGCCGACATCGGCTACCAGGTGAACATGGCCGCGGCCGAGCCCTACAGGCCCACGGGGGTGACTTCGTCGATTGTGGCTCCGAGCACTTCGTCGGTTAGCTCCGGTGGCACGTCGCTCTCCAGTCCGACCACTTGGCTGCCGACGGGCTCGGCCGGGGATCCGGCCCCCGTGGCGACCGGACGGGAACATCACCGGCACGCCCCCGCGGGTAGCGGCGAATCCACGTCGGCAGGCTCCACATCGACCAATCAAATTGCGGTCGGCACGCGACGGCACGCTCGGTCCGCCACCGTGGACCTTGCCTTCCAGGAGACGGGGTGGTGGTTCGAAGCTTGAGATACGGCTCACGGAGGAAGTAGACTGTCCTCAGATCAGCGGGTCGGCGGCATCGGGCTGCGGCATTACCCCGATCTCAACGGCCCTGCGAAGTTCTTCCGGGCTCGCATTCCATGCCGCTCGGTAGGTCGGTTCCAGCGGGACGAGGATGTGTCCGGCGTCTGTCAGAAACAGGGGCATGTCCGGCAACTCGTCTCCGACCGCGACCGGCTCGACGTAGGCGGCACGCAGGCCGCCCGTTTCGTAGGAGACGAGGATGCGGTCTTTTCCCAACGGAAAAGTGAAATCCTCCTCCTCGATTTCATCCCAGATGGCTTTGTGGATGCCGCACGAGTCGCGCGGTGTGGGCGGGAACAGATCGACAATCAAGACATGGATCCCGGCGCGGAGAAAGTCAATCGTCTTCTCCACGAAATCCCGCAGAGCAGCGCGGCTATCCTTGTTCCCCGGCGACACAATCTCGATGACCGCGACGATGCGGCCCAGGTGGTGTCGAACGACAATGCGGTTGGCTCGGCCCGCGTAAATCTCTTTCGTGGTCCGACGCACGATCCGCGTGATTGGCGGAACCGCAATCGCCACGCCGCCATCGGAATCCAAACCATATCGGCCCGGATTGCGGGTGCTTTCAACGGTCAAGACATCAGATTCGCGGGGGCCCGATCGCTGTTCCACCAGTGCTGACATCCCTTTGGGAAGGCGCCGTCGATTCAACTCACGTGCGATTTCGATCGACCAGTCCTGGTGGAAATGGTGGAACAGGCCAGCGGGTATCCGAGTCCAATCGTTCAGCGGCATGGGTTCGTCTCCGTTCCTAGGAAACCACGAAATCACGGATCAGGCCAGTGGCCCTGCCATCGAGCGTGTTCGCGTCGATGAACAGACACGCGGGATCACCCGCCATCGTCAGATTCTTCGTAACGTGGGCTGATCCACACGCGTGCCCACGGAGCCTGCTGAAAAAGTAGCGGAAAGCAACGTGGGGTAAGCTTCCAGTTTGCCAATCTTCCGTATTCTCCGTTTTCTCGTCTTCCTCGGCTACGCATTTGGCAAGCTGGAAGCTTACCACACGACTAATTCAGCAGGCTCCTACGGCGTGCGGTTAAACGAAGATGCGCCATCCTCAACCGCGTGCGGTACAGTTCGATCATGGTTGCCTCCAGGCCTGAATTGTACCGTCTCCGTACGGCGCCGACCATAGCGGCCAGCAGGCGGAGTGCCCACCCCTGTAAAGGTCACAAGTCCGTGTCTCGTCCTCGTTTAGCGGCAAGCTGAAGGCGACGGCGGGCGCGGGCGGTGCAATTGCCGATGGCGTGCGACAAAGACGGATAGTCTCTGCCGATGGCGACCTGCGCCTTCGGCTTGCCGTTAAACGACACGTACGGGGGCGGGTTGAACGCCCTACGGTTCTCCGCTATCCTGTCGAGCGTATGCACGTCTTCCTGCTGCTCGCGGTTGACGCAACGAACGACCTCACGGTCGCCCTGGCAGCGCTGCGCCAATTGCACGTCGAAGAGATGTTGCTCCCGGTCCTGGTCCAATTGGTGGTCATCATCCTGGCGGCCCGGTTGTTTGCCAAACTCTTCCGCAAGTTGGGGCAACCGAGCGTCGTCGGCGAGATAGCGGCGGGACTGATCCTGGGGCCTTCGTGTTTGGGCTACTTTTTTCCTCAACTGGCGGAAGCGATCTTCCACCCGCACTGGCACTCGCCGGAACTGCCGCACGCGTTATTCGACGCCACGATGAATTGGATCTTTTCCACGATGAGTCAGGTCGGTCTGATTCTGCTTCTATTCCTGATCGGACTGGAGTTTGATTTCCGCCACCTGCGAGCTCACGGCAAAGCTGCCATCATGATTTCGCTGGCAGGTATCCTGCTGCCCTTTGCCCTGGGCGCCGGGGTCGCCGTGCTGCTGCACCCGATAATCGAACCGCATCCGCTGAGCCAACAGGTTCCCGGCCTGTCGAGCCTGGCGCTGTTCCTCGGCACGGCGATGTCGATCACGGCGTTGCCAATCCTGGGCCGCATGATGCTGGAGCTGAACATCACGCGGACCCGGATCGGGGCGATTACGATCTCGGCTGCCGCCAGCGATGACGCGGCTGGCTGGACACTGCTGGCCGCGGTGTCGGCGATCGTGGGCGGCGGCTTTCAACTGTCGACCACGTTGTGGATGATCGCCGAGACGCTGGCCTTCGCCTTCGGTATGCATTTGCTGATCAAGCCGCTCTTGTGCCGCTGGACGCGGTGGACGCTGAAGAGGAACCGCGGAGAGATCGGCGTGGACAGTCTGGCGATACTGCTCTGCGTGATCTTCGGTTGCGCGATTGTCACAAATCTGATCGGCATCTTCGCCATTTTTGGCGCGTTTTCCGTGGGTGCCGTGTTGTCGGAAGAAGCCGAGTTTCGCGAAGCCGTCAACCGCCGCCTGCGCGATCTGGTCACGGCCTTCTTCCTGCCGATCTTCTTCACCTACACCGGCCTGCGCACGGACATCGGCAGTCTGAAATCAACCCAACTGTGGCTGTTGTGCGGGCTGGTCCTGGCGGCGGCGGTCGTCGGCAAATTCGGAGGCTGCAGCTTGGCAGCTTGGGGCAGCGGCTTTTCCAAACGCGAAGCCGCGTGTATCGGGACCATGATGAACACGCGGGCCCTGATGGAATTGATTGTCATCAATGTCGGCTATCAACTGCAAGTCATCCCGCCCAGCGTCTTCTGCATGCTGGTGATCATGGCGCTGGTGACGACTGCCATGACCACTCCGATCCTCCTGCGACTGATGCGCGGGACGGAATTGGAACCGTATATCCTGCAGTCCCGGTTCCTGAACGCAGACGGGATCTGAGTTAGAAGTCGTACCAGATCCCGAAGCCGATCTTCTGTTCCTGGCGACGGAAGAACTCGTACGTTTCGGCGTTGCCGTTGAAGTACTGGGCGCCGAGACGGAACAGATGGCCCGTGGCTCCGCGCCATTGCCAGCCCACCTGGACCACGAGGTCACCCGCGTAATCCACGTCCTCACGAAAATGCGCGTTGACCGCGGCAAACGGTGAGCCGCGAAAATCCCGCGCGGTGGCGAGCGGGCTGTAGTCGGCACCCACCTGGAACTCCCAGGGCTTGGCCACGCCCCACATCCGGAAGGCCCAAGAGACTTCCGCATACAGCCGCAGGGCGTCGATCGGGAAGTACGAGTTGCCCCAGACAATGGCGTCGCGAGAATAGTCGGTCCGCGGCACATCGGGAAAACGCAGCATGAATTGGTCGCCCAGATGGGCACACGAATGGTAGTACGCCAGTTTCGTCTGCCAGCGTTCGTAACCGTAGGTCAAAGGTAGGCCAACGCGAAAGTCGATCGCTACCAAGTCCCGTTCCAAATCGCGGTCCAAGCGTGGAAACGCCGCCCCTTCGAAGTCGAGTTCCCAGCCTTCGGCGCGCTCGGCGGCTTCCGTCCCATACCGCAGGATCCCCACGCGGCCGCCCAGGGCGATATCCCAGAGGTTTCCCGCTGTCGCGTCATGATTCCAAACGCTGGCGAAACGAGGTTCTTTCACTCCGGCCAGATACGAATGGTAGATGACGCCATCGGGCAACAATTGCCATGTCCAGAATTCGGTTTCGGGGGTGCTTGCGGGGAGCCTGGTCCAGGTTTCCGAGTCACCGAATACATCGACCAGGCCCGGTTGTCTCTGCTGCGCGGAGAAGGGGTTCACGAGACCCGAATGCACCGCCCCCGCGTGCTCCAGCGGGGGCGGCGGGAACAACTCGTCCTGGGCGGTCACGCGGGCGTCGCGCGAAGCGGCGCAGGGCAGCCCGAACACGAGCGCGCAGAGCAGCGTTCGGAGGCCTCGCCCCACAGTCACTCCGCGCACAGGGTCAGCTCGATGGTCTCCTCGCGGGAGGCTACCGTCCTCGAACAGGCGGTCGGCAACCGCCACGCTTCTGATTCGCAATGCAGTTGGTGATTGCATCGAAACGTGTGCTCTCGACTCCTAAAATGATCGTTGATGGCGGCGTTGCTGGACGGAATGAATAACACCAAATTGGCTCGTTACGGTCAATGTCAGAACAGAGATCTAGCACGAAAATTTGGCCTCTTATAGCGCGCGTGGCTGAGATTGGCTCGTTTAAGCGCAACCCAACGGAGCCTGCTGAAAAAGTCGTAGGGTGGGCTGTGCCCACCACAACTGCTTGTGTTTGGTGGGCACAGCCCACCCCACACCTTGTGCAAGCCTGTGCGCCGATTTGACTTTTTCAGCAGGCTCGAACGGGGATCGCGTCGCGCGACCGGGCATCACCGGGCGCGATTCCCCACCCGCAAGCGGGTATCCGGTCG
>JAPLNJ010000664.1 GCA_026692885.1 Planctomycetota bacterium | reverse complement strand
TTGTTGCCGTAAACATCGAGCGAAGTGAGCTGGGTCAGGTGCTCCGCAATCGCGCTGGATCCGGCGTCGCCGATCCCGCTGTGCGCAACCTCGAGCGAAGAGAGCTGGGTGAGGTGCTCCGCAATCGCGCGGGCTCCGGCTTCGCCGATGTTGTTGCTGCCAACCACGAGCGAAGTGAGCTGGGTCAGGTGCTCCGCAATCGCGCGGGCTCCGGCTTTGCCGATGTTGTTGCTGCCAACCACGAGCGAAGAGAGCTGGGTGAGGTGCTCCGCAATCTCGAGGGCTCCGGCTTCGCCGAGATCCAGACTCCACAGAGCCAGCCGATCGAGGTGCCGGAGCCGGATCACACGGTCCACCAACCCCGGCCACGGCTCGCCGAGTTGAAAGACCGGCTGGCCCCGGAAGGATTCGGGCCAGTCGTTCGGGTCGGCAGACAACGGAACGTTCGACCCGATGATGCCGAGGCGGGTGGTGTGCTCGGCTTCAAGCCGATCGAAAACGGCCTGCAGCTCCTGCGGAGTTACGCGGATCAGCTTTTCTGTGGTTTCCATTGGGCCCTTTGCTCTTCCTACCAACGACGCGTGGAGCGCATCGGCGAGTGCGTCTTTACGAATCAATGGCGAGGCGACGGAAGGACGAGGATCGGCTTCATCGGGTTGCTCGGGGTCATGTAGTGGAGTAATTCCGGATCGTTGCTCATGCTGGTTCGTTCCGACCGCCCGTCCTAATTGGACAGCGCCACTTTCCACGCAAGTTCCAGACCCCAACGGCCTTGTGCCGTTGGTGAATCAGATTTGCAGGCTACACCAACGCCCCAAAAAATCTCCCTTTTTCCCCGCCCTGCCGCCTTCGGCGGCAGGGCGGGGAAAAAGGGAGAAGGTGTGAGTGGCCATCGGTTCTAGCCGGTCAATCTGGTTCACCATCCAGGCAAGCTGGATGGGGTCTCTTGTCACACAAGGTGTTCTACAGAAGCACGTTGGAGCGGACTGTCTCGCTCAAAATGGCGATGTCCAACTACTGATCCTTTACGGATGATTCAACCGCAGATCCGCCTCCCCGAGCCGCCGCAAGTCGTCCAGTGCCGCGCGGAGTTTGGCCAATGTCGCCTCGGAGGGGAGTTCCAGGAAGGCGGAACGGTCCGTGGCTGGTTCGCCGTCGGCCCCCGTCCCGTAGAACTCGTTGCCAATGTAGGTGATCTTCGCGGACGGTCCGAGCTGCGCATCGGGCTTCGCCCCGTACCAACTGCCGGCCAACAGCAGCAGCTCCACGGGGTTCGAGCCCTGCTGCTTCATCCGCATCTTCTTTGGATCCTGATAGAACTGGTACGGCCCGATGAACAGCTCGCCGCGGTAATTGCGGACGTCGATCAGCGTGTTTTTCGCCGGGTCGGGCGATTCGAACGAGTGGAACTTCGCCCCCGTGATGGTCGCTCGCCCCCGCGGGTCGTCGGCCGAACCTTCGAACTGGTAGCCGTTGTCCGCCTGCTCCACGTAGAAGTCGCTCATCACGATGCTGTGGCTGTCACGCAGGTACAGCCCATGCGTAACGACCGTCGCCAGCCGCGTTTGGAACCCGATCAGCCCGTCGCGAGCCCGGTCCTTGCCGTCGACCACCACCGAACCCTCGTAGCTGCAATTCGCCAGCACGGTCGCGCGGCCGCAGTTCGTGAATCGCAGGTTGCCCTGGATGTGCGGCATGACGACCACGTCGTGCTGCGTCAGGTTCGTGAACCGCACGCCTTTGCGCAACGGCTCTTTCTGGTACATGCCGAACGCATACACGCCGTCGTACGTTATATGCGACGGCCGCGCCGAACCGAACTGCTGAATGTCGATGCCGTTGTTCGTCGGCCCGACATCGTGCGAGCCGATCATCAGCTCCTCCAGCGTGACGTGCCGCGGATCGCGAATCTCGACCATCACGCCGTCGGCCGGGCCGCGCCACAGCAGCTTCGTCCCCCAGCCGCTACCGCCGACGAAGAACCGCTGGCCGGTGATCTTCAGCGTCTGCTTGATGACGTAGTTGCCGCTCGGCAGATACGCGATCGCGTCACCCGACGCCGCAGCGGCTGCGTCGATCGCCTTTTGAATCGCGGCCGTGTCGTCCGCCTGACCGTCGCCCTTCGCGCCGAAATCGCGGCGCGCGTCGAAGACTCGTTTCGGCACCGTCACCGTTTCGTGGAGAAAACTCTGGCCGGAGCCTTTGACCACGCCCTTGCGCTGGCTGGCGGGAATCTCCAGCAGCAGCGGATTCGGACCCTGGGTCAGGCCCGAAGTGCTGCAGACCTGGTTGTTCGACACGAGTAGCCGTTGGCCTTCGCTGTGGACACGGACAGGCGCCAAGTCCTTTTCCTGGGCGTCTTTGGGCGGATCCGCGAACACGCAATCGAACAGCAGCACCGGCGGGCGCGACAGCAGGATCGCCCCTTCAGGATTCTTCCAACCGTCGACGTGGCAATCCTGGATCGTCAGCGACGCGACCGTCGAAAGCCGTTGCACAAACGCCTGCGAACCGCGCGACGTCGTGCGGCGAATCGAGCTGCAATGCTCCGACCAATCGCGGATGTCGACGACGCGACTGGCTTCGAAGTGGCAATTCCGGACGTAGAAATTTCCGTGAACGTTATCGAGCCCCACACCGCACCGCCGGAACTCGCAGCCGTCGAACGTGTAGTCGTAGTCATTGAACTGCAGGAACGCGACGCCCCGCTCGCAGTCCTCGAACAGGCAGTTCTCGAACGTGGTCTCGGCGAGCGCCTGGCCGTTCCTCGGATGCTTTTCCAACACGGCCGCATCGGTGAACCCGCGAAACGCCAGATGCCGGTGGGTGACTTCCGTCTGAAATCCGGCGACCGCTTCGTAGTGGAAGCCGACCGCCGCTTTGCCGCGGCCATCCAAATCGAAGCCGATGAACCGCGAGTAGGCGACGCCGTCCAGCACGAACATCCGCCCGCCCGCGGCGCCGTCCCAGACGAACTTCGAATCGCGCCCGTGACCGATCACGAGCCCGCCGATCCACCGCGCGCCGCTGGGGTTCTTCACGGAGATCGGCTGGGTGAGCCGATACGTTCCGGGCGGAAAATACAGGACGGAACCGTCGCGCACGCCGCGGAACGCTTTCTGAATGGCGGCCGTATCGTCCGCCTGGCCATCGCCGACGGCTCGCGGTGCGACATCCGTTTTGACATTGATCCAGTCGGAGCGTTGCTGCCACGGCAGCGACGGGATTTGCGGCGGCGCGGCGAGCGTGACGGACGAAGTCATCGCGACGGCGAGCAGAGCCAGCAGCCAGCGAACGTGTTGTCTGAGGTCGATCATGAGTTGTTGATCCCTGCAAAGCATGGCATGGCAAATCCCCAACCCGCAGCGTTAGCGCGAGAAGCGTCCAACTCCGCATCCGCCCGAAGCCCGCGAAGTTCGCGGCCTTCAGAAACAGACGCATCCGCCCCCCCCACGGTGCAAGGCGTGGAACACCATCCCCCAGGAGCGAACCGGGCTGTTCGTGGCATGGCGGCAATCTACCGCAAGCCGCCAACGCCGTCAATCAAAGGCCCCACTTGTCCATCAGGTACACCATGACTCTCTGACGTTCCTGGGGCGTCAGCGGGCGGCTGTACACCAGGATCTCGGAGACGTTCCCGTGGAAGAACGTCTGGTAATTGGGTGAGAAGCAACCGACGCGAACCTGCTGCGCCCAGCGCTCCTTTCCGTCGTAGGTGATGATCCGCGGACCGTCTGTTTCGCTCCCGAGGATTTGACAGCACAGTCCGCACAGATAGTCGTACTCTTTGCCGTTGCTGGCGGTGAACACGCGCTGGTTGTGGTTCTTCGTTTGTCCGAAACTCGCATCGGTCGATGTGACCGACGCAGGCAAGTCGATCCACGATCGTTCTGGGGCTTCACGACGCTTACCAAGATACACATTTCTTGGGCAAGGGAATGTTGGGCAGGGGAATCGGGAAGGGAGGGCAGACGCGGCAATAGCCAACCAGCATTCGTTCTCTTATTCCCCTGCCCCGCATTCCTTTGCCCTTCC
>JAPLNJ010000663.1 GCA_026692885.1 Planctomycetota bacterium | reverse complement strand
GGCGGGGGCGGGAGCCCCTGTCCAAGGGGCTACGTCCCTGTGTTTAACTGCCGATTCCACTACAAACATTCGTCCTAGAGCGAAACAATTTGTACCCTGACGCACCCGTTCATTTTCCGCAGTCAAGACCAACTTTGGAGCGGCCTAGCGCCAGACACCCTGTGGAACCGATGATCCGTGCCCTACCACGACAACAACAGCGAGACGAAATGCCATTCACGTTGCTCATACGAAACGGTCGCAGAAAACGTCATTTCCGGGCTGCACAAAGCGACTTCATCGCTGTGCCCAAGGCACCCACACATCTTCCCGTACTGTCCAACGGCCCTGGGCATCCTTGAGGTGCTTGAAAAGCGACGCCTTGGCCGGGTCGCGCAGCAGGAATTCCAAGGTGCCTTTGCCGTCGTTGTAGTCCTTTCCATCCAGGTCGGCGACGGCTTGGCCTTCCATGTTGGACTGCCCGGCGAGGATGAAAACCTGAAGCGGTTTGGGCGCGGCCGCAAGGCAGCACGATGCGGTCCAAAGTGCGGCCGTGACGAGAACGGCTGGCATGCGGAGATAATTCATGGGTGTCGTTTCCTGGTGATGTTCCTTGACTTTCCCTCAGTACGTGGCTGTATCGGCAGACCGCGATTCTAGGGCAAATTGAATCGGCAACCAAGCAGTCGCCCAGTCTCGCCGTTCGGATCCGGTCGCGGGCGCTGGGCGGTGATCGAAGGCAGCACCTACCGGATCGCGGCCAAGTGGTGAAACCCTCACGGCCTAGCACCTCGGCAGTGAGTGGTGTCGCAGCAGCAGGTCGCAGCAGCAGGGCACATTGCAGTTCCGGCAGTTCCGCACGAGAATTAGCGGCCGTGCCTGGAACTCAACTGGATGCCTCACCCCTTCACCGGCGTCTTGCGGGAGACAAGAGACGACGGCGGACAGAAAGATGACGGACAGTAAATCATGCAGACACTCTCGGAGATTCCGTTCGAGCTCGACTCGCTGGCGCTGGCGCAACGGGCCCATGTCGCCCCGGATTCCGATGATGCCGCCGACTTCGAGCGACTGGTGCAGACGGCTGGCGTCGTCGGGCGGCCGAAAGCAGGGTATCGCGAGGCGTTTATCGACGCCAAAGGCGAGGCCACCGTGACGATCGAGGGCATCACGTTTCAGAGCCGGATGCTGCGTGGCAATCTGGAGCATGCGGAACGCGTGTTTCCGTTCGTGGTTACCTGCGGTCGAGAACTCGATCAAGTCGCTCCGCACCGAGAGGATTTCTTGCAAGAGTTTTGGTGGGACCTGATCAAGGGCGAACTATTAGGTGCGGCCCGGCAGCACCTGGCGGACCACTTAGACCGCCGGTATCGCCTGCCGAAGACGTCCGCCATGCACCCCGGCTCTGGAGATGCTGCCGTGTGGCCCATCCAGCAGCAGCGGGAACTGTTCACCTTGCTCGGCGATATCCCACGGCAGATTGGTGTCGAGCTCACGGATACGTATCTGATGATTCCCAACAAGACGGTGTCGGGGATTTGCTTCCCGACGGAGACCGATTTCCGCAGTTGCCAGGTGTGTCAGCGCAACGTGTGCCCCAACCGAGCGACCGCCTTTGACCGGGCACTCTGGGATTCTATTCAGCACGAATAGCGAATCACCCGCGTCGCGCAGGCCCCGGACCGGACGTTGCCCACTGGCCGTCGCCGACGGCCTCGACCTGGGCGAGCGTCGGTGACGGCCTGGAAGTCCCGCTTGGCGTCGGCCCAGCCCTCCAGGGGACCACTCCACTCGTCGCTCCTGACAGGCAGTTCGAGGATTGCCCCAATCGCCATTGCGGTCAACATGATTGCCATTCGCACGGAATCTCGCGATGCTCGGTGCATAGAGCCATCAGTTCCCCCCATCTCGTCCCCGGTGGTTTCGATGTGGCTTGCATGTCTGCTGCCCGGCCGCCCCGAACAATCCAGGAAGATCATACTCGATGCCGGCCACGATGCCCACGGTCGCCGGTGAGGTGACGAGGGGCGGGGGCTACTTCTCACTGCCTGCCAGGTTCCTGGTGGACCATTGCAGCTATCCTTTCGATCGAACCTGTATCCCAGCGGGCTTGCTGGCCACTCAGTTCTCCTCGGAGTCTGGGGAGGCAGGACCGGGCTCACGGGCCAAAGGTTTGACACACAGATAGTCGGCCACGGGCTGTTTGATTTCGCGCCACTGTTCGTGCGTGATCTCGATCTCGCGTGCCTGGGCCATCTCTTCCGGGGAAAGCTGAACCTCACCGCTTTCAGAAAGCAAGACGATGCGGTCGCGAACACCGGGCAACCGTCGCCGAACCCGAGTGGGGATTCCCTGCCCGTGGGAGACATGACCCGCTCCACAAAGGACAAGCAATTTTCGGTTCTTCCCCGATTTCGACTTAGCGAATGCCGCCAGCGTCTGTGCCATGGCTTCATCGCGCGCGATCTGGGCCTCGATCATCGGGCGGAGCCTCTCTGGCGCTGCGGAGGCGTGGACCATCAACTGGAGGAGAAGCAGCTTCTCGTAAAGCGGGTCCTGCAACAGCATCTCCGCGGGGAGATCCTGTCTGGCCTTGAGGGGCAGGTGTGCGACGCCGCCGCTTCGTGCGATCTGCCGGATCGTCTCCGCCCTGGCGTTGATCGCGATGACGGGAGCCTGCGCCTTGCGGGCGGCGGCCAGAACGGGCTCGTATTGTTGGTAGTTCGACCAGCGTTTTGTCCAGTCCGTTGCCTCCGCCAGTTGCTTCCAGTCGATCTCTCCTCGGTTGTAGCGGTCGAGGCTCGGCTGCTGCCAGAACTCGATCTGCTCCAACCCCAGGACCAGCGGGACTGCTTGTTGGGCCAGATCGGTCAGGATCGCCGCCTGGAGGGCGTGATGTCGTTCAACCGTGTGACGTTCACCCAGGTAGATGACGTCAGCCGTTGCCAAGTCTCTCAAGACGGCTTCGTACGGCAGTGGCTCGCCCGTATACACGTCGATCCAGATGCTGCTGGTCTTGGGATCTTGGGGCTCGTCCGCCAGCGCGGAGGCTGAGAGGACCAGTCCCCACAGCAGCCACGCGCCCCCTTTTCGGATCGTGTTCATTCTGTGCCTCGTGTCCGTAGGATGTGGTCGATGTCGGACCGGCCCCTACTCCCCCATGACCGTCACCATCACGGTCCGCCGTCGCGGGCGCACGTCGCATTCCAGGTGGATGAAAACACCTGGACGATGCCGACTTTGACGCCTGAGCGACCAACCATCGCCGCGACCTGATCGGTGACATTGGCCATGTGCCCGTGGCCTGTCGTGTGCCCGTGGCCTGTCGTCTCGAAGGAGAATTGTTCCTGGTGGATCATGGCAGTTGTCCTTGGGGTTCAGTACGCGGAGAGACCCGCCGACATGGAAATCCTACCCTGGTCAAGCCACCGTGTCACCCGGCAGCATTCCAGTATCACATTCGTGAGCTGTCCTACGGTTCGTTCAAGCGGCAACTTCGCCTGCCCGACAATCTCAATGGCGAACCCGTAACAGAGTTGAAGGACGGCATCCTGAAGCTCACCTTCAAGCT
>JAPLNJ010000662.1 GCA_026692885.1 Planctomycetota bacterium | reverse complement strand
GATTCTGGTTTCTTGACGGATTTTCCAGCGGCTTCGAGGAACCGGCCGTACTGGGCATTGGTCACGGGGTATTTTCCCAGCCAGAAACCGCGGGAGATGCACACCCGGTGAACAGGCTTCTCGTCAGCATAAGAACTCTTGTCCGATCCCATCCGGAACTCACCCGCTGGAATCGCCACGAAAGTCAATCCCGTGCGCTCCTCGACGAGAACGCCGCGTTCCACGACTTCTTCCTGCAACTCAATTCCGCGGCGGGCCAGGATTTCCCTGGCGAATCCCCGCGTTTCCTGGTCCTCGGATGCGGCTAGCCGACGGCAGATCGCGTCGAGTTCGGGTATTTGGTCGGCACGGTCGCGCAACAACCGCAGAATCGCTGCCACGCGTGTATCATGGGCACGCGGGGCGCTGGCTTGGTTCGGCCGCACGAGGTGGAGCATTTCCGCGATGGTCCAGAGTGAAGCCTTCCACGAGTCTTTCGCCTGGGCGCGCTGGAGCGTTTGGACAAACGGACCACTGGTGAAGAACAGGGTTTCTTCCAAGCAACGCTGGGCCAGATCCGGGTGGTTCTCCGCGATTCCGGCCTGCAGCATTTCCCTGAAGAAGGCTTCGCAGTACGGGCGCGAGCGCCGGAGAGACAGCAGGGCCACTTCCCGCCACCAACTTTCTGTTGCGCGCGAGGCCAATTCCTTGGCCAACCCCTCATGGGCCGCATACTCCGCCGCCAGGTACTCCTGAAAACTCAAATGCAGAAACCCGCAGCGGCCCTCGCCCGCCATCGCCAAGATGCCCGACTCGTCCCGCATACGTTCCAGAAAGCGGCGTCCGTCACTGCCCAGGCCCGAACTGGGCGCCACGTCCGCCAGACCCTTGGCGACTTCTGCGGCCAGTTCCTCCAAGGGAGCGGCCGTGCGGTCCTGCTGCTGGTGCATCCACCAAGCGATCCGAGCCAGCACGGCCTGTGCCGCTTCGGCGTCGTAAGGCTTCAGACCGGTTCCCGATTCCGCGGTGTAAATGTCGCGCCGCCAATACTCCAGCAGCACCCGCACGCAATGGGCATACAGTTCGGCACGCCCGGTCGGCAACTTGCGTTCCTCGTGAAAAACAATACAGAGAATCGTCAGCAACAACGGGTTGGTGGAAAGTTCGCGGATATGGCCGGCTTGATACGTCGGACGAGCCAGGATGTTCAGTAACGCGCCGCTATCCTCCGCCGCGCATGCGGCGGCCGGCGGCCCGCAACCGAGCAGCTTTCCATAGGCCGCGCGAAACCAATCGCACACGAACCGTTTTACTTGTTCGTCGTCCAGCGGGCGGACGTGAAACTCGACGAACTTCGGGCCCAGCGACACACCCTCGCGAAAATAACCCTGGAACCGGCACGTGACCAGGAACCGATCTTGGGGACGATCCTGTAACGCCTCACGCACCCAGCCGGAAACCTTTTTCCGTGCCTCGGGATCAACGACCTCGTCCAAGCCATCAAGAATCCAAAGTAAACCGCCACCGCGGCCGTTCCATAGATCCTGGCCAGGCACACCCAAACCATCGCGTGCACCTTCGCAACGTGTCTCCGCTTCCAGAAACGCACGCAGCCCGTACTTGTCAGCCAGTGTTTCCCGAGACAGGTTGCGGAAACGCAGGAACACCGGCGTCGTGCCGGTGGGCAGTCCGACGTCCTCAGGTAGACTCTGTCGGCTGGCCAGACGCCAGGCCAGCTGCCGCGCGCCGGTGGTCTTGCCCGAACCAGGCTCGCCCAGCAGGACGACGCCGTGCAGTTTGAACTCCGCAGCCTTGCGGAAAACTTCGCCGAGATCGACGCCTTCCTCGTATTCGGCGTGTCCAGCCTGGAAGCGATCGGTGGGGCGTTCCTCCAACGATCTGGCCAGCGTCGTCCGCAACGGCACATACGCTTCGTCGATCGGCAACTCGACCTGCAGGCTGCGACCCATGCCCAACAGGGTCAGGCAGGCCGTCTTCTCCGCCAGCCGATTCAGATAGTGGGTGATGTTTTCCGGCAGACGGGCCAGTACGCGAAGTGGACGCTTCTGCTGCTGGTCGTCCCCCGCCTGGACGGCCGTCTGCCGCAGCAGTCTTTCAAGATACCCCGGAAGATCCGTGAACGCCTGGCCCTATCCGACCGACCCTCGGTTCCCGTCCCTCGACGCGGTCCATTCTACCCGCCTGTAGGCTGAAAACTACCGGACAGAAGGAATCACGCGATCCATGCGATTGGGGACGACCGGCACCGTCCTTCGGCGTCGGAAAGCGTCTGGGATCGTGATGAAGACGTAGCGTCTCGCGATCCAGCAGCCTACGGGCGATACTGCTGGTTGGCAACGGTCCCCGGACACCCCCGGTTCACTCACCACCGCAACACGGACGGAAACTGGGCCGTGTGGGCGGGGTTGGCGGGCGACCGGCTGGTGACCGGGGCCTTGATCATAAGGTGTCGGCATTCACTTTGGTATTTGATGAATGCCTCCGGCTTGCCCCTCGTCGTTACCCACAATTCTTCCGCCCCAAAGGGGCATTAACAAATCAGCCCAGGGCAGAGCGTCGCGGCGACAGCCGCGGAGCGCCGCCCTGGGTACGGGTTCGAAGCAACCTGGTAGCCCTGAAAGGGCGAAACAAGGCGGTTCCTCTCACGCGCATCATTCGTCAGACGTGACCAAGGCTTGTTTCGCCCCTTCAGGGCTAGTGTTCTCAATCCTTGCATAACCCAGGGCGGCGCTACGCGGCGAACGCCGCTCCGCTCTGCCCTGGGCTGCGATGTGGCTGCCCCTATCGGGGCGAAAACCCGTGGATCAGGATCAGGGCGTTGTCTCGATCTGTCATGTGCGCCCTTTCGCGGCAAGCAGCGAAACAGGCTCTCGCCCTTGCCACCGTGCCAATTTCCCATGTCAACTCCAACTTTGCATCGCCCTAGGCTGCCCCTCTCGGGGCGAAAATCTTGTGTATCACGACGAGGGCTTGCCCGGGGGATGCTTACGTTCGTCGCACCAGACACGCCTTACTCCTTCCTCCCCCGTTTTCGTGCCCGTGACCAAACGACGCGTGGCACGTACCATCGGCGAAGATCTCGGCGAAAAAGTCCTGCCTGCCCGGAACGCGGCCCGCGTCCACCGCCGTTCGCCGAGTCCGTCTTTCCTGGGTCGCAACGAGCCTGTACACTCGACGGCCAGAAGATTCATCCGCAGGTTCTTGAGACCACAATGGCTGCGTCTGCCGCAGGAAGAATAGGGAGTGATCGCCATGAAGTCTCGCGAACGAGTAGCCCAAGCTGTCAACCATCAAGTTCCGGACCGTGTGCCGATCGATCTGGGCGCCATGAAAGCGTCCACCATCGCCGCGATCGCCTACGACAAACTCAAACGCCAACTCGGCATCACGACGCCGACGAAGGTGGTGGACCCCCGTTTCATGATCGCGGCCCTCGAAGACGAAGTGCTCCGCCGGCTGCACGTGGATGTGGTGCCGCTGGATCTGTCCTGCGTGTTGCCACTGGCGCGGCCGGATAGCGAGTGGCTACCGCGCCGGCTTTTCGACGGCACCCAGGTACTGTTCCCACCGGACACGCGCATCGCCGAGGACACCGCGGGCAACTGGATCCTGCTCAACGCGGACGGATCGCCGACCACCTTCCAGATGCCCAAGGGCGGCTATTACTTCGACGATGTGTCGTTCAACCGGGGCGACCGGATTGACCCGCAGAAGTTTCGCCCTGTGTCCGATATTCCGGACGAGCATCTGACGCTGCTGCAGGAATACGGCCGCGCGCTGTACCACAACACCGACTACGCACTCCTCGGCTGGGGCTTCGGCGTGTGCTTCCTCGGGCTGAGCCTGATCACCGACCGCACCAGCAACGTCACCCAGGGCTTAACCGACGAGTGGATGATGCTGCTGATGACGGAACAGGAGACCTGCCACGAGATGATGGACCGCTCGGTCGAGGCCACCATCCACTGCCTCCAGCTGGTGCACGAGGCCGTGGGCGATTACGTCTTCGCCTGGGGCATCGCGGCCGACGATAGCGGCACGCAGCGGGGCGAGTTCGTCCGGCCGGAACTTTGGGCCGAGATGCTGAAGCCGCATTACAAGAAGTTGTGCGACTGGATTCATACCCACACCTCTTGGAAGGTCTTCCTCCACTGCTGCGGCTCAATCTACCACCTGATCCCGCATTTCATCGAGGCTGGCATCGACATCCTCAATCCCGTGCAAACGTCGGCCGCCAACATGGACCCCGCGCGGTTGAAGTAGGAATTCGGCGACCGGCTGGTATTCTGGGGCGGCGGCTGCGACACGCAGCGCGTACTCGGCTGCGCCCAGCCTGGGGAGATTCGCGAGCACGTGCAGGAACGGCTGAAGATCTTCAGCCCTGGCGGCGGCTACGTCTTCAATCAGATCCACAACATTCAAGCGAACGTGCCGCCGGAGAACATCCTGGCGATGTTCGACGCAGCGTACGAGTTCGGGGCTTACTGAATTGTTGACCACGAGCAGAAGCAGACGAACATGACCCGCTTCCCCTACCGCTGGTGCGTGGCCTTCACGCTCGTGTTGGCCTACAGCATTCAGTATCTGGACCGGGTCATCGCCACCGTGCTGACGCCGCGTTTCGCCGGGGACATCGGGCTGACGACGGCCGACATCGGCACGGGCGCGTTCTTGATGATGATTTTCTACGGGCCCGCGCAGATTATTTCCGGGGTGTTGACCGACCGGTTCGGAGCGAAAAGGCTGTTGCTGTTCTCCATCGTCGCGTGGTCGCTGATGGCCGGTTGGATGGGGCTGATCAAGTCGCCCACCGAGTACTTCTTCCGGATGGCGCTGTTCGGCCTGCTGATCGGTACGGAGTTTGTACCGTCGGCCCGCATCTTGATGCGTTGGTTCAACAAGGCGGGTCGCGCGCGGGCCCAGGCGTTCTTGTCGCTGGCGTGGATCTTGACGCCGGCCTGGGCCAGCATCCTGGCCACTCAACTCGCCGTCACTTTCGGCGACTGGCGTCCGGTGTTCTTCCTCAGCGCTGCCAGCGGCATCGGACCCCTGATTCTGATCAAGCTCTTGGTCTTCGACCGACCCGAAGACTACCCGCACATCAGGGGCCGGAGTTCTCCCGCCGGCTGACGCCGGGGGCTTCTCGTGCAACGGACCAGAATGCACAACTTCAGGAAGCACAAGCGAGGGGCGCACAGGAACGAAACGCACCATTTGCGATGCGCGCTTGCCCTTCGCGCCGGAGTCCCCCGCAGCCACGCTGATCCTCCACGACGTGTACCAGAGCCTCGAGCGTTACGTCCGTCGCGGTGAGGCCCGCTATATCCAGGTCATGGAGTAAACCATGAATACGCGTGAATCAATGCTGAGGAGTAAAGAACTCCTTGTCCAAGTGGCGTGTGCGCACTGCCGTACCGGTGGTCGCCTCTGGGAGCGAATGTGGGTGCTCATGGCCGGAGCAATGGCGATCGTGGCTGTGGGGGCAGCGGCCGAAAAAGCCGCGGTTGAACCGGCCCCCACCGCCTCGGCCCTGCAGCCCCCGCCCCGCACGACACTCCCCACGCCGCCGCCAGAGCCAAGGGCGCGCTCCGGCGAGTTTCCGCCGCCGGAGCCCGTGAGCGACCCGTCGCCGCTGGGCCGGGGCATTCAACGGACGATGACGCTCCTGGCCAACAGCACGCCGCAGCACCACAACCACGTGCGAGTCGTGTTCTACGGCCAATCGATCACCGAGCAAGAGTGGAGCAAGCAGGTCACTTCGGCACTCTCGTGCTGGTGGAAGGCCGTACCTGACGACCGAGGAAAGATAGCCACAAAAAACACAAGAAGGCACGAAAAGGTGCCGTTCATTTTTGTGGTTTCTTGTGTTCTTTGTGGCAGACAAATGAGGTAACCCGTCGTGCTTCTCGACGCAGCACATGGTATATTCGGCTCGCCGTGGCCGCGTGGCCAGGCTGTGGAATACGGTGAATGACTGAGCTACCGTATGCAACGTCCACGCCCGTCGCGAAGACGGGACCTGCCACGAGTTTTCGGCGTTTTGATTTGCGAGAGCCGTGTTTGGCACCGCGACCTTCGGGGCCCGCCGCTGCGGCGGTGGCTCGGCGCTTGCGTGCCGGCAAAGGAAGGACTACGGGGCGCGCGACAGCGCCCCGCAAGCAACCGTTCATTGCCCCTCGACCGCCCCTGGCCTAGATTGGCGGGAAATCGGCCGGGTTGGTGCGACCGGAAAGGAACGTACGCGGGGCACGCAACTGCGCCCTGGACGCCAGCCGATTACTGACACACGACCGGCCTGCGGAAAACACCTGCGCCGATGTGTTGCGAAAGGGAACATTCTGGGGACGCGGAAACTTACCGGAACCGAAGACATCATTGACAAGGCACGTTTCGATATCCACGGTGCTTGAGGTCGAGCGGTTTGCTGCTAGCCCCGACGGGCTACGGGGTTCTCTTAACTTAGATGAGGCGATCATCCATTTCGCAGTTTGTCAACGTCGTTACTTTGCATGGCTTATTCGGTCGAATTATCGCACCACGAAGATATCACTCGGAGGAGCCGACGAACTGGAGATCAAGGTGAAGGCGTTCACTGACGCGGTGGCCACGAGTTCACTCGTCCCGCACAAAGCTCGTACCGAGACAGTTCAGGAGCGAGGATTACAGCTGCTGGAGATCGTTCGCGATACTCGCGATGGGATGGTCGACATAACGACAGCAGGCGATCAACTGAGAGAGGTGCTTTGGCAGCCGATCGAGAATCAATTGGGGGAAGGTATTCAGCGACTCTACATCGTCCCAGACGGGGTTCTTGCAACCACTCCCTTTTACGCGATTCCATGTGGAGAGTCGAAGTACCTGGTTGATCGATACACGTTAATCTGGCTGTGCACACCGATGGATCTGATCGATCAGCTGCCGCGAGAGACGTCCGCAGCAGGGATCTTGCTGGTCGGCGATCCGAACCTTGACGCCGGATGTGAGACGCGGGCTGGTCAAATCGCATCGTCCGTTGGCCGGGCAGTTGACAGAGCGAACTTCAAAAGGCTCCCCGGCGCGCGCGTCGAGGTAGGAAAGAACCGCGACATCGTTGAGAGTGCTTCTACTGACCGAGCTGTCGTGCTGAAAGGTGAAGCTGCGGACCACCCGACAGCGGACCACCCCACTGGATTTACGAAAGAAGAGCAGACAGATAGAATTGAATACCTGCATGCCTGCGCGCGGCAATTTGTCGTCTGCTGTCGGCGGTTGTCTTGGCTCATCGAATGCTGAATCGGTGCGCGTTTTCCGAGAGGGATGCATGTCGGGCACGCTCCGGCACGTCGTGGTTAAACGACCTACCAGCATCCGTTTGATGGTTACGATGGAACATCAGCCGACGTGAACTGGGATCGGCGGGTGAGCGCGCAAGACGTGCTGGTCGTGATTACCCACCTAAATGGGCAGGCGGTGGCTCCAGGGGAGGCGGAACCGCCCAGGACGGCGCCGAGGTGGCCGAGGGAGAATCGCGCAGAGATAGATGAGGAGTTGTGGGGCTTGCTCGCCGCGGACCGGGTTCACCGCCGGCCCTGGCCGCTGTCCGGCGAGATGGTATGAGCCTTTTTAGTGGAGACGATCTCATGGCACGCAACCCATCGGCCAGACGCAGCACATTGTCCGTGGCGAATTGGACGCTGTCCGCGCGCCGCCATCGGCGGTATCGCTTCCTGCGAGTGGAACCGCTCGAGCCGCGCGTGCTGCTAAACGGCAGCGGCCTGGATGACTACGGCCAGGTCTCGCCCGCTTGGTTCGCCGTCGCACCCGCACCTGGGGCTGGCCTGAACACCGCGTCGGCCGGGACCTCGTCCGCCGTCTATGGTCCGCTGGCAATGCCGCCGCAGGCCAGTAACTGGATCGTCCGTTTGAACGCGGAGGCCACCGCCAGCTCGGTTCAGCAGGTCGAGCAACTGTTAGACACGGCGGCAGCCGACTTCCAGGTGCTCCGCGGCCTGGGCCTGCCCGGCCAAGTGCTGGTGCGTTCTTTCGCCCCGGACGAAATCACGCGCGCGGCGTTGGCCGCGAACCCTCACGTGGCGACGTTCGAGTCGGACCAAGTCGTGTCCGCTCAGGTGCTGCCGGACGATCCCGATTTCTCGTCGATGACGGGCTTGCGGGCATCGACGTCACGCATCCCGATTTGTACCTGAATATCTGGCTCAACCAGGGCGAGATTCCGGAGGGGCTCAAGTCGAAGCTGGTGGACACCGATGCCGACGGGCGAATCACGTTTTACGACCTGAACGATGCGGCCAACGCGTTGTTGGTGGCAGACAAGAACGGCAATGGGTACATCGACGCCCAGGATCTGCTGAACGATCTCCAGTGGGGCGATGGTCTGGATACGGACAAGAACGGATTCGTGGACGATTTGTTCGGCTGGAATTTTCGGGCGGCATCTGACGAGTCGTTTGCGCCCAACGACCCGCGCGACGTCCTGGGCCACGGGACGCATGTGGCGGGGACGATTGGGGCGATCGGCAACAATGGCCGCGGCGTGTCGGGGATCAACTGGCGCTCCTCCCTGATGGCCCTCAAGTTCCTGGATAGCAGCAATCAGGGCCTGATTTCCGATGCGGTCCTGGCGGTGAACTATGCCACGATGATGCGGACCGAACATGGGGAGAACGTCCGCGTGTTGAACGCCAGTTGGGGCCAGTCAGGCGGGTACAGTGCCGCTTTGCGGACGGCGATCACAACCGCGGGCGACGCTGGCCTGCTGTTCGTAGCCGCAGCCGGCAATGGCAACATTCTGGGGCAAGGCATCGACATCGACGCGGAGCCGTTCTTTCCGGCCAGCTACGACCTGGACAACATCCTCACGGTGGCGGCGACAGGGTCGCACGACGAATTGGCACGCTTCAGCAACTACGGCGGCACTGCAGTCGACTTGGCCGCTCCTGGTGTCGGCGTGCTGAGTACCTTGCCCGGTGGCCGGTACGGCACGTCCAACGGGACCAGTATGGCTGCTCCGCACGTCGCAGGCGTGGCAGCCTTGGTCTGGGCTGAGGTACCCGATGCCACGTTGGCCGAAGTCCGGCAGGCGCTGCTGGGTTCCGCGGAGCCGCTACCTGAACTGTTGCGACGGACCGTCGTCGGCGGACGCTTGAACGCCAGGCGGGCTTTGGATTCCAACGCTTTTGCTCCGCGGGCGCACCTGGTCAGCGCCGCCAACATCACGACGGCTGGCGGGACGGAGAATCTCATCACCGTGCGGTACATCGATCGGCACGGAATCGATGTCGCGACACTGGATAGCGCCGACCTTGTAGTCGCGCGCCAATGGGGTGCCCAAGAGTCATTCTCCGTCACGCTGATGCCGGAGTCCCTGGTGGTGAGTCCGGACGGCCACGAAACCACGGCGACCTACCGACTGGCGGCCCCAGACGGCACTTGGGACGCTTTGGACTACGGGCGCTACGTCGTGTCCATGCTGCAGGAACAGGTGCGGAACGTGTACGGCCTGTCTGTGCCTCCCAGTGGATTCGGCGAGTTCTCGGTCTGGATTGCCGATGCCTCGGTCCTTTACGTCGACACACTTGAAGACGCCGTCGATGCGAACGTCGGTGACGGCGTCTGCGCCGCTGCCTCCGGTGTCTGTACCCTGCGTGCTGCGATTCAGGAGGCCAATGCCGCCACACCGGCAACGCGCACGATTGTGTTGGACAGCGGAACGTACAGGTTGAGTCTTCCACCCGTGCCGGATATAGCGATGCCGTTCCCGACCACCGTGCCGGGCGGCTCAACCCCAACTTCATCGCCCCCCTGGTCGAACGAAGCCTCCGGCGACCTGGACGTGATGGGGGATATCACGATCGTCGGCGACGAAGCCCGCACCAGTACGATCGATGCCGGGGGCCTGGATCGCGTGTTCAAAGTCCATCCGGGTGCGCGGCTTGTCCTGCGAAGAACGGGAGTCACGGGTGGAGCATCTCCCGGAGGCCAAGATGGCGGCGGAATCCTGACCGCGGGAACGCTGCAATTGGACACCAGCCTGGTCGCGGGCAATTCCGCCTCGGGGGCCGGCGGGGGCATCGCCGTGTGGGGCGGGTCCACGCATATCCTAGCCAGCACCATTTCCGACAATCGTGCGGCCGGTAAGGGTGGCGGGCTCTTGGCATGCAACCAAGCCGTCTTGGACGTTACCGGAAGCACGATCGCCCGCAATGTCGCCCCCACGGACGGCGGTGGGATTTTCGTCTGGTTCGACGCGCAGGCAGATGTGAAGAACAGCACGATTTCTGGCAACGAGTCCTTCGACAGTACCGTGTCGTGGACCGATGCCTTGGGCCAAAGGCTGCCCACTGTGACTTCCCGGAACCGTCCCAACGGCCATCCTTCCCTGAGCGCGGATGGCCGGTTTGTGGCGTTCACGTCCGGCAACAGCAATGGCGGAGACGTTTTTGTATTCGATCGCCAATCCGATTCCGTCGAGCGGGTCAGCGTTGCCAACGATGGAACCGCAGCAAACGGTCAGAGCCATGATCCGTCGATCAGCGCAGACGGCCGGTTTGTCGCGTTCTGGTCGGACGCGGGTAACCTGGTGCCAAACGACAGGAATGGCTGGGAGGATGTCTTTGTCTATGACCGGGTAGAACACACTGTCGAGTTGGTCAGCGTCGCCAACGACGGCACGCAAGCCAACCGTGATAGCCGCAATCCATCCATCAGTGCGGACGGTCGTTTCGTCGCGTTTTGGTCAAGTGCCTCGAATTTGATAGCTGGCGACACGACGAACGGCGGTGTATTTGTGGTCGATCGAAAGAATGCCTCTATCGAGCGGATCAGCGTCGCCGCCGACGGTACGCCAGGTGACGGTTGGAGCCAGGATCCATCGATCAGCGCCGACGGCCGGTTCGTGGCATTTCAGTCCTATGCCGCGAATCTTGTGCCTGGGGACACGAACGACGAGGCGGACGTCTTCGTCTACGACCGCCAGAACCACACCATCGAACGCGTAAGCTTGGCCAGCGACGGAACAGCAGGCAACGGCAACAGTGGGTCACCATCGATTAGTGCCGACGGCGCCTACGTCGAGTTTGTCTCTCGCGCGTCGAACCTGGTGCCGGGGGATAAGAATGGACTGGAAGACGTGTTTGTCTATAGCCGCCAGACCCATACCGTGGAACGGATCAGCGTTAGTAGCGATGGCACGGAAGGGAATTCGTATAGCGGTGAATATGGTGCAAGAGTGGGGTTAAGTGCGGATGGCCGGTTCGTGGCCTTCGAATCCATGGCCTCGAACCTCGTGCCCGGCGACACGAATGGAAATCGCGACATCTTTGTGTTCGACCGGCAGGAGCGTACCATCGAGCGGACCATCGCTGACAGCGGCACGCAAGGCAACGGCTCCAGCGACAGTGCGTCGCTGAGCGCGGACGGCCGATTCATCGCGTTTGCTTCGGACGCGTCGAATTTGGTTTACAGCGACAGCAACGCTCAAACGGACGTCTTCATTTACGACCGTCAAGACCGCGATCTGGAGTCCGCCACGATAGGAGACGTGCATCCGATCCGTTTAGAGAGTGTCACCGTCGCGGAAAACCAGAGCCAGTACGCGGTAGCCGGGGCCGTGGTGACGCACAACTCGCTGTTTGTCCGCAACACGGCTCCTGACCGGTTGCATCCGCACGTCGACCTGGGGCCGGGAACGATCTCGATGGGTTTTAATGTGGCATCGTCGTCCGGAGTCCCGCCCTCCACGAGCGATCGCGTCGTGGGAAACTCCAACAGTTGGCTAGGACCGCTGCAGGACAATGGTGGCCCCACCTGGACGCATGCCTTGCAGTTCGGCAGTCCAGCGGCCGATGCAGGAGATCCCGCCCAGTTTCCCGCGACGGATCAGCGCGGTATCGCTCGCCCGAAAGAGGGCGATGGCCTGCGCGAAGCGGATCCGGACGTCGGCGCATGCGAAAGCTACTACGCAGGAATCCGTGGCACGCTCTACCAAGATCTCGATCGCGATGGGGAACGGGACGCGAACGAGCCCGGTCTGCCCGACCATTTCGCTTATCTGGATGTCAATCGGGATGGGAACTACGCGGTCGGCGAATCCCTGGCGCAAAGCACGCGGGATGATCCGCTCACACCGGCCGTCGTCGAGCAGGGACTGTTCTCCTTCCAGGGCTTGGCGCCGGACCACTACTTCGTCGCGCCGGTAGTTCCACCCGGTTGGTCCCGGACGCAAACACGTATCGAGCGAGTCAGCGTGGCGAGCGACGGGACGGAGGCTTTCGGCTCCAGCAGTGGCCAAGACCAAGCATCCCTCAAACGGCCGTCACTAAGTGCCGACGGCCGCTTCGTCGCCTTTGAGTCCGAGGCGTCAAACCTGGTGCCCGGCGATACCAACGGCGTCTCGGATGTCTTTGTTTACGACCGTCAGAGTCGGACCATCGAGCGAGTCAGCGTGGGCACTGACGGCACGCAAGGCAACTACCGTAGTCGGCATCCAGCACTCAGCGCCGACGGTCGCTTCGTCGCCTTTGCGTCCGACGCGACGTCGTTGATTCCCGGTATGTACATGTCGGGTAACCTGTTTGTCTACGATCGTCAGAACCGCAGCCTCGAACTCGTCGGTGAGTCCGGATCTCGGACATACGCTGAGTACGCCACGATCAGCGCGGATGGCCGGTTTGTTGCGTTTGAGTCCTTGTCCCCGGACCTGTTATGGTCGCCGGACCGGTTGCCGCTGGACACAAATAACGGACCCGATGTGTTTGTCTACGACCGCCAGAACCGCAGCCTGGAACGGGTCAGCGTGGCCAGCGATGGCACGGAAGGCAGTTGCAGTACTTCTGAATGTTGGAATGTTGGCCAAAGTTACGTCAAGGATACTCCCCCGGCCATCAGCGCCGATGGCCGGTTCGTAGCGTTTCAGTCGTTCTGGGATAATCTGGTTCCCGGGGACTCCAACGGCTTTATTGACGTGTTCGTCCACGACCGGCAGACCCATACCACAGAACGGGTCAGCGTGGCCAGTGACGGGACCGAAGGCAACTACTTCAGCTTTGGCCCCTCGATCAGCGGGGATGGCCGCTACGTCGCGTTTCGGTCGTTCGCATCAAACTTGGTGGAAGATCCGAATGGGTTATCGACGGGAATATATATCGTCGACCGACAAGATGGCAATGTGGAATTGGCCGGTTGGGCTGGCGATTTTGTTAGCCCGTACTACTACTACGACCTCCTGTTTTCCATCAGTGCGGACGCCAGGTTCATCGCGTTCACATCGGCGACATCGAATTTGGTGCCAGGCGACACGAATGCCATGCGGGATGTCTTTATCTACGATCGACAGAACCAGAGCTTTGAGCGGATGAGCGTGACGCACGATGGGGAGCAAGGCAACCTGGACAGTTACTACCCAACGCTGAGCGCGGACGGTCGACGAGTCGCGTTCGCGTCGTCGGCGTGGAATCTGGCGGCGCGCGACACGAATGGCGTCTCCGACGTATTTGTGGTTGTGAACAGCCGGGCCGTTGCGGCTGACGCTGAGAGTGTCACCCTGCTGGCGGGGCAGGTGCTTTCCCATGTGGACTTTGGGTTACTGCCCGATCCGGGAGAAATCCGTGGCCAGTGTTTCCAGGACTTGATTGCCAACGGCGTGCGCGACGCAGGGGAACCCGGTCAGGCCGGTTGTACGGTCTACCTGGACGTCAACCAGAACGTACGCTTCGACAGTGGCGAGCGGTCCGTCGTCACGGACGCAGATGGCAGCTACGCGTTTACCAATCTCCCGGCGGAACAGGCTTATCGAGTAGGCGTGGTCGTTCCCGACCGCTTCAGTCTGGTGCTGCCCGCGGTCGATGCGAACGGCGTGTGGAACGTATTCTTGCCCGCCGGGGGCTTGGTCAACGACCGGGATTTCGGCCTCCGCGCGGGGCAAACCGGCGGCCAATTTGAGAACGCCACCCTGAGCGGTCGTGTGTTGCAGCGGAGCGGCGGACAGGGTGGCGTGGAGCGCGGCCTGGAGGGAGTCACGCTGTTCCTGGATCTGAACGACAACGGCGTGCGGGATTTCGATGAACCGCAGACGCTTTCGGCCAATGATGATCCCCACACGTCGGCCACCGATGAGACCGGGCAGTACCAGTTCGAAAAGCTCGGCAATCGCCCATACGCGGTTCGGCTTCTGGAGTCACCCTTCCACCTGCAGACTTCGCCCCTCGGGAACAGCTTTGCCAAGCGTACGTACTCCCTGGCCGTGCCGGGCAATCCCTTGGGGAGCCCACAAGACGTGGCCATCGGCGACTTCAACGGCGATGGCTTCCCGGATCTGGCGACAGCCCTCTACGACCGCAACGCGATCTGCCTGCTCCTGAACGATGCCCAGGGGGCTTTTGCCTCAACCCCGTTCGAGACCTCGCTGGAGCCTCAGGGCTACGGCCCGGTGGCCGTGCTGGCCGGGGATTTCAACGGCCAGGGCGGGGTGGACCTGGCGGTCGTCAATAGTTTGTCCTCGACGGTGGCCGTGTTGTTGGACTTCGACGGCATGCGATTCACTAGCCTGCAGTATATCGTGGTCGGCGTCTTGCCCCAGTCCGTCGCCAGCGGCGATCTGGACGGCGACGGCGACTTGGATCTGATCGTCGCGAACGAAGGTGACAACAATCTGTCGATCCTGCGGAATGATGGGCACGGAGTGTTCACCGCGAACGCGGCCCGCCTGCCGGTGGGCAACCATCCGTTTGCCGTGGTCGCGGGCGACTTCAATGAGGACCACCGTCTGGATCTGGCGGTGGCGGACTTCGGCACCAGCCCGCAAGGCAGCGACCTGGGCGATGTGCGGGTGCTGCTGGCGGGCGGCAACGGGTCGTTCTTGCCCGCCCAGGTGGCCTGCCCAGTTGGGTTCGGTCCGGCGGCGCTGGTGACTGCGGATCTGAACGGCGACCACTACCTGGATTTGGCAGTGGCCAATTTTCTGTCGGATAACGTGACCGTGTGCCGCGGTCGTGGCGACGGCACGTTCACGGTCGCGTACACCTTGCCCGGCGGTTCCGGACCGATGGACATCAAAGCGGCCGACTTGGAAGGCGACGAGGATCTGGATCTGCTGGTGGCCAACGGCAAGTCGCAGCAGGCCGGGATCCTGCGCAGCCGTGTGAGCCAGGGCGCCTTCGAGTTCGAAACGGGGGAGAGCTTTGGCGTGGCGAACATCCCCGGAGCGTCGCAAATCTCACTGGCCGTCGGCGATCTGGACGGGAATGGCACGGTGGATCTGGCCCTGGCCAACAGTCAGGAAAACAGCGTGTCGGTCCGCATGAATACGCTGGTCGGAGGGACTTATCGCGTGGCGCTCACGGGCACTGAAGTTGTAAACGGCTTGGATTTCGGTCTCCAATTGATCGACACCACGCTGAAAGTGTCCTCATGCACGCCCACCGGCACGGGCTTCGTGGCCCGCTTCAACTGGGATCTGGCGGCCGGCGTATTGAACCTGGTCGACCAGGGCGGTACGCTGGGGCCGGCGGACGTGACGGTGGTCGGCGCTACGGTGGGCGAAGTGCGAGGTTCGCTGGTGGTGGGTCCGGGCCTGCGCACGGTGACCTTTATCAAGACGGGCGGCGTGCTGGTGCCGGATACGTACACGGTGACGTTGGTCAGCGGAGCCAAGGCGTTTCGCGATCCCGCGGGGAACCTGCTGGACGGGAATGGCGACGGAACCGCGGGCGACGACTACAGAACCAACTTGACGGTGTCGGCGCCTGCGGCCAACACAATCACGGTCAGCCTGCCAGATTTCGTCCGCGGGTACGGCCAGCCGGTGAACTTGCCTGCCAATGACTCGGCGGCCGGCATCCCGTTGCAACTGAGCGACGGACTGCACGTGTCCCGAGTCCAGCTGACATTGCACTACGACCCGAGCCTACTCGGAGTGCAAGCCTTCGCCCTGAGCAGCAGCCTGGCTGCGGCCGGCGCTCAGGCCCACTTCAGCGTCGTGTCACCGGGCACGGTCACGTTAAGCGTCACCGCGCCGCAGACCTTCGCGACCGCGTCCGGTGTGCTGACCGTGGGGTCGTTCACGGCCGCTGTGCCGGCCACGGCGTTCTACGGCGCCAAGCACGTCTTGGACATCGCGGATCTGCACGTGTACGACGACGGCCCCGTTCCGGCGGAATTGTCGGCGGTAGATGACGACGCGATCCATGTGGCGGCCTTCTTCGGGGACGCCAGCGGCAGCCGCGGCTACAACTCGCCCGATGTGACGCTGGTCCAGCGGGTGATTGGGCAGCTCAACACGGGTTTCAGCGCCTACCAACTGGCCGATCCGCTGCTGCTGGCGGACATCACGGGGAACGCCAAACTGCAGGCTAACGACACGGTCAGCCTCCAGCGACTGATTGGCCAGGTGCCGGTGGGAAACGTGCCGGCGCTGCCTACGGGCATCACGCCGCCGACGGCCTCGGGAGCCGATCCCACGATCTACATCCCGCAGAATCTGGCCGGTTCGCCGGGGGATACCGTCACGGTTCCCGTCAAGCTGCTGGTTACCGAGCCTGTCGGCATCACGCTCAGCGGCTTCGATCTGGTGCTGGAATTCGATCCGGGCCAACTGACCGTGGGCAGCGCTCAACTGGGCGACTTGCTGGCCGACCAGGGGTTCCAGGGGCTATGGACGAGTCCTACGCCGGGCGTCTTGATCTATACGGCCTCGTCGGCCGCGGGAACAGGGATCCTGCCGCAGGGTAGCGAGGGCGCGGTGGTGAACGTCGCCGTGACGCTGGCGACGGGCGCCGCGGCGGGTCCCACGCGGATCAATCTGCGGACCTCGTTTCAGACGACGGTGACGGGGGCGTTTGACAACGACTTGAACGAGTTGCAGTTGATGCCGGCCCCCAGCAATGCGGCCGATGACAGCGTGGACGGGCTGCTCACGATCCAGAGAGTCCCGTCCGACCGGTCGCCCTCCCAGAACCCGGACCAGCCGCTGGATGTGAACAATGATGGTGCGGTCACCGCGTTGGACGTGCTGATCCTGATCGACTATATCAACCGCGGACGGCCGCAGGACGCTTCGGTCTTGTACGTCGAATCGGGGCTGCCGGTGATGTATGCCGACGTGAACGGTGATCGGTGGGTGAGTGCGCAAGACGTACTGGTGGTGATCAGTCACTTGAACTCACGGGTGGCCACTGGCGGGGAAGCGGAATCGCCCGCGACGGCGGCGTGGTGGCCGCTGGAGAATGGCGAACAGGATGAGGAGTTGTGGGGCTTGCTGGCCGAGGATCGGATTCACCGTCAGCGTTTGCCGCTGCCCGGTGAGGTCGCATGACCCGCAGCTTTGATCTTGAATTTGCGTGTCTATCGGACTCGTGAAGCGCCAGAAACGCGGTTTCTAACGCCCCGAAGGGGCCAAAACAAATCAGCCCAGGGCAACGCCCTGGGTTCGGAGGACAGAAAGAAACCCTCGCCCTGAAAGGGCACAACAAGCCGCCCCGCCAGCCGGTCTTAGTGCCGCCCTTTCAGGGCTTGTGATACACGATGCCCCCATTCCCAGGGCGTTGCCCTGGGCTGGTATGTGGCTGCCCCTTTGGGGCGAAAGGCAGGAATCGCAACTTCAGAACGCGCCAGCGAGGGAGAGCATCTCGCAAGGAATCGCAATCCGAAGCGTTACAACGGAGACGACAGCATGACAGACAACCCAACGGCCAGACGCAACGCATCGTCCGTGGCGAAATGGACGCGGTCCGCGCGTCGGCAGCGGCGATATCGATTTCTGCGAGTGGAACCGCTCGAACCGCGTGTGCTGCTGAACGGCAGCGGCCTGGATGACTACGGCCAAGTCTCGCCCGCTTGGTTCGCCGTCGCACCAGAACAACCAGCGGCCGGCTTGAAAGCCGCGTCGGCCGGGGCCTCGTCCGCCGTCTATGGTCCGCTCGCGATGCCGCCGCCGGCCAGTAACTGGATCGTCCGTTTGACCGCGGAGGCCACGGCCACGGCCGGCTCGGTTCCGCAAGTCGAGCAGCTGTTAGACACGGAGGCAGCCGCCTTCCAGGTGATCCGCGGCCTGGGCCTGCCAGGCCAGGTGCTCGTACGCTCGACCACTTCGACGGATCGGACCGATCGGACCGATCGGACGGATCCAATCCACGCCGCGTTGGCCGCCAATCCGAATGTGGCCACGTTCGAGCCGGATCAGATCGTGTCCGCCCAGGTGCTGCCCAACGATCCGGATTTCGGGTCGATGACGGGCTTGCACAATGTGGGCCAGTTCGGCTCGACGCCCGACGCCGACATTGATGCCCCGGAAGCCTGGGACCTGAACACGGGCAGCACGAATGTGGTGGTCGGCGTAATCGATTCGGGCATCGACGTCACGCATCCCGATTTGTACCTGAATATCTGGCTCAACCAGGGCGAGATTCCGGAGGGGCTCAAGTCGAAGCTGGTGGACACCGATGCCGACGGGCGAATCACGTTTTACGAC
>JAPLNJ010000661.1 GCA_026692885.1 Planctomycetota bacterium | reverse complement strand
GGTGGGGAGACCCACCCGGGGCCAGTTCTTTTCCCGGCTTTGGACACCGTCGTCATGCCTCAAAAAATCCGCGATCCAGCCATCGCGAAAACCGGCCCCCGGACCCGCCAAACTGGCCCCCGCTCAATCCGCCGCCGACACCTTCCAAAGCTGGCCATCCCAGTGGACCGGTGTGCCGGGATACGGCGGCGTGTCCATCACCAGTTTCTTCCGCCACGTCAGCATCCCGTCGTCGCTCCGGGCCACGACGCCCTTGGCGGTCTTGTGGGTCGAATTGCCGGTGTAGATGAAGGTGGGAATCCCTTTGTCATCAATCACCAGATTGCCTGAGAAGACCGCCTCGTGATCCCAAGGCGTGTCCGGCCACATCGCGACCGGCCAATCCTCCCAGTGAACGAGGTCTGGGCTGGTGAGGTGGCCGCGGCGGCACACCTTCGTTTCCCCGCCCTGATTGAGATAGAAGAGGTGATACCTCCCGTCGTGGTAGGTCGGACCATTCACGTCAAACGTGAACGCCTCCGGCCCCATCGTGTGATAGACAGGCCGTTGCGGATCGTGGAGTTCCATCCAACGCCTCAACTCCAAAGCGGCCTTGCCGAACACGGCTTTGTCCTGACTCTTGATGACAGCGTTGTATTTCGCCGCGGACTGTATTGCGACCGGCACTGCGCTTGGCGACGCTTCGTCCGGCAGCGTCATCGTGCAAGCTTTGAGATCGCTGATACCGCTGGCGTTGTTCAGGACTCCGATGCGGCCGGTGGCGGCTTCCGGCAGCGAGAGGACGTTGAAGAGCACGTCGTCAAGGTAGAGTTCGACCAGGCTATGTCGGAAAAGCAGGCTCCAGCGGCTTGTGGGCTTCGTCGGCAGATCGCGATTGATGCTATGCCCGGGTAACGCGGTGAACTTCGTGCCATCGGGCTGAATTGGGCCGGCCTCGGTGGCTGTGGCGGAGAGCAACCGGATCGCGGTCAGTGTTCCACCTGCGCTCTCGAACACGAATCCAGGCGCTTGTTTGAAGTTCACGCTGCCTTCCAGCATCGTCCCTCTGCGCACATCCACGGCGCTTTCAAGAAACGCCGGGGCAATGGCGCTGTCCGTGTTCTGGATGCGCGGTTTGGTGGCCTGACCTTTGAGCGTCTCGTTGCCCCGCCACCACACAAGTCGCAACGTTCCTTCCGCATCCACATCGGCGCGTTTCAACGGCACAGTGTAGCAGACCGACAAGCGACCCCTCTTCGTTTTCGTGATCGAGTGGTGTGTCACCAGCAGCCCGTCGGGTGACGGGAAGAAGCGCGCGAAATAACAATTGCCAACCAACAGACGGAAGTTCTTCGGCGCAGCGACAAACGGTCCTTGGGGCTGCTTGGCAACGAACGTCAACATGTCAGGATACACGCCGACCATCGCGTAATACTTGTCGCCGATCTTCTCCACCGCGCCGATCTCGCAGGACTTGGGTGCCACGTTGGTCTTCCAGTCGAGTTCGGGTGCGGGCAGTGCCGTCCAGTTCACGCCATCCTCCGACTCGCCAAAGCCGAAGCCCACGCGTCCTTTCGGCGTGGCCGTCCAGTAGCCGTAAAATCCGCCAGCAGGCCGGGCCACCGGATAGATGCAATCCCAGCGCCCCTTCTCCTCATACCACCGCGCGTCCTGCCGGAACTCAATGGGCAGCCGGTCCCACTTCAACAGGTCACGCGACTCGGCGAAGTAGATGTGCTGGGCTTCGCCCTTCGGCTGCTCGGAGAAGTTCACGATGAACCGCCCATCTTTCGCGAACTTCGGCGACCGCCAAGTCGAACCAGTGCCGAGCCAGTTGGCGTTGTCGCGTTTCATAATGGGCGTGCCGCGCTCCTCCCAATGCACGCCGTCCTTGGACGTGGCGACGCCGACGCCGTCCCACCCCTGCCACTGGCTCCCGATGAGGTAGTAGAGGTAGTAGGTTTGGTCGTGGTAAAAGACCCAAGTGTCCCACTGATGAACCTCGCGCGGTTTGAACGTCATCGCATTGCCGCTGCCTGCCAGACAAACCATCAACAAGCTGAGCGAGACGAAGATCATGCGAAGTGGGTTACGTTGCCGGGTGAACGCCGTCAGCGGCGCGAACAGCAGGGCGGTGAAGAGTGTGAGGGCGTGTTTCATGGTTGTCGTTCGTTTCATTGGCTCGCACGTTCCAAGACGATCACCGTGTCGAGCGGATCCCATGCGTCCTCCGCCCCCAGAGTGAGGAACACCTTGCCGGTGTCGGCTTTGACTGTCACGGGATGGCCGTTGGCCAAGAGCCGGGCGGAACGGAACTCTTCGACGGGCTTGGTCAGCTCGACGATCTTTCCGGTCGGCGGCTTCAGCACGTGCACATACTCCTTGGTGCCATCCAGACTGCGGGTGGCCACGTAGGCCGGCGCCTGGGAAAATGTCGCGTTGTCGGGTAGAACCCAGTTCTTGCTCAGCGCTACACAGGCGAGCGTCTCCCGCAGAGGCTTCATGTAACCGTTGACTTTGGTGAGCGTCTCCAAAGGCTCGCCATCGCTGCCCCACGTCTTACCATCCGCCAGCGGAGAGGCGGCCCAACACATGCCACCGGGAGCGCCGGCGCCCGCGTTGAGGACGGTGAATCTAAAGATTGTCTCCGCGCTCAGCGATCCCATCCTGTCCGGGACTTTCCCCGGCCATTTGTAGGATTCGGGTTTCTTCGCGTCGCCGCGCCACCAGCCACCGCAGAAGGTCGAGGTCTGATTGACCTGTCTGGCGTTAAGCTGGTCAATATCATCCTTGTCCTGGCGGTAGTTGCGTTCGGCGCAATAGAAATCAATCACGGCATCGCTGTTGTTGGAGAGAATGACGGCCTCTGGAAATTGCGCACGGACCGTGGCCCGGAGCCGTTTGATGTCGATGCGCCTGCCGTTCTCCGCCCAGCTATCCCACCAAAAACCAAGCACATTGGGCTTGTCGCGATACCGGGCAGCCAACTCGGCATAGACCTCGTTGATGAAATTGTTGAACACCGGGATCGGCTTCAGGTCGGCCTTGTCGAATTTCACGTACCCGACCCTGGCCTGTTCCTCCGCCGGAAAGTCGTGCCCATCATTGGGGTGGGCGTAGATGGCCAGCGATATCCCCTTGGCGGCGAGCGCGTCGGCCAGTTCGCCCACCAGGTCCCGCTTTGTCGTGTGCCCCGGCAGCCACTTATCCAGCGCGGCGTTCGGCCCGAGCAGATACATACGGAAATGCCAGGCGGTAAAGAACACGTATTCAACCCCGATCGATTCCATCTGGCTGGCGAATGCCTGGACATCGAAGAGGTTGGCGAAGTCGTCCAGCGTCTCATACTTGGCACCCGGCGGCGCGCCGGTCAGTTTGTAAACGTTGTGGATGAACATTCCGTACCGCATCGAGCGGAATTTGTCCGCATTCGACTGCGGCTGGTCCCCGGCCGAGACAACGCCTCCGGCCAGCATAAGAACAATCAACGCAAACGACACGACAAGCTCTTTCATCGAGCTTCCTCCTTTTGCCAGAAATGCAAATTGAGCCTCACGGAAATCGCCAGCACAACAGTCAAGAAACTTGCCGACAGGCTTTGAACATACATGGTCGTTGTCCTTGGTTTCGTGGTTAACCGGTTGCTCCAGAACAGTTCGATTTCCGTAAACCACTAATTAGTTGTCTTCCGGTTTCGCTTCTTCAGGCATCCTCAGTATGCGATCTGGAATCTTGCCGCCCCCGCAGCCAGCCGCAAGTTCCGTGACTGGGCATCTGTTCCGCCAGCGATTGTCGCATTTCCGGTGGAGCAGTTGATTTCCTTGATCGCAGGGGCGTTGGGCAGTCGCAGAATCACGTCCTGGGGTTTGGCGGAATTCAAGGTCAGGCAGATCTTCTTGGCCGCCGTGTCCCACTCGAAGCTGTCCACCCTGATCTGCCCGCGAAGGAGAATGCCTTCGATTCGCCCCTTGGGCAGGGCAACGGGCAAGGCCGGCAGCAGATCGATCGCATCGTCGGGGGCTATGCCACGACGGAAGATGAGGCTGTTGTTGACCACCGCCGGCAAGGGGCCGCTGCCGTCAAAGCAACTCAGGCCGTGACCATCGGAACAGGACGTGTGCATGTTCGTGAAAACCATGCCGCCGTGGACCATGTGGGAGAGCATCTTCCACACATCCTCGCCCCGACGCAGGTAGGCCGCCGCCAAGGCAGCGTGCATGCGTCCAAACGAAAGCGTGTCAAAGGCCGGCACGCCGTCGGGCTTAGCGTTCATGCGGGCCGTCAATGTCCGGTTGAAGGCTTCCCAGAGCTTCGGATTCCTCTCCGGGGTCACCTCGTAACTGTAAATCACCGGATAATAGTGGCTGAAGTGCCGGTGCTCGTAGAAATTGGGCGAGCCCGGCAGCGCAAACTCCTTCACCGTTCCGGCAATGGGTTTGGCCGGCTGGTCCATTCTGTTGAACGTCGAGGGATCAATCGCCGGTTCTTCGTTCTCGGGGCCATTGATCATGTAGTCCGGCAGCCTAGCCAGCATGGCCCGCCACTTATCGGTATTTTCCCTTTCGATGCCCAACTCTACGCTGGCGGCGATCAGGTTGGTCAACACCTTTCGGGCCACGGCGATATCCATCGTGGCATTGTCCAGAGCGGCCGTTTCCGGGGAATAGGAGGGGCTGAAGCGGTACTTGCCGGACTCATCGAGCAGCAAGAAGTCCTCGTAGAACAGCGCGATCTCCTTTAGATACGGGACGCAACGCTTCGCCAGGAACTCCTTGTCGCCCGTGTAGCGGTAGTAATCGTAGAACCAACTCCCAATCCAGCCAGCCCCGGCAGTCCAGTTCTGGAGTGCCCAACCGCTATCCCAGTGATGGTGCAATCCGTTGCGGCCGGCCCGGATGCAGCTCAAGATACCCCGGCAGCCATAGAGCTTCTTGGCATTTTCACGCCAGTCGGGCAGGAGTGACTCGACGTAGCCCAGCGACCGGGCCAACAATTCCGGCTGGTTCGACGAGAGTGCGCTCATCAGCGCCATTTCGAGATTGGCGTCCAGGGTCAGGTCGCCCGACCAGGCGGGCTGCCAGGTCCCCACCCAACGGCTGAGGAGCCAAGGCGGCACATCGCCCGAGGAGCATATGTACATGTAGCGGCTGCCGTTGTAGACCCTTTCTAGCAGCGCCGGTGTCAGTTTCTTGCTCTTGATGGATTCATCGAAAAGATCCTCAATGAGCCTGTTCGGCTTTGCGTCGCCGCCGAGGTCGACGCTTGACGCGGTTATAGAGTTCGCCGTGCGCTATGGCGTGCGGCGCCAACAACGCCGCGTAATCGGCTGGCAGGGCAAGAAGTTTCTTCTTCAAGTCTTCCACTTTGGATGCCGCAGGATCCTTGATAGGCTCCACGGCCGCCAGTACGAGAATCGATTCGGCGTTGCGAATCGAGATCTCCTTGCCGTCGCACTTGATCTCGCCGCCCTTGGCCACGACGCGCAGCACGGTGTCATAACCGCCCGGCGCACGCTGATAGCGGGCACGCTGAATCATCCACTCCTTGTCCGTTTCCATCCTGGCGTCCACGAACTCCGCGTTGGGCTCGAAGGTCGGGATCGATTCCAGTTCGAAGCCATAGGACAGGTTCTTGCCGGTCTCGCTCGCCACGGAGAACACCATTACGTTGTCGGCGCGTGAGACGAACAGGCGGCGCGACATGCGGTTCTTTCGCTGGTCCATCCACTGCACGGCCACCTCGCCGGTCTGGAAATCCTCGGTCATCAGGTAGTCTTTGGAATGGAAATTTGCGTCCCACGTGCGAGGCGTACGGAGTTTCAAGACAAACGCCGGGTGGATCGGGTCGGTCTGCATCAATCCCTTGTACCCCAGTTCCTTGGCCTTCTCGTAGTAGAACTTATTGGCGACCAGATAGCCTTGTTCACTGATCAGCTTGCGGAACTCGGCCACATAGGGCGCCATGTCCGGCAGGGCGTAGCTCTCGTTGACCGGCACGTACATCCGCTCGTGGGTCAGATAGATGGCATCATTAAAGACGTCGCCCAGGGCCAGCGCGCCCATGGTGCCGTTGCCGGCGCGGAAGCCCCACTCCCAGTCCTTGCCGCCGCCGCCCTTGAGCCCCCAGCGATCGTAGAGAGTTCTCCATTGCGTCGCCGGCACCCGGGTAGCCACGCCCTGTTCCGGCCACCTCATCCAGTCCGTGGCCGCTTCGGCGGCCGCCAGCCTTTCGGCAAACAAGAGATACGCAAGACCGAGGCCGGCCAGTAGGATGATATTCTTGAAACTCATTTCCGTTTGTCTCCTCAGGCGATTTTTCAGGCATGCAGACTTTCCAGCTATTATGGCGTCGAAGGGCGCACATCTCTCAACGCCCAACTGCCAGGAAGGCGTTGCCTGGTCAGGCCCGGCCCTTCCATTTCCAGTTTGGGTATTCCTTTTCACATCTCCGGCTCCTGCGATTCCATCCAGTACTCGTTCTTAAATGGCCTCCAGCGGTAATCCACGCATGCTACGATGAGTCGGTGGAGGCCTTCCGCAAGGGCGATGTGCCAGACGTGCTATCGCGTCTCCTTCGAGTAGTAGTAAACGCAATGGCGATAGGGGATCGCGTTCGCGGCGAGCGACTGATGAGAGCGGTGAGCATGAGTTTCATTTGGTTGTTCCTCAGCGTTGGGGGATTTCGTGTTTGAGCAAGGCGGCGGGGATGGGTTGCTTTTCCACGCCCGGACCTTCGATTTGGATGGCGCAATCAGCCACAAAATACTGCGTGGCCGGCGAGATGATCCATTCCGCTTCGATGCGGTGACAGCCAGCTTGCAGCGCGATCTGACCCGGCGATTCCCAGTCGCCCACGTGAATGCTGCGACCGCCATGGCCGGGGAACACTATGCGCCAGCCGATCGTGAATTTCATCTCCGCGGCCGGGCGGGTGAACGTGTAGAGACCCTCGCGTGGGATGCAAATGACGCCCTTCCACATATACCGATCCATCGGTTGGCGCTTGAATGGCGGCGCGGGATGGAACGCGATCCCCGGCAGCGTTGCCGACGCGATGACCTGCTGCTGGCGGAAGTATTGGCACGACACGCCGGGTTCGAGTTTTGCACACGCCGCGCCGGGCTGAAACTCAGTCACCTTCCGGTAAAGAAATTCTGCGGTGATGCTGGGCGGGTAGTCCGGCCAGAACGATTTCGCCTTGATCGCCGTCGTGCCGGTCAACACGATCGGCTGTGCATAGCGCGGTGAGTTTGCGTTCGGCTCACTGCCGTCCAACGTGTAGCGGATCTCCGCTTCCGGCCGGGGCGTGACCAAGGTCACCGTTTGCGTGTCCACGAAAATGCCGTGGAGCGAATCGTCCGATTTCGCGTCGAACCGCACGTCGGGCAGAGCGGCGGGCGCGACATAGCCGCGGTTGGCCGCGGCAATCCGCGCGACGTTGTTCTTGATCACCTCGCGGTCGTAAGTGATGAAGCCGTTGCACTCGCCTTCGATGTCGGTGAGTTGCGTCCACGCCGAGCCGCTCAAGCCCGGCGTATGGACCAATTGCCACAACGCCTGCAGATGTTGCTCGTGGCGCAAGTCCAGTTTCAGTTGCTCGGAGATGGCGGGCCAGGCGGGATAGGTTTTCTTCAACACGATCTCGAACCAATCGTGGTGCCGGTCGGTGGGCGTGTAGGATGACGGGCCGGAATAATGATGCCGGTCTTTGATGTCGCCGATGCCAAAATCGGGACAGCCGCTGACGGCGGTCGCAGGCCGCGTTGGGTCGCTTTGCTTGGCCACCGCCACAGCTTTCATCAGCGTCTCGGTCGCGCAGAACGTCTCGTTCTGCATGATCCAGAGCACGATGCACGGGTGATTGCGGCGGGCGGCGATGATGCGAGGCATCTCCTCCTCGTATCCTTTCACGCCCGTCGAGAACGCCGGCATATCCTGCCAGACCAGCAGGCCGAGCTTGTCGCACCAGTAATACCAGCGTTCCGGCTCCACCTTCACGTGCTTGCGGGCGAGGTTCAACCCGATGCGCTTGGCAAAGTCGATGTCGAACCGCAACGCCTCATCCGTCGGCGCCGTGTAGATGCCATCGGGCCAGAACCCTTGATCGAGTGAACCCATCATGAACGTGAACTTGTTGTTGAGCAGGATGCGCGTGATCCCGCGCTCATCCTTGCCGATGGAAACCTTTCGCATGGCGAAATAACTCTCCACCACGTCGCTTTGCAGGGTGACTTTCAGGTCGTAAAGAAACGGATCGTCCGGTGACCACAACCGCGGCTGACGCACCGGCACCGTGATCTCCTCGCCAGGCTTGCCGGTGGCCCGCCCGACCTCACGCCCCTGACTCAGCGTCACCACCTCAAGCGACTCATTGCCGGCGCCTCCGCGCCCGGCGACCTTCACCCGTAACACCGCCGCATCCACATCCGGCGTCAACTGCAAATCCTGAATCGAGACCGCCGGGACCGGTTCGAGCCAGACGGTCTGCCAGATGCCGGTTACGCACGAATAGAAAATGCTGCCTCGCGGCTTCAGGAACAACGTCCGCGACTGCTTGCCGCCGGCTTGCCCCGGCATCATCGGATCGGACACGCGGACGATCAACTCCTGCGGCCCGCCCGGCGTCAGCGCATCGGTGATGTCAAACGTGAACGGATCGTACCCGCCGCTGTGCTTGCCGGCCTCCTTGCCGTTGACGAACACCGTTGTTTCCCAGTCCACCGCCCCAAAGTGCAGCAGCGCCCTCTGCCCTTTCCAGCCCGCTGGCACTTCAAACGTGCGCCGGTACCAGACACACTCCGCCGTCTCGCCGATCCCCGACAACGCCGACTCCATCGGGAACGGCACCAGGATCCGCCGCGCCAACGTCTTGCCGACCGGTGCTGCGTCGTCGGGTGCTCCGACGGCAAATTCCCACAAGCCGTTCAGGTTTTGCCACTCCCGGCGCACCATCTGTGGCCGCGGGTATTCAGGGAGAACGTTCTCAGGCGTTACGGTTTTGCCCCAACGCGTCATCAACACCGGCTTGGCCGGTTTCCACGATTGCGTCGGAGCATCCGCCGCATGCAGCACCGCCGGCGACGCCAGCAGCAGGGCGGTTGCCAGGGCGATTTGTTTGATCAGCTGGGGTTTATGTCTGCTTGCTCGGTGGTTAGCTTCCATTTTGCTACTCCTTTCCTGCCAACCTGAAAGAGAACAGGTCGGCGTTCTTTATGACAAAGCGCAGATGAATGGGCTTGCCGGCAAGAGAACGGACTTCGGCACGGCCTTTCCATGTCACGGTGGCGTCGATCTCGTCTCCGGTGAGCGGGTCGCAATCTGCGGCGGTAAAACCCGGGACTGGGCGCTGTTTGTCGTCCAGGATCTCAACGCTGACTGAACCTGTTTCCGCCAGCCGCGCGTTGTAGTTTACCGTCAGTGTATCACCTTTAAATAGCAGCGTTTTGCTCACAAGTTCGCCCTGTTCCTTGTCGGCACGCACGGAGACGAAGCCGTCCTTACGGATGGTGAACCGCCGGACGCGGGGGAAACTGCCGTCCGGGTGCGGCCCTCCGATTCCCAGGTTCTCGCTGGCGTACATGGTGTAGGTCCTGGGCTCGTCGGGCAACTCGATCATCTCCTGCCAGAGGTGATTGGAGCGGTTCTTGTTACGGTCCGCAGGGGCCGACCTGGAAATGACCGGGTGCTCCATCCAGCGGTAGAAATGGAGTCCGTCGCGACTGGCCATCAGCATCGGCTCGACCCACCCGCTATACCGGGCAGGGAAGCCGAGGTAGATGTGCGGCGCGCGTTTGTAGGGTTTGATTTCGTTGGTGTATAAGTGGTCTATGGGCGCCACGCCTTCGGGTCGACCGTCGTTGTAATGGTACGAAAGCAGTTGCGGCTCCGTCCACTTTACGAAGTCGTCGGAGAAGGTCACCAGAATGCTGCGCTTCCAGTCCTTGGCGTGCAAGCCCCGTTCCCCCTTGCTGTTGACGAGATCACGAAAGTAGACGGCGTAGCGCTTGCGTTCCGAATCCCAGAAGCCTTGGTTGGGCGAGTCCAGCGAACACTCCTTGCTCACAATCGGGCCGTCGCTCGCCACTTCCCAGCGAATGCCGTCCGCGGATTTCAGGGCATAGAGGCCGGTGCGTCCACAGTGGCCGCCCATGCCGGTAACGCCTTTGTATCTGGCCTCCGGGGGCGTGGCGGGATTGGTGTCTATAAAACACGCGAAGTTCTGCCCGTGCAGCCTTTGGCCGTCCTTGCCCTTGAATGTATTATCGTCAAAGAGGATGTTGTTGGCCGTCGACCCGAACCAGTCGAAGATGCCAAGTGTCGGTTTCTCGAAACGCTTCCCGTCGCGGCTGACAGCGTAGCAGGTGCGCCCACCGTTTCCGCCGGGATTGCGTTGATCATGGCAGTGACCCAAGTACCAGACCTTGACCACACCCTGGTCCTGGATGTACTTGGCAAACCGACACCAGAACCCCTCCCAATCGGCATCGTAGGTCATGGCGACATCGTTGGTCTTGGTCGTGGCAGGGGTCATTTCGAAGAGGTGCAGGCCCGCGCCGCCGCGCAGCGCGCCGATGATCGTGTTGTCGACGAACAATTCTCGGCGGGAGCCGATGTCCAGTGGTTCCGAGTCCAATGTCGGAACGTGAAACGCCAGGATCCGTGTCTCCTTCTGTGTGGCCTCTGAGTGGCCGGTTCCTGACTGGGGGGCCTTGCCCGCCTCTGCGGCGAGCAGCGGCGCAAAGCTGGCGGAGGCGGCAACCAGGGCGGTGAGGAGTGTGTGGATTTGTTTCATGGCTGTCGTTTCTTTCAGTTCTCAGTCAGTTTCCCTTTTTCAGCGTTGGCAGAACGCGCTTGGCGATCTCCTGGCTGAGCAGCGGATAGGCTGGCCCTCCCCAGTGGAAGTTGTCGCCGGCGGCCAGTTCCAGCCGCGAGGCCAGAAGCGAGTAGGCATCAATCAATTCGATACCCTCTTCCTTCATAACTTGGGCGGCGAGGGTGTTGAGCCGGATGACCACGTCGTTCAAGTCGCCGAAACTGGTGACCGGCGTGCCGGGTGCCGGCCGGGCGGCGGTGTGCGGCGTGGTGAGGAGATAGAACAGCTTCGCCTGTGGGGCGCCTTTCTTGAAACACTGCGCCAGCTTGCGATAGCGCTCCCGCACGACGGCATCGGAGACTTTGTCGGGCGTCCAGCTCAGCGAATGCAGTCCGTTGTTGAAAACCACCGTGTCGAACTTGTAGCGGCCAGCCATTTCGGTATAGGCCTGCTCGGGCACCTCGCCCCCGACGAAACCGACGCAATGAAACACATACACCTGCTGCTTGAGCATCTCGGAAATGAAGTGCTCGCTGTAGCCTTTCGAAATGGAGTCGCCGAGGATGAGCACTTTCGGCCACTCGGGATGTTCGATCTTTGGGATGTCCAGCGCCCACCCCTTGCCGGCAACCGCGCCGCGCGTAGACTCGCCGGGGCGCTGGCCGTTTTTCGCGACGAACTGATAAGCCGGGCCGAACACCTTCACCCCATGGATTGTCACCGGCATCGTGTTGGCCTTGCGGTTGTCGTTGCGGCCAATCCACATCGGCTCGTGATTCGGGATGAGTTCCATGAAACACGTTTTGATGGGCACGCCATCAATGTAGAACGCTGCCAGGCCGGCGCGGACCGCCATTGTGAAGGTGTGCTGCTTGTTGATCTCCGGCTCGGCCCGACCATTGATCGCCCCGCCGACCATGAGAATCTTGTTCACGACGGAGTTGACCGCCCGCGCGTAAGCAGGCTTGTCTCGATAATTGAAGAACATGGCAAAGCCGTCGTCCTGACCGCTGCTCTGCTTGTTCATCACGGTAAAGACCGCGTTCTGCACCAGCGCATCGAGCGACAGCGTGACCTGGACGGTGAAGTTCGTCTGATCGGGAAACGCCTCGGCGGGGACGGCAAAAGCCGCGCCGTCCCGCAAGTGCACGACGCGGTCCGCTTTCTCGACTATCCCCGATTTCAGTGAATTTGGAATTTCGTTTTTCGCCAAATCCCAAAGAACCGGGTCATCGGCAGAGGTAACATTGTTGGCAGATGCCAGCAGCAGGACGGTGAGGATTGTATACACAGCTTTCATTTGTTTGCCTCCTAAGGTTGAGTGATGTTGTGTTTAAACCAGACTGCGAGAATTGGTCATCTTATTTCTCCTGACACAGCTCGACCGGAAGCTGAACGGACGGCATGGCGGCGCTGCCTTAAACCTGCACCACCACCCGGTGCGTTGTCACCTTTGTGGCGGCCTGGCAGAATAATTCGTGCTCATTTCAGAACCTTCGCAATCGACTCCGCAACCTGCTTACCCAGTGTTTCATAGCCCTGGGCGTTGAAATGAACATCTTTTGGATTCTGCAACTTTGCAAGATTCGGCAGAACCGCGTTGTAAAGATCATCAACAGGGATTCCGTTCTCCTTCATGACGCGGGCGGCAATCTCGTTTCGTTCAATTACGCCAGCGACCAGCGCTGGACCATCCTTGCCATCCGCCGGCCGTGGAGTCGTGCTGGCCCAGATAATCTTGGCGCCGGTTTTCTTGAGTCGCTCAACCAATTTCCGAAGACGTGTTTCGTAGTCCGCCACCGACGTAAGGCCGTCATGCAGCCCGAAATTGAAATGAATGACATCCCATTTCTCACCGGCCAGCCAGATATCCAGCTTCTTCAAGCCATTCGCCGCAGGCCCACAGTTCTCAGGCGCTTTATGAACGTTCGCCTTGCCCGCAAGAAGCTTTCGCGTCGACAGGGTGTAACCGCCGGACACCGAATCGCCGATGAGCAGAACGCGCGGCAGCTTGGGATCGTCCTGCACAAAATCCCAGCACGAGGAACGACCCTGCAGTTTGACTCGCTTGTGAATGGGCAGGTAAAAGCTGCCCAGGTTCTCCTGCAAAACGCGCTCCCAGGCCTGCTGTGCCGGCGGCAGCGTGGCCACCAGCGCAGCATATTTTTCTGCAATTACCGAGTCTTCAACCGTTTTCTTGGCGGCTGCCTCCTTGGCATTAGTCGGCTCCCCCTTCGGCGGCTGCACCGCCGACTCAGCTGCCATCAACACACCCGACCGTAACAACATCATTACAATCAACAACGCCATGAATCTTCTCATCACACCATCCTCCATGTTCTTTTATTATTTTCCCAACTTTACCGCATTTACTTCAACCATCATCTGTGGGCCCGCGGCATCAATATCAGCCGATCACAAACTCCGCTGTCTCGCCGATCCCCGACAACGCCGACTCCATCGGAAACGGCACCAGTATCCGCCGCGCCAACGTCTTGCCCGCCGGCACCGGGTCATCCGGTTTTCCGGCGGCAAACTCCCACAGTCCATTCAGATTTCGCCATTCCTTGCGCACCATCTGCGGCCGCGGATAGTCCGGCAGCACGTTCTCTGGCGTCACCGTCTTCCCCCAGCGCGTCATCAGAACCGGATTCGCCGGTTTCCACGGTTGCGCTGAAACATCCCTGGCGGTGGCGGCGCTCAGCGTTGTCAGCAGCAGGACGGAGAGAAAGGCACGCATTCTTGTTGGCTTCATAATTAGGCTTCCTTCTGCAGAATGAACCCCACCCGATCACAAGCGCGATGTCAACACTAAGTACACTTGGCCTCGCGAGGCGTCAGCACGTGATCGGATACCGCCCGTCGCGCTGGGCCGCCCGGCACATCGCCAAAATATTGTTTAGCGGCGTGTCCGCCTGGACGTAGTGTGAGGGAGCCAGGATGTAGCCGCCGCCCGGCGCGAAGGCTCTCAGCCGCCGTCGCACCTCAGCCTCGACGTCCGCCTCCGAACCGAACGGCAGAACGTGCTGTTCGTCGACGCCGCCGTGGAAGGTCAGCCGGTCGCCAAAGAGCTGCTTCAGCTCCGCCGAGTCCATGCCCGCCGCCAACGGCTGGACCGGGTCCAGGATCTGCAACCCGATCTCCAGCAGGTCGGGAATGAAAGGACGAATCCCGCCGCAACTGTGGAACATGATCTGGATGGCCGGGTTCACCTGATCCAGCATCGCCCGCGCTGCCAGCCACCGGCGGCGCAGTCGGGGCAAGATCAACTCGCGGAACATCGACGGCGAATACAGCGGGCCGGTCTGCATCCCGAAATCGTCGCCGCTGATCTTGAAGATGTGCAGGTACTTCGCCGTGGCCTCCAGGCCGATGCGGTCCAACTCCATCATGAGATCCGTCAGCTTGTCCAGCAGGGCCCCGGCAAACTCCGGTTCGCACGCCGCACACTCCAGCCAGCGTTGAAACCCCATCAGATAGATGGCCGTCTGTGTGATCGGCCCTCCAAACCGGCCGACCAGCGCCAACTCGGTATCCTCGAAGAGCCGCTTGGCCGCGGACAACGCGCCTTCACCGCGGCCCGGCAGCGAAGGGTCGGGCCAGGGATAGCGTTCCAGATCGTCCCGCGTGGCGTTGGCGAGCGGATGATAGACCGGTTCGAGGTAGCTGCCCCCGCCGGGCTGATGGATGCGTTTCAGGCCCACACCCCAGTCGTCCATCACTAAGTCATCTCGAGGCGGCGCCGGCCGTCGGCCTCGGGCCGAACCGAGTTTCACCGAGATCAGGTCCACCCCCAGCGTCTGGAGCACCTGCGGATGTGGGATCGCTTCCTCCATGAACCCGAAGTCGGTCGGCTCGTCGATCGGCAGACCCAGGTGATCCTTCAACTTCTGATAGAAGGCGGGCACGGGATTGAGGTCGATCGGCACCCGGTCAGGCTCGTGGTGCTCGATCGCCGCCAAGACGCGCTCGCGAGCTGTCCAGGGCATCACAGTACTCCCTTGTCCGGTTGGATGAGGCGGGCTCTACTCCAGTGTGGGCCGGGCGATTTCGCCGCGGAGTTGGGCTTCGCCGCCTTCCTTTTCGTAAACGCCATAGAAGACCGACAGGCAGTCGAGCCACAAGGCGATGCGATGCAATTCCTCGGCGCTCAGCTTCACGTCGTAGTGGCCTTTCGTCAGCAGGGCGTAGAGCGGCGCCGCGCGGGCCCCGAACCGGCCGGGGGTGGTCCGCAGTTCGTCGCCGTAGTCGTAGAACCCGAATTTTGGCGTCAGGCTCAGGTAGCTGGCGTAGTACGTCGTCGGCCGGTCCATGAACGCGGCGCTGGGACGCGATACCAGGCCGGCGTCCAGGGGCGGCGCCTTGTCCGATTCCTTCCGATGGCAGGCGACGCAGTGCTTGTCGAGCACCGGCTGCACCAG
>JAPLNJ010000660.1 GCA_026692885.1 Planctomycetota bacterium | reverse complement strand
CGCGTTTCGAAGCACGCGCGCCACCTCGGCCGCATCGCTGTCAGCGCGAATCGTGAATACGGGCTCCGGCTCGCGCACTTCAAACGCCGTCGCCGGTGACCACTCCCCGTCACCACGCCGCACGCGCCACCAATACTTCGCTGGCGGCAACGCTTTCACCGGCACGAACCGCGAGACGACTTCGAGCCGCTCGTCGCACGCGATGTCTGCGAACTCCTCATCGCGGGCAATCTGAATGCGATGGACTTCATCGATCTTCGTGTCGGCCGCGCGTTGCCAGCGGAAGTGCGGATGCGGCGCATACGTCACCGCGTTCGCTGCCGGGGCCAGAGGAACCGGCGAATTCCCGTTGGCCAGCGTAGCCCACGGCGCCAACAGCAGGGCGGTGAGCAATGGGAAAGTCCTTTTCATCGAGTCACTTCCTTGAAAGGCGGCGCAAGCGGCCGACAGGGTTCTCCACCGCCGCCGATGCTTTGCGGGGCTGTTGTTGTCCACGACGCGCAACGCGACGACCAGTCGGTTGAGGAGAGCCAACAAAAACTGGAACGACAGCGGATGTGTTGGCATCGAACTTCGCCCCGTCGTGTTGGGTTCATTTCTCCCGCCAGCAGCAGGGCGGCAAAAAGTGTGTGAGGGTGCCTCGGGGCAGTTATTTTCGTTTCTCGGTCAGCGAACGGAAGCCCGTGGCGTCGTTGCCGGCGATCGCGTCGACGTTCTTGCCGAGAGTGACGAGAGTGTCCTGCGCGGCTGGGCTTTCCACCGTGTTGGCCTGCAGGGCGATGTTCCTGCTGGTTTCGACATGGAGCACCGTTCGCGCCTCGCCGGGCAGCGGCTGCGGGGAGGTGATGAAGCGATTGATGGCGATCCGCACGCCGTCGGCGTAGGCCACGTGGATGGCCGTCTGCCCGTAGTTCCGGTCGAACAGATTGTCGGCGATGGTGATGTCCGCATTGCCGATCGCCCCGTCGCCGTGGATGAAGACCGTCCCGGCGGCGCTGCCGTTGAGCACGTTCTCCGCCAACTTGTTTCCCCGGACCGTCACGTGCCGCACGTAGTCGGCCTCATTCCAGTAGTATTCCGGGCCGATGCTGATGGCCGACATGCCACATCCGTTGATCGTGTTCCCCTCGATGAGACCATGGTCGGCCTTGATCAGGATGCCGCGGGAACGGGTGTTGCCGAGTGTGCAGTTCAGGATTTTGAAGCCCGCGCCGTTGTGGCGGGGATTCGAAGCCTTGGATTCCGCTGGAGCGCCGCAGGGCCGGTCCAGCGTCAACTCCAGCCGGCCGTCTTTGACGGTGCGCATCGCCGTGCAGGTGAACTCGCCGAAGAACCCGTTCTTGCTGGACATCCGGACCGGCTCGCCGACCACGAAACCGCCGCGGTTTCCTTTTTCCAGGAGAAGTTTGTTCGCATCCACCTGCTCAACCTGTTGCAAAGCGCCGTGGATGGCGATGCAGTCGTCGTGCAGAAGGCCTTCCCAAACGCAGCGATCGAGGGTAGGGCCGGCGCGCACTCCTGAGGAGTGGAAACCATCAGCGCCGCAGCCCACAAGCTGGTCCTCCGTGGCACCGGCGGGCCTTGGGCCGGGCGCCACCTTGCAGTTGACATAGACATGCCCGCCTTCCCCGCCCGTCTCGAAGAACGCGGCAAACCCGGCATTCTGGAGCGTCACCTCGCGCATCGTGCAGCGGCTGCAGCCATCGAGATGGACCACCGGCTCACAGGGTTTGATGCGGGTGAAGAGCCAGTCGCCGACTGCAGCCGATCCTAGCAGACCGTGGCTACTCCGCAGGCGGAAACGGCCGCCGCCCACGGGCTCGCACTCTCGGAATCCCACATCGCCGGTCCCAGGCTTGATGCGCCGTGTCTTCTGATCCGCGACGTCAAACGTGGTTTTGGCGGGGTCGAGACTTGCCGGATATCCCGCGTCAATCTGCCAATCGAGATAGTCTCCCCGCTCGTCGCGGCCCAGTGCCACAATCCGTCCCTGGGTAAAGGCGGGGCTGGCGAAACGCAAGACCGCTCCTTCCAAGGTCACGCCCTCGCACCTCTGGAGGCTGAAGGGCCGGTGAGCGAGTTCCTCAAAGACCACGGTCACGCCGCGGGCCTGGATGCAAACATCCTTCCACGAAACCAGCGCGATCGCGCTCCGGCCGGTCGCCGGAATTACGTAGACGCCGGGGGCAATCGTGATCTCTCGCGCGCCCCCCGCGTAGGCCGCCTGAAGCGCCGCCGGCAGTTGCGCCGCTTCGGCAGGGTTCCCGACCGTAACCGGATTTCCTGGCAACTCTTCCGCGGCCAACGACGAAAGGAACAAGAGACCCGCCAGGGTGGCGACGAGGGGCAGCATGTATCTCATGGGTACCTTTCTTTACTGCCAGTCATCGGTACGGAAGGGAGTCGCGGGCAGCCCGGCCTGGTTGTACAGGTTGCAGCCGGCCGGGTTGTCGGCCCAAGCATAACGCACGGCGACCGGCTGCGGCACTTGCGGACTGCTGACGACGACCGTGTCGCCGTCGATCTTCGCGTCGGCCCAAACGAACTTCTTGTCGGCACCGGCGATGGCGAACCAGTTCAGCGCGCCGCCCTTGGCCACCAGGCCGCCTTCGGCATGGTCGAAGATGACACGGACGGTTTGGCGGTCCACGTTCATGGTTCGATAGATTGGGCCGGAACACGGCATGCTGCGGCCGTAGGTGTGGGCCAATGCCTGTAACGCCAGCCGCTTGCCGACATCCTGTTTGTTGCGCGGATGAATCCCTTCTTCGCCGATGTCAATCGCGACCGCTAGGCCGCAATTGGGCACACGTTGGGAAACCTTCAGTTGTTGTTCGCGCACTTCGGCCACGCCGCTCCGTTTGCCGGGTTCTTTCGGCACGCCGTAGTAGTTTGCCAACTGCACGATGTAGAACGGGAAGTCACCTGCGTTCCACTGCTCGCGCCAGTCGCGAATCATCAGGGACAAGAGGTCGCCATATTCACCGCTGCGCGTCGTGTTACTCTCCCCCTGATACCAGATCGCACCTTTGATCGCGAATGGGCAGAGCGGCGCGATCATGCCGTTGTAGAGCGCCGCGGACACCGTACGAAACACGATGTTGTTCGGTTTCGGCCGCGCCGCGAGCGCATCGGCGGGAAGCGGCGCAAACGTGGCCTCGGTCTTCAGCAACCAGTTGTCGTCAACATTCGCCAGATTGGCGAACGGAAACACGTTGCGTCCGCGCTGCGAGACGCCCGCGTTCTGGGTCGCGGAGACGACGCGCACGGCCACGATCGCCCGGCCCGCCTGCACCAGCTTGGCCGGCACGGGATAACCGCGTTGCACCATGTAGAATCCCGGCGGCTTGTCATTGGCACGGCCGATTTCCACGCCGTTGAAAAAGACGGTGTCATACTGCTCGCTGACCCAATCGAGCGAGAGCCAGAGCGGCTTTCCCGCCAACGCTTCGGGCAACGAGAACTCCTTGCGTAGCCAAAACACCCCGCCGCTGTTTGCGCCGAGGCTCCGCCACGGCGCGGGCAACGTCACCGGCTTCCAGTCACTCGTGTCCAGTCCCGGCTCCGCCCACCCACGCGCGGCATCCGAAATCGGCGGCGGCTGCACGCCATACTTCTCCTCCCATGCAGCCCGCTCGCCAACGAACTTCCTGTTGTCGTCGTCCTGCGACTGGAACTGTGCGATTTCCTGTTCCGCTCGCTCGGCCAGCGCGGGCCTTGTTTTCAGGGCCTCCAGCCGTGTCCATGCCTCCGCTGGCGTACCTCCGACGGAACTATGCAGCAAACCGATGGGAACCTCCAGTTCGCGATGGAGTTCACGTCCAAAGAAGTAGGCCACGGCGGAGAAGTTGCCAATGGTTTGCGGCGAGCACGCATTCCACTGCCCTTTCACGTCGCTGTCCGGCACGAGCGACGGGTTATGCGCGACCGAAAACAGCCGCAGCGC
>JAPLNJ010000659.1 GCA_026692885.1 Planctomycetota bacterium | reverse complement strand
GCGCGCGGGAATCCGCCGCGGTCAGGAGAACTGTGCGTTGCGGGATGCGTGAGTGCAAAGAAATGTCTGTCGTTGGCCGTGCTGATCCGTCAGGCAGCACGGGTCCGCCGCGCAGCGGCTTACTTGAACCATCGGATGCACCGGAGCCGCGTTCCGGCGTTAGCAAAATGGAAGGATCATCCGGCGCGGCCCGGTGATCCGTAACGTTACGATTCCTGTCCCCGTGTGCTGAATGGACCGGTCGCTGGTGGGGCATAGTCGGCCGGCGTGCATGCCCATAATGGCCGTTCGCGGCACACAAGTCAACCGGCATGGAAGGGCACGCCACTGACGGCGCTCAAGTCTGTCACGAGGGATGGCCAGATGGCGCGGTGGTGGAGCACAAGGGCGCCGGGATGGAAGGCCACGCCACTGGCGGCGATCAAGTCTGTCGCGAGGGATGGCCAGATGGCGCGGTGGTGGTGCAGAAGGGCGCCGGGATGAAAGGCCAGATGGTCGGCGGCTGGATCAAATGCTTGCCGGCTGCCCTGATGGGCGCTCGCCGGGCAGCGCGGTATACTGACGGCGACAAACAAACCCAAGCTCGCCCACGGCTCCACGTTCGGCGGCGTGGCGAGGAACGGGTATCGAGGGCGTAAAAGAACATCGTAACCATCGGATGGACCACAGGCGGCGGCATGGTCGGGGATGGAAATAGGCTGGATGACGGCCCCGTGGTCATCCGTGTCGTTCGGACATGACGGAACATGAACAATCCGACAGTGTATGTTGAAACGACGGTGATCGGGCACATTGCTGCTCGGCAGCAGGCCGACATTCTCGTCGCAGCACGTCAACTCACGTCACAACGATGGTGGGCTGTCCGTGATCGATACAAATTGGTCGTGTCCCAAGTCGTCGTTGATGAATGTTCCGCTGGCGACACTTCCGCAGCATCGGAACGCCTGACATTGATAGCCAACATACCTATCCTCGCTGTTTCGTCCGACGCAAGAGAACTTGCCGACAATCTGATGCTCCGGCATGGAATTCCCGCATCTGAGCCGCGTGATGCCCTGCATATTGCCATAGCTGCGGTGAATGGGATACAGTTTTTGGTGACACTGAATTTCACGCACATTGCCAACGCGGAGACCAGATCGATTATCGAGCAGGTATGCCGAGATCGTGGCTACGTTCCACCCTTGATCTGTTCGCCCGATGAGCTTTTGGGAAATTGATGATGAGTGCTGATCCGATCAACGACGAGATCCTACGAATCAAGCGTGAACTTGCCGCTAGGTTTGACAATGATCTGGCTCGGATTGTTGCCGACGCCAAATCGCGGGAATGCAACGCAATCTCGCTGCCACCTCGACGATGGAAGTCCGAACAAAGCGATGCAGTGGAGCGGCGGAACGGGCGGATTTCGGATGGAAAGTCAACTCCCGCCGCCCACTGATCGCGGTCGTTCGGATCGACTTACCTGTTCTCGTGGGAGCGCGACTATGAGCGAGGTCAACTGTCCCTCCTGCAAGCGAAGCCTTACCCCTGAGGAACTGGTCGACGGGTGGTGCGTGCGATGTGAGAAGAGACTGCCCCCGTTCGTCCCCGGCGGGACAGGAGGTTTTGGAGGGCACGACAACTTTCCGGGCACGAGCCGAGGATCAGCCGAGCACCGACACGGAACAGTGGCGTGGTGCGACCTCTGCGAGGAATTGCAGCCAAATGCCGCTCGATCCTACTTGAAGGTCGTCGGACAGGCGATCAGCGGAGCCAGTGTCCGGCAGAGGTGGGTCAATGTCCGATGCAGTTGTTGTCCCTCGTGTTTCGGCAAGGCGCGTAGTCTGCAGACGCTACGATATACTGCCGTGGGAGTGATGTTGGGCCTTCCCGTCCTCATGTGTGGTGTGCTGGGGCTAATTGTAGATCCGCTCAGCAGGTCCGGCGTACCACCTGTTATATGTGTCGGTCTTGTGCTGACGGCGTTGGCCGTTTGTGTGTTGTCATGGGGCCTCAGCCCGTTTTACATCCGTTCCGAGACTCGTTGGCGGCTCCATGACCTGTTGAAGCCGGCTTTCGATGAACGCTTGCGGGGACTAGTCGGCGTGCCCAATTGGGGGTGGCGAAACTACGTCACGGCATCGACCACGCTCCCGGAAGGTGAGTCCTGTGTCGATCTGAGGCGGATCTAGTTCGTTCGCGCAGGCCTCGCGTCCGCCTACCAGCGGCCTGGGGCCGATCAACAAGCGGATGAACACGAGTCGCCGACTCGGTCAGCGGCAATGGCACGGCCTGGGACGGCGACCGTGTTATCCGTGTCGTTAGGTGCTTTGAACGATCGCGACGCGACAATGGGACACACCGCATGGGAATATCTTTGAAGACCCATAAGTTGCTCTGGGGCGCATCCGGTAGTAATTGTGCGCGCTGCAAACGCCGTGTCATCGAGGACGCAACCCTAACTGACGACCCCTCGATCGTAGGGGAAGAAGCACACATCGTGTCGACCAGGCAGGACGGACCGCGATACAACGACCCGCTGGCAATGGAGAAACACGACCTGTACGAGAACTTGATGATTCTCTGCTGCACGTGCCACAAGATCGTTGACGATCAAGTGAACGAGTACCCAGCCGACCGCCTGCGTCAAATGAAGCAGGATCACGAATGCGAAATTCGCGCAACACTCGGTGACGGGGACATCGCTAAGCAACGGGATGATTTGCTCTACGCCGAATATGTTGATCAGTGGGCGCGAGCGGTTCACCTGGATGAATGGCGAGAATGGAGCTACAACTTTCTCTCAGGCGACGCTCCGATCATCTCGGCTGACTTTGACCAGGAGCTTGATGAATTGCGTACGTGGCTTTTGGCTCGTGTGTGGCCAGGCCGCTACCCGGAACTCGAAGCTGCCTTCCAGAACTTCCGCCGAATTCTGCAAGATTTCCAACTTACCTTTCACGAATATTCCGATCCGCCTTCGGAAAACAGACCATTCTTCCGGACGCACAAATTCTACAAGTCAGAAAGGTGGCTTCCCCAAGAAGAGTACAACCGGGGCCTGGCCCAGTATGAATTTCATGTCGATGTACTCCAGGATCTCATGCTTGAGTTGACCCGTGCTGCTAACTATGTCTGTGAGCGTGTTCGACAATTCCTCAGCCCCGGCTTTCGTCTGAGGGAAGGGAGGGTATTGGCGCAAACTGGAACCGGCCCGGACATGCGAGAACATACATTGGTTCCACAGTACCGTGGCGAAGAACGTGTCCCGCAACCATATCCCGGGCTTCCATCCTTCCTTCGAACCCGTGAATCACGGGACTTTCAGTTCGGCCACGGGGAAGCGGCAATGGACGGTTACCCGTTCGAAACCAGCGGAGATGGAGCGGGAGATAGCACCTAATCGGGTGCACGTGAGGCGGCGGCAGCGTCCGGGATTGCGGCTTTGTCGGGCACGCCGCCCGCCTGATCCGTGTCGTTCTGCGATACTGGAGACTCGCGATAGGAGTAGGCCGATGAAGGCACGAACGCGGAAAATGGCGACCTCATCCGGCTTGGCGCCGTTCTCCGTTTACACGATCGTCTCACCGGACACGTTCAAGGAAGCCCGCCTGACAGGCGAACTCTGGCCGTTCAAGGAAAACAAGCGTTGGGCAACCGGCGCCGACTTGTGGGCTGATGCGTTCGATCAAGGACTGCGAATGCCAGTGCCGGACGCGGATTTGGCGGGGGCCGTTTTCGCGGATTTCGGAGAGCAGGGTTTGCGGCGGGGCTGGTTCAGGAAGGGCTGTTTTTCTGGTTGCGGGGTGCGGAGAGCAGGGGCGGGACGAGGTTCAGGCGATGGCAGAG
>JAPLNJ010000658.1 GCA_026692885.1 Planctomycetota bacterium | reverse complement strand
ATCAGCAGGTGGATGTACTTGCAGCCGTTCCCAGCGTTCACGTTTAGTCCGCCCCAGGGTCGGTTGTAGCTGGTCGGGTGCGAGCCAGGTTCGGTAACCTCGCGGGACATCGAGAAGTTCTCGGAGACTAGAATCTCCAGGTCCCAAATCCACAGGTAGTTGGCGGGCGGTTCCACGGTCAGGCCGCCGTCCAGCGTGACGCGTGGCCCTGCGGCGGCGCGCAGGTGGACCGGTTGGTTCTCGGCGCCGGCCAGACGCACACGGAAGCCGGGGCTGCCCAACTTCCGATCCGGGTGTTTGTAGGTGCCCGCTCCGATCCAGATCGTATCGCCCGGCTTGACTGTGGCTGGCTGAGCCAGGGCCGTTGCCAAATCCCACGGACGCTGGCGGCTGCCATCGCCGTCGGGCTTACCCTCCAGCGTGGCGAAGAACTCGGTACCGCCACAGGCGAGAGCCAGCGAACACCACGACAGGATGATGGACACAATAATATCGAGTCGAAGCATGGAACACCTCAGCGGCGGACTTCCGAAAACCCGTAGGGCGGCGGGACCGCAGCCAAGTCGTATGGCTCTCCAGAGTCGTGCTACTCGCGCGCGGAGAAACCACCCATTACGTGATAACTCAGTAGGATACATCGGTACTGCGATGGATGCATCCCGTCTGCAACTCCCATCTGCATCTTTCGGGCGACCTGCAAGCCGCCGCGCGTCTGCGGTGCTCCTAGCGATTCTCTGTGGTCATTTTGGGGCATTTATAGTGCACCACCTGAAGAGTCTTTGCTGATGGTCGTTCAGGACATTTTGTCCTGGTTGGGGACCGGGAAGATTCCACGGACGTCCGTGGGAATGGTTGCCTTTGGCCAAGGCCGTTTCGATAGCATGCTGAAAGGCCGCTTACGTCCGCACTGACCATCGCGCAATAATGTTACGCAGAACGGCACTTCCAGGGTAATCGATGCTCCAGCCATTTGGGAGGTCGGATCGCCTCAGCGGGATACGCTGAAGTCGTAGAAGCGGTTCAGGCCCTCGCAGCCGGTAATACCGACGTAGCAGGCGTCCGGCAAGGCGTCGTCCGTGTAGCCAAAGACGTGGCCGGCAACGGACACGGTCAGCGTCTTGCCGATCTTTTTCACTTCGAGTCTGTACGGCGTGTCCTTCTCCAATGGAAAAGTGGCGAACGCCGCTTTGCAGTAGGTGAGCTTTCCGTCCTTGAGCGAATGACGCCAGACGTTCACACCCGCATTGAAAATCACGATCTCGAAGCGATCCGAGCACTCCTGCTGCCCATTGGCATTCTGGGAAAGGGTTGGGACCAATAAAATCAGCGGCGCCATCTGATGGGCGAAGGCCATCGTTGCCGCCACGGTGACATTCCCCTGCACCCGCTCCTTGTAAACCATGCTGGAACTTGCCTCCGCCGCGAGTTTCCCTTCCAGTTCTTCGGGCGTGGCGCCCTCCGGCACCTGGTTGGCAATACACTTGTCCTGCTGGACCCAGTCGCCGACGTGCTCTCCCTGCGGGAACTTGAGTCGTATCCAGTCGGCCCTGTCCCAATGGCCGACAGTGAAAACGCAGGAGTAGATCGAGCCCGCCGTGGCATCGGCACCATGTACCGTGCCGGCGAAACCGAGGAGCAACAAGATCCCCGGGGCAAGTACCGCAGGAGATTTCCGCACAGGGGCAAGATGGCAACAGGCTGGCTTCATGACTTCCGTTCGTCCTGATTCACGATGGTCGCTTCGGTTCCGGGCGGTTGTCCCCGTGGTCCTGCACCTGCGACAATGACTTGGTGTGCAGTTCCACCCCGGCGTGATCCCATGCTTATCCTCTTCCTGCACGGCTGGCAATCCACTCCCGGCGGCGTCAAACCCACCTACCTGCGGAGCCACCGGCCAACCGTCATCAACCCAGCCATGCCCGATGACGACTTCCCCGCCGCCGTCGCCATCGCCCAGGCGGAATTTGACCAGCAACGGCCAGATGTCGTGGTGGCAGTTCCCGTGGTGGTGCCGTGGTGGGAACATCGACGCCAGGACCACGCCGCTGGTGTTGCTTTGCCCGCTTGGAAGCGGTGGGGAACGGCCACCACGGTGAAACCCCGGCACGGTGATCCTGCACAGCCAGGGGGACGACGTGGTGCCGTTTGCGGATTCCGAAGAACTGGTCGGGAACAGTGGGCTGGATGAGTCGGCTTTGATTGAAGTGGGAAGCGATCACCGACTGGCCGAGCCAGAGCCGCTGGCGGCGATGGCGAAGGGGGTGGAGGAAGCGGCGACTGCGGGCGGAAAAGAATGGCGTTGAACCCTCGATCATGGTGGGCACCGCCCACCGACTGGCGGATCGACAGACGTTGGATAAGATGGTGGCGGCGGTGGAGGCGTGCGGAGCGAAATCGAAGGCATCGGGACAAAGGAGACGACACTTGGGCGTGTCCGACGAAGAACGGAGAGACGCTGAGCGAACCGGCATGGTTGTTCGCAACAAGCTGCTGGAGATCATGGACTTGCAGGCGGACATCGACTCACTTCTACGGGACAGCAACCCGACACCATTCGGTTCAGCCAGGTGGAAGAATGCAAGCCTGGAGACACTACAACGGCTGGTGTTGATGGTGGCGACCCAACTCGTCCTTTTCGAGCCAGATCACTTGGTCGCTGGCAACGACGAACTCCAAGTCACTGCCGATAAGTTGCTGCAAATCCTCCTCGGCCAGTTGAAGTCAATTGGGGACAATCCGACACGGGCGTAACGGGATGCCACGAAAAGGCGGCTCACCGGCGTGTATAATCTGATCCATCCCACTCCAAACAGCACCGAGCACCACATGACTGATCCCAGACACGAATACGTCGATCCCAAGGAACTTCGGCCAGGGCCGATCCGCCACAAATCGTTGCCACCCGACCTGCTGGATCTCGTCCAGGCCGTCTACGACGCGCTCGGCCCGTACCTCGACACCACGCTGGAGCAGTTCGAGATCGGCTTTATGCGGGTGGCAAACCCACAGAGCGAAGTCGCGCTGTGGTGCGGCATCACGATGGCGTGGGTCGCCTACCACGAGAAGTACGTCGGCGAAGAACTGCTGCCGGACGAGGACGAGAAGGAGTTGTTGGGCGCTCTGGTCGCCATTTCCACAGGCGTGACGGACACGGCGTCACTCCGCGTGCCGGTGGATGTCGGTCGCAAGCTGTTGGAGTGCTACGACGAGTTGGGGGAGGAGTGAGCGGTGGTCATCCACCACCACCCATGAACGCAACCGACACCGATGCTCCGGCCAATCAACCACCTGACTCGGCTGAACCGAGACCCAGCAGGACCGTCTCCAGGCTGGTTCAGCAGGAGGCGGGCGTGCCCCGGCGGTTTGGTGTCAGTGTGCTGCTGGTCATCACGGCCATGTACGCCGTCCTGTTCGGCGTGTTGCAGGCTGTCCGCACTCCGGCTCCCGTTTTCTTCGTGATCGCCCTGTTTTTCACGACCATCGGGTTGGGGCAAATGTTCTTGTTCAAGGGAAAGCGGCCACGTAGGGCGTCCGTCCTGGTTGGCGCGTGCTTCTTCCCGTGCCTGGTTCTGTTCATGGTCGGTTGGGAGACCCCCCCGGATATTGCACGAAGCATTCGTGCCAATTCTCCTCGGACTCGCGTGCTCGACGTTGGGAGGAGCAGCCCTTGGTTACACGGGTGGCGGGATCGTCGCTGGTGTGTTCCTGGTGATCGACAAGCTGAACTTGATGCGAATCCCGCCAAGCAACACGGGTGAATCTGAGTAGGCGGGCTGGTCGAGATCGGGTTATTGAGCGGCCCTTGCCAGGAAGTATCCCATCGTGGTGCCTGCGGTGGCCCGACCTGCGGCCCGCAACCCTGCACGCGCCCACCGGCCCCCGTGTTCCCCAACCAGCCTCCAGGATACTTCCCACGGCGTCTGCCTGCCCCGTTGGAATGCCGGACGATCTCGCCCAAGTGGTGCCGCCGCCGACGCCGAATTCACCCCCCAACCTACACCGATGCCGGGGATACATCCTGTTCCCAACACTCACCCGGCTACCGGGCGATGATTCGTGACGAGCAGTAGCCGCAAACCGGGATCATGGCGAAGGGGCGAACCTCGATCATGTTTCTCCACCGAGTCCAATTTGGGATACCCAACATGACCGCCGGAAGCCCAACACTGGAATTTCCAGTGTCGCAACCAGCGTGGACGCCCACGAAAACCAGCCCCCGCTCCCCCTCCACGGAAGGTAGTCGTGTAAGACGCCACCCGAACGGTCTAAACTCAGCCAGCCGAATCAAACGAATAAGCCACTTCCTAGAGACGATCCTATAGGGGCTAGGACTGGATCGTAGATGAAAAGATTGTCCCGCCACCCCGGCGGGACAATCTTGGCGAGGTGCCGGTGCCGTTCAATTGCCCTTTCTGCTAACGTCTACTCAGCGATGTGCGGTATTCTTCGTGATGAGCTGAAGGAGTCCCTTGAAGCCAAAACCAGCAATAGCGCAATCAACCGATGCGATCCCAAGCTCGTCGTAGCGCCGTTGCATCTCCGCGTTCGGAGGGCCCATTCCTAAACCCAATTCAGCAAAGAGGGCACGCATTTGGGCGATGGTCGCGGCGTCGGAGTTGTTCGAGCGTCGTGTCACGTAGAGGGCGAGAAGTTCGTGCATGGAAATCGTGAAGGGGCGAGGTGCTGCAGCCTCGACAGAATCCGCGATCTGTCCGATGGTCATGCAGATACCGTCCCGCGCCAAGAGTTCTTGAGTCTTGACAAGCATAGCCGCGATGGCACTGTCGTCGCCACCATAATTCCGCGCCAGACGGCACAATCGTTCATGCATCTGTGCGGTGGCTGTGGCGTTGACATTACTCCGATCGATCTGCGCCAGTTTTTGGGCTGGCGTGAAAGTCGTCGACGGCGATTTGCTGGGGGACGGAGTCGCTGACGAGCCAACATTGAGAAGGTGCCCGCACGCAAGAACCAAGACGACAATGACACCAAGGAGCAACAACGTGTCGAAGCCTACGGACTTCTGCCGCCTCGCATTCTGTTTCTTGACGACTTGGGAAGTAATCCCCAATCCATGCTCAGGGCCATTTGCAACCGACTCGCTCAGTTGATTCCCCGATTCCGCGTAATTGATGCGTGTCATGGTCGATCGGTCCTATAGTCAAATGGTGAATATACCAGCCGTTCTCGCCGCTTACGGAAATCCTAGGTCACGGCTCCCTGGTTGGATCGGGTACGGCGTGTGCTGCTTTTGAAGTTTCGGGTCTTGTCGCGGCGTGTATTACACGACTTTTGACGAGGGCGCGGATATTTCGGTGGAAAAGTAGGCATGGGCTGTGAGTCGTCTTAGATTAGAAGAATTAAACCTGGGGCAAATCTCGCAACGTAGCGGCCTATTGGGGCGTGTCTCCGGGGCCGTCAGCCAGGATTCTTTTCGTTGTTCAGGCATCACGTTTCTTCAATGGCCCTCGACCGATGGTGGCCAGAATTCGGTTCGCCAAGTTCTTCCGCAATTCGGCGGTGTCCGACCAGACGATGTGGTTCAGGTGGCTGGTGTCGAAGTGCGTTTTCTGCAAATCGTCCTGGTGGCACATCCAGATCACCGGCAGTCCCATGCCCATCGCGTAGCCGCCTTCGAAGTAGACGCCGTTTCTGTGCTGCGTCACGTCGGCCACGACGAACCGGCTTTCTTTGATCCGAGCGATGATCTCGTACACGATGGCGCCCAGGCCCAACACGCTCGACATTTCCGGAATCTTGCGATGCTGATTCGGCCGCTTTGCGGTGAACCAGTGCAGCACGTACTTCGCTGGCACGTGATCGGGGGTCATCGGCCAGTTCAACCCCATGGCGCCCGGGTGCCGGGGCAGGATGTCGTAGTAGATCGGGTTGCCCCACGGATCAAACCGAACCCCGTCGATGTAGCCGACGGCGCCTTGCGGGAGCAGCGGCGTCTGGCATTGCTCGGTTTCGATCAGGCCAACATCCAGCTTGACGCGGTGTTTGACCTTCGGATTGAACCGGACGACCGCGATCGGCTCGCCGTCTTGGATCTTGGCGTGCGCCATGGTCCAGAGCTTCCGGCGGAACTTGATCCGCTTGCACCAGGCCCGCCAGTCCCGCTTGATCTGCTCGTTGCGGATGTTCTCCGGCGACCCCTCGCGGGCTTCCTCCTCGGTTTCCGTCAAGATCCGCAGCCGCGGCCCCTTGCGGACAACGAACGTCGCATGGGTCGTCTGGATTCCGTCCACGTAGCCGTTGTTGGCCGCTTCGTAGCGGGAGCGCCGGACCATCAGGCCGCGGACCCAGCGATTGTTCGCGGAATCGGCATCGTAGTTATCGGCCTGTCCCCAATGCTTCTGGT
>JAPLNJ010000657.1 GCA_026692885.1 Planctomycetota bacterium | reverse complement strand
TGCCCGCCATGTCGGGTTGGCGCGTAGGCGGGTCCTGGAAGAAGAAGCCGCCCGCCAAGTTATTGGTCTGGCTGTCCAACAGATTCTGCGGCAGGTCGATCATGCGCCAACCGCCTTCCGTTTGAATCAAAGTACCCAGCGTAATCTGGGCGGTTTTTCCGCCCGTCGCGACGATGGCTGACACCGCGTCGTAGACGATTACATCCCGCTTGGCACCCTCAAAGCCGACAGGCACCGTGCACGGGTGATTCGCACCGAAGCTGATCCACTCTGCATCCTTGCCCACCACCGTCTGCTGTTGGGCCAGATTGGCGAAAGATTGGCTGGCCGCCGCGACTTTCTTGGCAATCTCACCGGCCTGAACTTCGCCCAACCCCAACAGCTTGAGTTCTTCGGGACTTAGCAGGAGCCGTTGGAACCGCTTCTCGTCGCGAGTGCGCAGGGCTGCGACTACCTCGGCTGCCACTTCTTCCGCAGAAATCATCTTCCACCGCTCGATGCGGCCGTCCTCGTTGTCGTCCAAGCCCCAGCGAATGCCCGCAGTGCCCAGCCAACGGTACTGATCGGCCTTGCCGTTGAAGTTGGAATCAACGTCCCGGTAGACCTCGATCCCGTTCTTGTAGTAGCACCACTGATCCAGCTTATTGTCGCTGTTGGTGTCCAGGAACCGGCGGAGGAGTTGCCCGGCGGAATTGAACACCAGCCAGCCGGAAGCGCCGGGGCCGGTGGCTGTCTGTATCGTACACTTCGCCACATCATCTCCGGTCGGTGTCTCGTAGTCGACGTCGGCTTGGAGCGGCTTGAGCGTCAGCGCTGCCTCCACCGTGGGCTTCGCTGCCAACGCGCGACCGGTCATCGCCCACGCCGCCGCTAAAATGGCCAATCCAAGAAGAATGCGATGTTTGCGTTGAGACATAGCCTGCGACTCCTCCGCTTCGACAAGACGTGCGTAAACCCCATTTATTGTTCGGACGCCGGCCTGCGCACGACGTAGCGAAACTGGGCAAATTTTTCCGATTATTCTGAGACTTCAGTCACGCGGCAAGAACTGGCAGGATTTTTGGCCAAGATCCCTGCAGAATTATCGGTCCGGAGCCGATATCCCGCCCGGACCACCGTTTGACACGCAGGCGGCGGTGCATAGAATACTGGCTCGGCCGCCGCAGATTGCCGGGGCGCATAGCTCAGTTGGTTAGAGCGCGTCGCTGATAACGACGAGGTCCATGGTTCGACTCCATGTGCGCCCACTGCAGGTGAGTTTTTGATCGTAGCGCGGGCTGTAGCCCGTCGTTGGCGGGCAGGACTTGCCCCCACCCGATGAACGCCAGCCGACGCCGGCAGGATTCTGGCCGGCTAGGGGGACGTAGCTCAATTGGGAGAGCACTAGCTTTGCAAGGGCGGCATAATGCTTGATTTCCCTGAAAAAACGCGATACACTGTTGCGATTGTTGCGCCCAGTTTCGAAAAACGCGTTTCCAGAGGAAATCAAAATGCGAGTGCCCAAGTATCGAAAGATGTACAATCGGGACCTGGGTTGTGGCACGTTCAAGCGGCATGTCACCTGCTTTCCCGGTCCCTATAACTCTCCAGAGTCCCGCGAGGCGTATCGCCTCTGGCTTCGGGACACCGTCATGGTGGATGCTCCCGCCGTGTTCGAGGACGAGAAGGGACCCGTAAGCCTGCCGCGCCTCGTTCACAAGTTTCTCGACTTCGCCGAGGGCTACTACGACAAGGGCGAGTACGATAACCTTCGCTATGCCTTGATCCCGCTGGCCGAGTACTACAAGAACTCGATGGCAGTGGATTTCAGCCCGAAGCGGTTCAAGGATTACCTCGGCACCCTGGCGAAGAAGAAACAAGCCCGCGGGTACGTCAACAACCAACGTCGCAAAATCATCCGCATGTACCTTTGGGCTGGCGAGGAGGAGATCGTCCCCGGTGAGATCGGCCAACGGCTGCTGTGCGTCAAGGGCCTGCGTGAGGGACGGACCGAGGCCAGGGAGCCGGAGAAGCTACCACCGATCCAGTGGGAGTGGATCGAGGCGGCACTCGGCAAGCTGAGCGACCACCTCCACGACATGCTCTTGATCCAATGGTACACCCTGGTCCGGTCCGACTCCCTAGTCAACGCCAAGGGCGAACAGTTCGCGGACTCAGGCGGGTCGTTGTTCTGGAGGCCCAAGCACAAGACCCAGAAGCAAGGCAAGGAGCTGATCGTGCCGATCGGGCCGCAATGCAAGGCAGTCCTACAGCCGTACCTGGACAAGGCCGAGGACCCCACCGCCCCGCTGTGGTCCCCGCGGGCCGTGTCCGGTAACCGAAGGTACCGACCGGCGTATTCCACCTACAGCTACCGCCAGGCGATCGCGCGGGCGGCCGAGCGAGTCAACACCGCGAGGGTAGAAGCGAATCTGGAGCCGTTCCCGCACTGGACACCCCATCACATCCGGCACTCCCGCGGCCAGATGATCAGGGAGCGATTCGGCGCCGAGGCGGCCCAATCCATGCTGGGGCATGCCTCGTTGACAGCCACCCAAATCTACACCAGCAAGCGGCTGGCGTTAGCACAGCAGATCGCCAACGAACTGGGGTAGGTCGCCGTACAGGAAGTCGTCGGACAAGAGACCCGCGACGGCTGGCACCGCCCAAGCAAGCAACGGTGCCAGTCCGGCTTCGAACCGACAAAACGCCTGCACCGCCTGTCTTATACTGATCGGCGGTGGGGTTAATGACGCGACGCGGTCGGGATTCACTTGGTTGTACACGTTGCACCAGGCATGACGCGGGTCACGAATCTGGACCAACCTCACCCTCCCACTCACTTTTTCACGTATCCAAACGTCGAGCACTGCAAGTTCCTTCAAGCTTGATCAGGTTAGGGAAGACCTTACGCTTCGGTCAGGGAATGGACTATACTCCATGCCTCTACGTGGGATTTCAATAACCGCCACTGAGAATCCCATAATCCCTCTTTCTAAGTGTCTTGAGCTTCAAGTCTTCTCGTGCCCTAATCCGTTTGTCCTTAATCTCGGCACGCATGGCCGAGTGTTCCTCGGCTGTCTCGCCGGGCTTCCGAGCCGGCATACTGTGCGTCGCCTGAGCGGCCATTGAATGGCGTTCCTTGGCCACGGCCCGTTTGTTGGCTTTCCGCTGGTCAGGCGAGTCGCCTTCCTCGCTGGCCTGCTGCCACCACGTCCATCCGCGGAGTTCCTGGTCGCGTGCCCACGCGCGGGCGATGTCGAGCTTGGCCAGGTCGGTGGGGTTCAGGTACTCTTCAACGAACCGCTGCTCACGAACCGGGTTCAATTTGTTCTCGACCGGGTCTAGGCTCCGCAGGAAGGCCCGGAAACCATCGTAGGCGTGCTGGTACTTCTCGTCGCCAGCCAGCAGCTTGCCCCTGGCGATCGCCTCATCGTCCGGGAACATGATGTGGTTGAACAACCACGCGGCGCCAAACATCCACGCGTTGCGGGAGACGGCCAGGGCAACTTTCAGTGGGACCGACACCGACTTGACACCCACGCTGCGAGCCGCCCCCTTCCAGTCTCCGGCCGCGATCGAGTTGGCGATCATGGTCGGGAACCGGCGGAGGTTGATTTCCTGGAACGCCCAGAACGGAACAATCCGCGTGCGTAGGGCCTGGCCGTACTGGCTAACGTCGCCGTAGTCGCCCAACAGGTCACGGGACATATGGGCCGCCGCGGCGTCCACGCCCATCGTGTCAACGAGGGTCTTGGCGACGCCTCGATCCGATGCGGCGAAGTTCGTCAGGTCCCCAGCTTGCAGCCGTTCCTTGAAGTGAAGGAACGCGGCATACCGTAAGATCGCCTCACGGTGGTTGCTCGTCAGGTTCGCCCACTCGCGATACCCGGACAAGGCATTCCGCGGGTTCAATGCCTTTTGCAGCCGAGACTTGTCCTTCCCCTCCAGGTCCTCGAACAGTCGCTCAAATACCTGGAAGTCGTGAACGTCCTCGATCTCGGACGCAACCAAGCCGCTGGTGATCACGGCGTAATCCCGCGCGGCTTGCAGGTTAGCCCAACTCAAGATCAATGCCGCGGAACAGGTGCGGGCCTTCATGTCCAGCCGAGGGTTGACGGTCAACTGGATACTCGGGGGAGAAGGGGCGTAGCGGATGAAATCATTCGAGGATGATCGTGTTCTCCGCCAGCCGCTCACGCCGGCGCTGTTGAGCACCGTGCGGGTGATCGGTGAGTTCAAGGGGAAGCAGGACATGTGGAACGAGCGGTTCCCCGAAGTCCTGAAGCAACTCCAGGAAGTGGCGATCATTCAGTCCACGGAGTCGTCGAACCGGATCGAAGGCGTCACGGCGCCGCCGGACCGGCTTCGCGAGCTGATGGCCCAGAAGACCACGCCGGCCAACCGCTCGGAGGAAGAGATCGCCGGCTACCGCGACGTGCTGGCCACCATCCATGCCTCCCACGAGCATGTGAAGGTTCGCCCAGGCGTCATCCTCCAACTCCACCGCGACCTGTATAAGTTCTCGGCCGAACCCGGTGGGCATTGGAAGCAGGTGGACAACGAGATCGCCGACGTCCGCTCAGACGGCACCCGCACGACCCGCTTCCGCTGTGTCCCTGCCGTGCTCACGGCCGACTGGATGGAACGGCTGTGCAGCGACTTCAATCGGCTGTGGCAACAAGAGGCCGTGGAGCCGTTGCTGTTGATTCCGGCCTTCGTCCTCGACTTCCTCTGCGTCCACCCCTTCCGCGATGGCAACGGGCGCATGGCGCGGCTGCTGACGCTCCTGATGCTGTACGAGGCCGGCTACGAGGTTGGGCGCTACGTGAGCCTGGAGCGGATTATCGAGGAGTCGAAGGAGTCGTACTACGGCGCCCTGAAGGCGTCCAGCGAAGGCTGGCACGAGGGACAGCACTCACTGGCGCCCTGGCGGGACTACCTGCTGGGCACGATCGTCACCGCCTACCGGGAGTTAGAGCGGCGAACGGATCTGGTGACGGCGGCCCCGGGGGCCAAGCAGGCGATGGTGCGGGATGCGATCGAGCACTTTCTGAGCGAGTTCACCATCGGGGATGTGGAAAATGCTTGCCCAACCGTCAGCAGGGATACCATCCGCTCGGTACTGAACGACTTACGGGACCAGGGGAAGGTCGAGTGCCTTGGAAAGGGTCGGTGGGCGAAATGGCGGCGCATTGTGTGATTTCGGGTTCAATGTGGGGTTGGATGGCCATCCGATACCATATTGACGGCGGGAACCCCACATTGAAGCCGACAACGGGGCTCGCGAAGAAAAGGTTGGCACAGCAATAGTTTATGACGCGACATCGAGGTGGGGCCGCCGAAAAGCAATGTAGCAAGGGGAATCCGTTGTCGGCAACGGGATGCTCTCCATTGACGATAACGCCCAGGCGTTGACGAAAGCTGCCCCTCTCCCGGTGGCGGAAACGCGGGGGTGAACGCGATCGGCGCCGAAGCAGGGACGGCGTTCCTGCGAAGCGGGTGCGGAGGTGGAACGGGGCGGAATAGGGTAATGGAACGCTGCCCATTACCCCATTAAACGGCGATTACCATATTGACCGCCGGGTCGGCGGGCAAAGTGAACCACAGGAGTGACGAT
>JAPLNJ010000656.1 GCA_026692885.1 Planctomycetota bacterium | reverse complement strand
GAGGAGGCCCCGGCCGACGCGGCTTTCAAGCCGGCCGCTGGTTGTTCTGGTGCGACGGCAAACCAAGCGGGCGAGACTTGGCCGTAGTCATCCAAGCCGCTGCCGTTCAGCAGCACGCGCGGCTCGAGCGGTTCCATTCGCAGAAATCGATATCGTCGCTGCCGTCGCGCGGACCGCGTCCATTTCGTCACGGGCGATGTGTTGCGTGTGGCCATTGGGTTGCGTGTCATGATCTTGTCTCCGTTTCCTTGCTAACGCTTCGGGTTACGATTTATGCGACCTCACCGGGCAGCGGTAAACCCTGGCAGCGAACCCGATCCTCGGCCAGCGAGCCCCACAATTCCTCATCCTCTTCGCTATTCCCCAGCGGCCACCACGGCCCCGTCGCGGGCGATTCCGCTTCCCCGCCAGTGGCCGCCCGCGAGTTCAAGTACTGGATCACCATCAGCACGTCATGCGCGCTCACCCAGCGATCCCCGTTCACGTCCGCGTACGCGAGGGGCTCTCCCGGCGCTGCGTACAACACCGAAGCGTCCTGCGGCCAACCGCGATTGATATAGTTGATCACCACCAACACGTCCAGCGGCGTGATCGCCCCATCGTCGTTCACATCCAGCGGCTGGTCCGGATTCTGGGACGGAGACCGGTCGGACGGGACTCTCTGGATCGTGAGCAGCCCGTCCACGCTGTCATCGGCCGCATTGCTGGGAGCCGGCGTCAACTGCAACTCGTTCAAGTCGTTGTCAAACGCCCCCGTCACCGTCGTCTGGAACGAGGCCCGCAGATTGATCGGCGTGGGACCCGCCGCGGCACCCGTCGCAAGCGTCGCGGTGATGTTCACCAACTCGCCCTCGCTGCCCTGCGGCAGAATCCCTGTTCCCGCGGCCGACGACGCCGTATAGATCAAGACGCCCGGCGTAGGACTCGTCCATAGCCCCTGGAATCCCTGATTGGCCAGCAGGTCGCCGAGTTGGGCGCCGCCCAAGGTCAGTTTGCCCGGATCGAATTCCAGCGCCAAATCGAAGCCGCTGAGCGTGATCCCCGCGGGTTCGGTGACCAGCAGCTTGACAGGCACCATGATGGTATCGCCTGGCGAACCTGACAGATCCCGCGGGATGTAGATCGTGGGATCGGCTCCCGAGGCCATCGGCGGCGTGATGCCCGTAGGCAGCGCCGGCACGTTGCCCACCGGCACCTGGCCGATCAGTCGCTGGAGGCTGACCGTGTCGTTGGCCTGTAGTTTTCCGTTCCGCGTGATGTCCGCCAGCAAGCGTGGATCGGCCAATTGGTAGGCGGACAGGCCGGTATTGATCTGCCCGATCAGCCGCTGGACCAGCGTCACATCGGGCGAGTTGTAGCCGCGACTGCCGCTGGTGTCCCCGAAGAAGGCTGCCACATGGATCGCGTCGTCATCCACCGCCGGCAATTCCGCCGGGACTGCCGCATCGTTGAACACGTGCAGATCGGCGATATCCAGCACGTGTTTACCGCCGTAGGGCGCCGTGGCAGGCACCGCTGCCGTGAACGAGCCCAGCGTCAGCGGCCCGGAGTTGGCACTGAAACTGACGGAAGCCCAGACGCTGAGCGTCGCCGTGCCCGGCGTCGCAACGGTAAATTGGGCGACTACGCCCGCTGCCGCCAGCGTGGGATTCACGGTGAAGGCGGTCACCGCCAACAGGCCTGAATCGTAGTGCAAGCTCAATTCCACCCGCGAGACACCTCGACCGTCGCTCAGCTCGAGCGGCAGGCCCGCGCCCAGGTCATTGGCCGGCAGGTTCACCGGCTGGCCAAAGCCGCGCGCGAAATCCGGCAGACCGACCGTCACGCTTCCGGCAGGTGCGGACGCCACCACGAATGTCGCCGTGTAGCTGTCGCCGGACGTCCCATCCCCGTTCCCATCCAACAGATTCCCGGTCGTGTCGCGAAACGCATTGGCTCCACTGACCAGCGTGACTGTATACGTATCCGGCTCCAGCACGTCGCCCGTCTTGATGAACGTCACCGTGCGCAACCCCGGGTCCACCACCAGCGACCCGCGCACTTCGCCGACCGTGGCGCCCACCAGCGTCACATCCACCGGCCCCAGCGCGCCGCCCTGGTCGTACAGATGCAGCACGCTGGCCGTCAGGTCGCGATTGAAGCGGGCCACGAAGCCTGTGCTGGTCGTGGTGAAGGCGGCGACTTTCAGCGTGGTGTCGAGCGGCTGCAGACCGAAGTCCAGGCCCGCCACGGTTTCCGTCCCGGTCAAGGCCAGGCGATGAGCGCCGGCTACCAGCGTATTCAAATGCACGGCCACGCTGTTGTCTTGACTGTTGGCCAAGGCGATGTCCACCGTCCCGCTGCCGTCCAGATCGCCCAACGCCAGTGAGATCTGTGACGCGCCGGGGAAATTCGCCACGCCGAAACTCTCCGCTGGCTCGAACTCGAAGACGCCTTGGCTCACTCGGCTGCGCAGAATCCCGACCTTCTTCGACTTGCCGTTAGTCACCAGCAGATCCAGATCCCCGTCGCCTTCCAAGTCGGCGGCGTCGATGTCCATCGGGCCGGAGCCGCCCGGCAGCGTCGCCACCGCCGTGAACGTGCCGTCTCCGTTCCCTCGGCACACGGTCACGTTGTCCGAGAGGAAGTTGGCCACGGCCAGGTCGAGGTGTCCGTCGCCGTCCAGATCTTCCGCGACCAGCGCGGCAGGTCCGAATCCCACAGGGCAGGCCGTGTGCGAAGCGAACCCGCCGCTGCCGTTGGCCAGCAGCACACGGACGTCGCCCAGATCGCCGCCGCTTGGATGGGTACCGTAATCGGCCACCGCCAAGTCCAGGCGTCCGTCGTGGTTGAAATCCCCCGTGGCGACACCGAAGGGATGGTTGCCCACGGCCGGCGCGGCGGCATCGGCCGTGAACCGGCCTTGGCCGTCGTTGCGTAGGATCGACACCGAATTATTGAACTCGTTGGTCACGACCAGATCCAGGTCCCCATCGCCGTCCAAGTCGCCGGCGCTGATCGCGTTCGGAAGGACTCCCACCGGGACGTAGACTTCGCTAGCGAAGCTGGTGCCGTTGAAATCCAGCAAGATGGTCACGTTCGAGGAGGTGTTGTTCACGACGGCCAGGTCAGGCTGGCCGCTCCGATTGAAGTCCGCGGCGAGCAAGGCTATGGCGCCAAACCCGCGAGGCTCCGCTGGCGGGCGGCCCGCGGGGGCCAGCGGAATCTCGATGGGCGTCTGCGGGAACGCGCCGCGGCCATCGTTCAACAGCAAGGCGACCGAGTTCCGATCATACACAGCCGTGGCCAGATCCTTGGCCCCGTCGCTGTTGAAATCCGCGATGGTCACATCTTGGGGACTGCCCAGCAAGTTACCGGGCACGGCCAAGGAATATGCCTGCCGTTCGAAACGGTTGCCGACCGGCGCCGTTTGTTGTTGCTGCGGCGATTCGAGAACTCGCACGGTATACGGTCGGTTCCCCAGATGCGGGAAGGAGTACAGGCCAGTTTCATCGACGCCGGGCGTACTGGGATCGTCGCTGGCCGAGGGAAGACGCGGTTCGTTGAAGTCCCGTACCCCGTCGCTGTCCAAGTCGAGAAATAGTGCGGCACCGGCAAGCCCAAGCTCATTCGGATCCTGCACGCCGTTCCCGTTCAGATCCACAA
>JAPLNJ010000655.1 GCA_026692885.1 Planctomycetota bacterium | reverse complement strand
GCTCAGGTCCTTCTCTTCCAGGGGCGTGATCAGGATCTTGGTGGCGTTTGGGTCGGCAGGTTGACGCAGGGCCAGGCGCATCGCCAGCGGCGAATCGCACTGTTGGATCAGGTACGCCTGGTCGCCGTCGCGCCGCTCGGTATCGCCGGTCCAGCGGCCCAGGGCGCGGATGCCGATTACGCGGGCCTGGGGCACCTTTTGGCGGATGGCCGCGACTTGGGCCTTGATTTGACTAAATGTCGGATTGGTCATTGGTCAGTTGACATTGGTCACTCGTCATTGGTCACTCGCTTGCCCCGCAGGGGCACAACTCTCCAGCCCAGGGCGCAGCCCTGGGTTATCATGCCCCCTACCCACCGCAGCCCTGAAAGGGCGAAACAACGGCACCGGATCTTGTGTTTCGCCCTTTCAGGGCTTCCGACATTTGCGGTATCCGCGCCCCAGGGCTGCGCCCTGGGCTGGCGAGTTGCGCCCCTTCGGGGCGAGTTTCGTAAATCCTCAGCTTCTCGCAGCCCACCGTCGGCATCCGCCACCCCCCGCGTCCTCACAAATGACAAATGACTACCTTTCAGCGGGCACCTCGGGCGTCTCCCAGACGACCCGATTGACTTGCCAAACGGGGATCTTGCGACCGGCACGGGCGTGCTCGATAAGAGCCTGTCTTTCGGCCCTCATCAATGCTTGCTCGACGCCATCAACGTCCTTCAGCCGTTCCACCACAGTCTTTGGTCTGATTCCGCCCACTTCGGTCATGCGATTTGATCCTGTTTGCTCTCGCACCACGGACAACGGACGACTGACAACGGACGCTTCAACTCTTCTCCTCGATGCGCCAACTGATCTGCACCTGGATACGGCGGTCTCCCCGCAGTTTCCGCTCCAGAGCTGCGAGCTTGTCTTTGGCCTTGCTCAGGTCCAAGCCGTCTGCCTCGCCTTCGTCTACCACCTTCCAGCCTGGCGTCGGTGGGGGCGGAGGTGGCGGCGGTGGGGGTGGGGGCGGAGGAACGACTTTTGTCAACAACCGCACGGCCCGGGCCTGAGCACTGGTAAGCGAGGGAGCGAGCCCCACGACATGTTCATCGCCGGACAGGGCCTCCCGGAGTTCGGCCAGGATCTCCTGAGCCGCCTGCTGCCGGTCGTCGGCCAACTTGCCGATCGCCTCGAAGATGTCCCAGCCAGCCGTCTCCAGGTTGCCATCCAACTCGGCCGCCCTGGTCCGGCACTCGCCCATCGCCGCTTCGCTCGTGGCGATCTCGGCTGCTGCCAAGATGCCGACCACGCTGGCCGGTTCGACGGCGTCGAGACTATCGACGAGGGCGCGGGTGGTCACTGCGGTCTTCATCCGTGCCGCCTTTTCCGACGCGATGCCGATGCCAGTCATGCGGTGCTTGAGCCGCTGACAGTAGGCCACGCACGCCGAGCGCGCCGCGCCGGCCCGATTCTTGACCTCGGCGGAAAGCGATCCGACGTTCCCGGCGGTCACCAGCCGCGAGCCGGCAACTCCGAAGATGCTTCCGGCCCGTTGGACCGCTGGTTCCCAGACGCCCGCCGCGGGCAGGGCGACCGAGCGCAGCTCACAATCGTCCGGAATGGTCAACAAGGTCGGCTCATAGGGCCCGCCGTGACGGTAGAACGTGCGGTTGGTCTGCGTGGCAAACAGCAGGATCACCAGGTTCTCTGCCTCTTTGGGCATCCCCATCGGCTTCGGGTCGTTGATCCAGTCTCGCAGTTTTCCCACGACCATCGCACTGCCTGTCTCGGCTGCCTTACGGGCAAAGTGTGTCTTCCAGTGCTGGCCCAGCACAAAGTGCGTAGCATCGGTACCCATCTCGCCGACCATCAGAGGATTCGCGATCTGCCGCACGAGCGGACGCAGGGTCTTGTCGATGGCCAGCCGCCCATCGGGTGCCTCGGCCGCCGGGAGCACCAACTCGTAGACTTTCTTGAGTGTCCCCGGTTTTGCTTCCGCCTCGAAGAAGGGCGCCGCCGGGAACTCGTGCTCCAGAGCCTGACTCAGCAAGTGCTGCATGGCCCCGGCCAGGTCTGCGGCGACCGGCGGACGGGCCACGAAGCCCGGACACAGGGAGACATAGTGCTCACTCAGATCCAGATCGTGTGTCGTGTCGAGCGAACCCTGCGAAAGGGCCTCCAGTCCGTAGGCGGCGTCCAGGTGGTTCTTAACCCGCGTGTAGAGCACGCTCCGCTGGTTCTCCAGCAGCGACTTGGCGCCCTGCCGGTCCTGTGGTGAC
>JAPLNJ010000654.1 GCA_026692885.1 Planctomycetota bacterium | reverse complement strand
GAGCGGCAAGGCGCTAGCCGCCGGTATTACCGCCAATCTGGTCGATCAGGAACCGGCGGCTAGCGCCTTGCCGCTCACTTATTTCTCGAACGATGCTGAACGCGGCGAACTCGGCTAACCTCCCTCGCTTACGCTTCGGGTTATGACAGGCTCGAGAATCATCGGCCCTAATGCAGAACCGGGCAGGCGTCGAACCACAGCCGCTCCTGCCGGCCCATCCACTCGGTCGCTTCGACCGGTCCCCACTCGCCCGGCTCGTACCGCAGCAGGGGCGGCTGCGCCGCTTCGTCCCAAGCCGCCTGGATCGGGTCCACAAGGCTCCAAGCAGCTTCCACTTCGTCCGCGCGCGCAAACAGGCTGGGGTCCCCGTGGCTCACATCCAACAGCAGCCGCTGGTACGCTTCCGGCATCGGCCCGGAAAACTTCTCGCGGAAGCGAAAGCTCAAGTCGGTCATGCGGAGTTGCATGCCCGCGTCCGGCACTTTCGTCTGGAAATGGAGTTGGATGCCTTCCGCCGGCTGAATCTGAATGATCAGGCGGTTCGCATCGCGGTGATCGCGCGGGCCGCCCTCGAACAGCATGTACGGCGGTTCGCGGAACTGGATGACCAATTGTGTGGTGCCGCAGGACATGGCCTTGCCACTGCGCAGGTAGAAGGGGACACCTTGCCAGCGCCAGTTGTCGACGTGCAGTTTCACCGCGGCGAACGTGGCCGTCTGGCTGTCCGGCCGTACGCCCGCTTCCGCACGGTATCCGTCGTACTGGCCCCGGAGGGTGTCCGTCGCCACATCTTCCGGCCGCAGGGGCCGCACGGCCCGGAGGACCTTGACCTTCTCGTCACGGACCGCCTCGGCTTCGAAGCGGACGGGCGTCTCCATCGCGGCGAGGGAGAGCAACTGCAGCAAATGACCCTGGAGCATGTCGCGCAGCACGCCGGCCGTATCGTAATAGCCCGCCCGATGACCGACGGTCAGGGCTTCGGCAGCCGTGATCTCCACGTGTTCGATGTAATTTCGATTCCAGACCGGTTCGAAGATCGTGTTGGCAAACCGCAGGACCAGCACGTTTTGGACGGTCTCCTTTCCCAAGTAGTGGTCGATGCGGTAGACCTGGTTCTCGGCGAAGACTTCGTGAATCTGGCGGTTAACCTGCCGGGCGCTGGCCAAGTCCGTGCCGAAGGGCTTTTCCACCACGATACGCCGGGATCCATGCGTTTCGCCGGCTAGACCCGCGGCACCCAAGTGCGCCACGGCCGTTCCGTAGAACTGGGGAGCCATCGCCAAATAGTACATCCGCGCCGCTGCCTCGTCGCCTTCGATTTCCTGTAAGAGCCGGCGCAGAGCTTGAAAGTCCTCGGCGGAGTCGACGCTCCCCGGCGAATAAAAAATGCGCGGAGCCAACGCGTCCCAAATGGAGGCGTCGAATTTTTCCCCAACAAAACGCGAGGTCGATTCCGCCAGACGCTGCCGCCAAGCCTCGTGGGAGAATTCTGTACGGGCAAAGCCCACGATCCGCGTGTCGGGTGCGAGCCGTTTCTTCTGATGCAACGAGTACAGGGCGGGAATCAACTTGCGGCTGGTCAAATCCCCGGACGCTCCGAAAATCACGATGGTCTGTGTCATGACTCGTCCCTCCAAGTAGGCCCCCACACCAGCCCTTAGGCCGCAAACTCGAACGCCGCCACTCCGGCGACTCCCGGCCGGGCACGAAACAGGCCGCCCGCCTGGGGTTGCTCGACCAGGTCGGACTCCGTCAGACCGATGCGCGCCGTGGTGATGTAGAGTTCGTCCAGATTCGGCCCACCGAAGGCACAGGAAGTCACGCGTCGCGCCGGAACGGCCACAGTCTCCAATCTCGCGCCGGTCCGCGGGTCCCAGCGTCCGACGCATCCGCCTTCCCACAGGGCGATCCATAACATGCCTTCGGCGTCCACGGTCATGCCGTCCGGCTTGCCCGAATCCGTAGGGATCGTGATCACCGTCCGCGGATTCACGATCTGGCCGCTGACCAAGTCGTAGTCGAACGCCGTCACCTGCTGCGTCGGCGTATCGATGTAGTACATTGTGGTGCGATCGAGACTCCAGGCGATGCCGTTGGAATTGGTGATACCTTGCAGCATCGTGCGGACGCGGCCGTCGGGTTCCAGGCAATATAAGCTGGCCGCTTGCGGTTCGCGGTCCAGACTGATCGTGCCGGCCCAGAATCGACCGGCCGGGTCGCACTTGCCGTCGTTGAACCGATTCCTGGGCAGATGTCCCTCCGGATCACTCCAGGGTGTCAACTGGCCGGTCGGCGGGTCGAACGCCGCGAAGCCGTGGTGCAGGGCGAGCATCATTCCGCCACGCGCCCGCGGCACCACCGTGCCGACCATTTGGCCCAACTCGAAAACCCGGTCGGAGCCGTCGACAGGGTTGAAGACATGCAGCCGGCCGGGCTCAATATCCACCCAGTAAAGCCGCCGCTCGCGGGCGTGCCAAATAGCACCCTCGCCGAGCGTCGCCTGGGAGTTGAGGACTAATTCTGGAGCCACAAGCGATCCTCGTGGTGACACTCACTTCCGGGTCTGCGTCGATAGATAGACGGCAGCCCCCATCTGCGTAATCTGGTCGAGCTGCTCTTCGAGCCAATCGACGTGGGCCTCTTCGTCGTGGAGGATTGGGCCTCCTGAACCCTTTCATGTCAAACGGCGCCAACGTACGCCGGAGTCCCCGGTCGGTCAAGTGGCAGGCCAGGGCGGATCAGCCCGCCGGACAAACGCCGAACCGTGCCGCAGCGGGGCCCGCCGCGCAGACGGAGGATCTTAAACAACTCCGCGCCGGTGGCTCCTTCTACGAACGCACTGTCTTGCCGGGTCTGCCGGCCGGATGCAAGGCTGAGCCAGGCGGCCAGTGGGTTACGGGGCAGAGCTCCGTAACCCACTGGCCGGATTTTCACAGCAGTGCGGCTCAGAGCTCCAACTGACGCTCGTCGATCGCAGGGATTCCTAGCACCGTCGCCGAGATCAAAGCCGCCCCCGGCGGTGCGTACGCGGGAGACACTTGGCTCGGCACGCAGAGGTTGCGTCTCCTGGTGCGTGTAATAATCGCTGCCGGCAGAACCCGATTGCGGATGGACTCACGGTTGTCTACATTGGCGTCCTTCCTGCACGGGCTTTCGCAGAAAGTCGACTGCGCGGCCGCAGGCGGCTGTTGCGAAGGTCGATGAGTCCCCATGGAGTGGCCGTCCCTCGCGGAGTCTACTTCGCCGCTACGGCCTTGCTATCTGTGCGGACCAGGAAGGTGCGTCCGCGCCTGCGTTGCTTCCGTAGTTTCGAAGTCTGACATTCTGATGGGGGCCTCATGAACGGCAGTGGCACGCAGGGGGGGCTGGGTTCGGGGAAGTTGCCGACGGGCACGCGACGGCGTAAGGCCGGCCGCCGTGCGTCGCCTTTCTGCAAGCGGCTGCAACTGGAACAACTGGAACCACGGATACTGCTGGACGGGGATCTCGATCTCACACCACCGACGGTGGCTGTCACACACACCCGCTCCGACTTCCGCGGCTCGAATGTTTGGATGTCGACTCCCGACTTGCGTGCCTCGCCCGACTCCTGGGGCAACGGGACCTCCGTCACCTTAGAAATGTGGTTCGCGGCCAGTTCGTCGGGCATCTTGTGCCGAGCCAAGACCGACATGCGGTCGAGTAGCTATCAGACCACCCTGTCGATCGCCTCGTCCGGCGAGGTGCAGGGAAGTCTCTACGGACTGCTGCCGATTAGTCTGGGCACCGTGACCTTGGGCGACTGGCATCACGTCGCCCTGCGGTACGACGGTGCGAGCCAGACGTTGGATGGCTTGCTGGATGGCGTCCGTTCCAGCAACATCCGCCAGGGCACGGGCACCCTGGACAACTCCGTGTACTTCATGTTTGGCTGGGGCACGACGAGCGACATCCGCGGGCCACGGGCCAGCATCGGCATTTGGAATGTCGCCCGCACGGATGAGCAGATCCGCGCCGGCCGTTGGTGGACGCCCCCGGCCAGCGAGCCTGGGCTGATGGCGTACTATCCGTTGGACGACGGCTCCGGGAACCAACCTCGCGACCTCGGCCCCTACGGCCGGACGGGCATCGATCCCAACGGCCAAAACTGGAATGCCATGTGGCAGGCGAACGGATTTCTCGTGCCCTGGGAGGCCCTCCCCATCGCCTTCTACGACGCCGGCGGCATGGACGCGGGCACCGTCACGAATCGACAGAACTACCGGCTGGTCATCAGCGGCGGGGACGGCACGTTTGGCAATGGCAACGAGGTGGACGTTTCCAGCAGCATCACGTCGATCGACTTTGACCCGGTCACGGGGCACGCCCTGCTGAGAATCGCCCGCGAGTTGCCCAGCGAGTACTACCAAGTGACGCTGCATGGCGCCGGCATCCGCGATCAGGCGGGCAATGCCTTGAACGGTGGGGCCGACTACGTCGCGGATCCGCTGCCCGTGTCACGGGGCACGCAATTCTCGTGGTCACTCGATCCGGCCAGCGACACCGGCATGTCCCACACCGACGGCGTGACCAACCAGAAGCTGCCACAACTGGTCGCCACGGTAAGCCAAGTCGGCCGACTGGAATTGGACCTCGACCGCACTTGGGGCTACGAGACTTTCCAGGATCTCATCGCTCCTGGCACGTATACCTTCCGCCCGCCTGCCGCCTTGAGCGACGGGGACTACGCGCTCCGGGCCCAGTTCACTCCCTTTGTCGGTATTGTCCAGCAGAAGTACGTCTCGGTCACGGTGGACACGCAACCGCCCAGCATGGGACTGGTGCCCGCGTCGGCGCCGATCCCCTGCTTCCAGCGACAGATTAGTTTCTATCCCGACCGGCAGATCGACCCGGCCACCTTTACGCTCGACGACACGCGAATCACTGGCCCCGGCGGGGTGGACCTCGGTCCGGTCAAGAGCATTACGGGGGGCGTCCAGCTGGATCCCGTCAAGGATCCTGCCGGTCTCCTCAGCCGCAACGCCTACACCTTGACGTTTGATCCGCTGACGGCCCCCGGCGACTATGTCTTGTCCATTGGTCCGAACGTGGCCGACGTGGCCGGAAATCTATTGGATCAGAACGGGGACAAGCTGGGGGGACAGGCCCAGGACGTGTATCAGGACCGGTTCTCGTTGTCCGGGCAACTCACCCCCGGCCTGTGGGTCACCCGCGTGGAGCCGACGGGAGACCAGCGACAGCGGCCCTTCGACAGACTCCAGGTGGTCTTCAGTCAGCCGCTGGAGGCCGGTTCGTTCACCACCGCCAACGTGCAGTTGAGCGACTCCGACGGCACGACGATCGCGCCCAGCCGGATCACGGCGTCGAGTCCCTGCGGCTACGAGTTGGATTTCGACGGTCAGACCGGCGCAGGGAACTACCGGCTGGTCATCGGTCCGGGGATCCGGGCCGCCGACGGCACCTTGCTGGATCAGGACCACGACGGCGTGGGCGGCGAGGCCGAGGACGCTTACCGCGCGCGGGTGATCATGGCGGCGACGTGGATTACGGCCGACGACACCTCCAGCGACGGCTGGAATTTGATCGTCTACCGCTCGTACTACGACACCCCTACCGCCGGCGAGCTGTTGACCATCGACGGCGTCCACACCTTCGGCTCGCTGGAGCTCTTGGGCTATGCCATCGTGGCCCATTCCGCGGCCACGGAGACCACGGAATCGCGTCTCCTGTTGACCCTGCGCGATTCCTTGTGGTGCGAACGCGGAGCAGGCATCTACGTCACGGGCCGTGGCTACCTGGCAGGCCGCACGGTGGGGAACACGGCCGTGGGGGCGGCCTACGGTTACAGCGGAGGCAGCTACGGCGGGCTGGGTACGGCCCCTTATGGAGTCACCAATCCCACGTACGGCAATGCGGACGAACCCGATGAACTCGGTTCTGGCGGAGCCCTGGCCCTCGGTGGTGTCGCTACAGGCGAGTATGGCTCCGGCGGCGGGATCATCCAGATCACTGCGACGACCGCGCTGCTCGACGGGTATCTGATCGCCAGTGGCGGGTCGGGGTATTCGGACTCGGATTGTAAACACGGCGGCAGCGGTGGCAGCATCCTGTTGAACGTCGACACGCTGGCAGGCACCGGCTGGATGCAGGCCGACGGCGGCAATGGCGGGATCTACTACGCGGGATTTGGCGGGGGAGGACGCATCGCCATCTACACCCAGTCGGCGCCCCCCGCAGCCGGCCTGCGTATCACAGCCGACGGTGCGGGATCGGCCGGGGACGGAACCATCCGGATCGGTACCGCTCCCTCGCTTTCCTGGAAGCAGCCCACGCAAGCGTTCGTGCAGGATTCCCAGGAGATCCAATGGCACGTCCTGGGAGTCGCTCCCTGGCGGGCCACCGTGGACCTGATCGTCTCGAACGCGGCCGGCGCGATCGTGCTGGGCCAAGAGCTGCCGTTGGACGGCCGGGCGATCTGGGAAACCGCCACCGCCGCGGAGGGCGCGTACGAACTGCGGGCCGTGGTCCACGATGCGACCGGTCGCGTGTTGGCCGAGTTCACCCGGACCCTGATGGTCGCCCGCACCGCGACGGTGCATGCGGGACTGATTGCCGGCAACGAAACCTGGCTGGCGGGCCAGGTGCACGTCATTACCGACGACCTGACCGTGGCCGCAGGAGCCCATCTGACAATCGATCCCGGCGTCATCGTCAAGGTGGCCCGGGGAAAGAAGATCGTCGTCGCCGACGGCGGGGTGCTGGACGCACCGGCCACGGCCGAATTGCCGATCCTGTTTACCTCGCTGGCCGACGACAGTGCGGGAGGCGACACCAACGGAGATGGCGGCCGCAGTCGTCCCCTGGCGGGCGATTGGCTGAACATCGCCGGGGACGCCGCCCTCTCGCCTTACGTCGAACTGCGCTACAACGTGGCCCAACATACGGGGATAATCTCGTTCCATGAAACGTGGGGGGTGGGCGTGCACGTCGTAACCGGCACGGTCACGGTCCCTTCGTCAGTGCGGCTGACGATTGCGCCGGGCGCGGTGGTCAAGTTCGCACCGGGAGCCGGTCTGACCGTGGACCAGGGAGCCGAACTGATCGCCGAGGGGACGCTGGCCGAGCCGATTGTGTTCACTTCGCTCAAAGACGATTCGGCCGGCGGCGATGCCAACCTGGACGCCAATACCAGTCTCCCTGCGGCCGGGGATTGGGCGGCGCTGAATATCTACGGAACCGCGAGTCTACGCCATACCGATGTGCGGTACGGTGGCGATGTGTCAGCCGAATACGGTAGTGGCTGGATGATCGGAGGTTTCGGGACCGTCTCACTGGCGGATTCCCGGATCAGCCAGTCTCTAAAAGATGGTCTTCGAGTGACAGGTCAGGTGTCGGTCAGCAACTGTCTGGTTGCCGGTTCGGACCGAGGAATTGCGATGCATCAGGGGCCGGGCACTGACCGGGTCGTGATCGCGAACAGCACCTTGGACAACAACCGGATTGGCTTGGTAGTGCATGACAATGGCAGCCTGTCGATGGTCAATTCCCTGATCACGAATAGCCTGGAAATCGGGCTCCGGTACGTTTACGGAACGCTCGTAGCGTTCCACCATAACGATGTTTGGGTCCCGGCCGGATCCACCGCGGTCAATTACGACGGGATCTCCGACCTGACTGGCACGGACGGGAATATCTCCGTCGATCCGCAGTATCGCAATTCCGACAAGGGGGACTTCCGGCTTGGTTACGGCTCGCCTGCCATCGATGCGGCCGACGGCCTGTCGGCTCCGGCGGAAGATCTCATGGACGCCGTTCGCTACGATGATCCGCGCTGCGCCAACACGGGCCTGGCCACGGCCAGCGGAGCCTTTGCCGACTTGGGCGCCTACGAGTTCGTCGAGCAACCGGCTAGCGACGTGGACTTGGTCGTCAGCTCGGTCACGGGTCCTTCCGCGGCCATCGTCGACGCGAAGGCCCCATTGCGTTGGACGATCACCAATGTGGGTTCGATGCCGGCCGGCGGGCCTTGGCACGATGCGATCTATCTCGGTTTGAACGGCGAAACGCTGGCCGGCGCCGTGCAGGCCGCCGAGTTCGTGGTCGGCACCGGCCTGGTGCTGGGGCCGGGACAGAGCGCGACGTTCACCGCCGAGGTGACCGTACCTGCCGGTGTGTTGGGCCAGAACTACTGGCTGGTGCAGACCAACGTGGGCGGAGCTGTCTTCGAAGCGACCAGCAAGCGTGATAACAATACGGGGACCGCCGCCCTGCCGGTCCGTGTGGACTACACCGAATTGCCGCTGGACGAGACGGGACTCAGCGACCAGTTTACCGCTCTGGGCCAGTCGCGCTGGTACAAGATTACCATGCCGGCCGGCCAGAGCCGTTTGCTGAGCCTGGACCTGAGCAACGCCAGCGGGGCGACCGAGTTGTATGCCCAGTTGGGCCGCCCGCCATCGAGGACCAGCTACGATCTGCGATCCACGGAGTCTCTGGAGCCGGACCAGCAACTGCAGCTTCCGGCCACGGGCGGGACGTTTATCGTCCTGGCCTACGCGGACGCATTGCCGACCGTCCCGGCCGGTTTCCAGCTCGCGAGCACGCCGGTGGCTTTTGCCGTGTCCCAGTGCAGCCCTGCGACGGTGGGAAACGGCGGCTTCGTGACGATCGACATCCGCGGGACAGACATCCCCTCGGACGCCCGCGTCCAACTGACGGCGCCCGACGGTCACACCTACGGCGCTACCCAGTTGCATTGGCTGGACTCCACGCGGGTGTTGGCGACGCTCAATCTCTATTTGGCGGCCGCCGGCGATTATCAATTGAGCCTGGTGAACAACGCGGGGACCTTGGCCACGGCGCCGACCGCGCTGTCGGTGCAGGCGGCCACGGGGCCACGGCTCGAGGCTCAATTTTCGCTGCCGTCGTTGGTCCGCGTGGGCCGGCCATTCGCGATCGATGTGCAGTACACGAACACGGGTGACATGGACATGCCCAGCCCCGTACTGGAACTCACCGGACCGAGCGGCGTGCGGTTCGGCTTCGATCGGCAACACGTCGATCAGACCGGCCGCATCCAGTTCTTCGCGCCCAGCAGCATGGGGGCGGCGGGCGTCCTGCGCGCCGGCCAGCAGGAGACCGTCCGCCTGTACGCCATTGCTAACACGCCCTTCGGCCAGATCGACTTCGACCTGCAGAGCCAGACCGTGAATCCCTTGTACCCGTCACAGGACGCGGTCGACTGGCAGCAACTGGAAACGCAGGTTCGACCACCCTTTGCGAGCCAAGATCCGGACTGGAACGGAACCTGGACCGTGTTGACGCGAGAACTGGGCCCGACCTGGGACGAAACGCTGACGCAACTGTCCGGCCGGCTGACGGCCGCCCAACGGCGTACGCCCGTCCTGCTGAGCGAACTGCTCCAGGACGCCCTGGTTGATGCCTTAGGCACCGGTGGCGGACTAACGGACCAGTCGCCCCTGTCGATTACGCTGGATACGCCCATCGCCGGCGCGGATGGCTACGGCGCACAGGCCGTCGAAGTGATCTTCAGCCGGCCCCTCAACCCCAGCACGTTCACCGCCGACGATCTGAGCATGACCGATTCGGCTGGCAACCCCGTCACCGGGCTGGCAATCCAGCGGCTCTCCTCGCGGTTGTTCCGGGTCGCCTTCCCTCAGCAGACCGCACCAGGTTTCTACCACCTCCAGATCGGGCCGGACATCGCCGACCTGTCCGGGCACAGGCTGGATCAGGACCGAACCGGCATCCCCGGCCAAGCGACCGATGTCTACGAGGCTGGATTTCTGCTGGACACGCCGGCGCTCGCCGCGGCACCGTACGCGGAGACCTCCAAAAGCGAAGGATCGCCGGCTGCTCCTCAAGCAAATGAGAGCCGCGCGGTCTTGAGCCAGAAGCTGTACGTCAAGTCCATCGGCCCCACCTACGTGAAGCTCAGCGAAGGTGGGCTGCAGGCGGTGATCGTTACGTTCAATCGAAAGATCGATTTCCGGACGTTCAATGCCGAGAACATTCAGTTTGGACAAACAGCCGTACCAAACGGAAGTCGCCTGGTACTCAGAATCAACTCCTCTCAGACCCGCCCGTGCGGCACGACCAGCTATGGGATCTTCGGCCTGCACTTGGACGGCGATCATCCGTTACCGAACGATAGCTCCCCGAGTGGCTCCCAATGGAAGGTCACGTTTGGCAAGAACATATCCGACCTGAACGGCGTGAAGTTGACGACGACGACCGACAGCCCCTCGGTTCCGCAGAACTATCAGTTCATTCACATTCATGACGACGCCCCGCCGAAAGTCCAGTCGGTCTCGGTGCACTCGACGACCGGCGAGAACTGGCCTGTCGGTGCCGCGATCACCGGCCCCGTGGATACGATCGAAGTCGCCTTCAGCGAAGAGGTCTTGGATCTCGATCAGAAGATTACGATCACCGATCCCGACGGGGCAGCGTTGCCCGTGTTGGGTTCGTCACTTCAAGAAATATATTACCAGAATGGAGTTGATGATCCAGCGTGGATTAGGCGAGACACACTCACCCACTGGTTCCTAAGAATTCCGCGACAGAGCAAGGAAGGTGATTACACGGTCAAGATTGGGGCCGACTTAACGGATGCTGGCTGCCTCTCCGACGAGGCACCGACCCAGCTCGGTACAGACTACGTCGTCACCTTCCACCTAGTTACCCCGCAGGTGGTCGTCGCTGGCCACATCAGCCAACGTAAGCCCACCGATTTGATCGGGGAGGACCTGACAGACAATTGCGTCTTGGCATTGTTCGAGAAAGTCGGGGACGCCGTCGACGTTATGCCCGGCCAGGGTGACGATTATTTACTGAGTCAGTACAACGAAGTCACGCGATCGAACCTGAGTAACTTCAGCAAATTCTCGTTCGCCAAGGACAACCAGGGCCAGCCCATCGGCGCTCTGGATCCCCAAGAGAACGACACGCCGCGGCAGGTCTATCTGGTCGTCTATGCCGAAAATAAGTTCGCCGGGATGCTCAAGCCCGGATCCCTCACCACGGAGAACCACGACGGTCGCCCGGGCTGGATGAGAATCACTCGCGATGCCAATGTCCGGTTGCCGGAGTGGGGGCAACTGCTTGAGCTGGGGAGATCGCCGGTCATCACGCTCGATCCCCAAAAGCCCGGCGTGCAGGATTTGAGCTTCACGCTCGATGTGACCGAGCCACTGCAGTTATTGCAGTGGGCACGCATGGCGGGGATCACGGTTCAAGGAGACGCCTTTGGCGAGCAACAGCCCCGCTATCAGACCAAACCTGTCGCGATGGTGGAGCAACTCAGCCTGAAAGGGAATGAGGACGCTTACGATCCCGCGCACGACATGCTCACCATCTCCTGGGCCTGTCGCCAGGATCCTGTTTCGCTCTGGCAGGCCTACGCCCATGCGCTCCAAGTCGAGTTCAACCATTATCAACCGGCGAGCTTCGATCAGAACGACTTCGGCTTGATCTACGAGAGTTCGACCGCCACCAGCGCGTTTGCCGAGGGATTTGCGGCTTACTTCGCCGCCGTAGTCTGGCAACGCTCACGCGGTTCTTTGGAGACCACCGCCCTGACCGTGCCACACGATCGCTGGCGATCGCCCGAATTTCTCGACCAGCACGACTACTGGATGGGATCCGATGCGTATGGGTTCCCGGATAACGCGGCGAGTCGCGACGAGAAGTACGATCCGGCCAGTCTCGTCAGCGACGGCATCAACCGTGATGCCAATACGGGAGACGTGGTCGCCGGTGCGGTGGCCAGCACATTGTGGAGCCAGGGACTGAGCGGGCTGTACAAGATCCTGGACGTGCTGGGGGGCGAGAGCACACTTGCGGCATTTGCTCAGCGCTGGACAACGGCTTACGGCCAGGACCCCGCTTTCGCCGCCGCTTTGATCGATAACGGCTATCCAGTTGCCGGTCCGATGCCCAACAACCGCCCAGACAAAGCTACCGATTTGGGCCGGATCGTTTCGTCGGTTACCAAGTCGGGTTTGGTCATGGACGAATCAGCGCCGGGCGTGGGCGACTGGTTCCGCTTCCATATCGAGCATACGACGGACCCGCTGGCGCCGGATACGAACATCACGTATCCGCTGAACATCGCCAGCAAGTTCGTGAGCCGCGTCGGCGACCTGGACGTGTTGGTTTATCTGCTGACACCCGAGGGCAAGTTATTCTTGGGCTGCGATCTCGAGCGGGGCGGGGATCGGGCTCAGGTCACGGTCCGGGGCCTGGAGACCAGATACAACTACGATTTCCTGGTCGAGGTCTGCGGCCACGGAGCCGCCAACGAAGTCGGCCCGACCACGTTCGGCGGCGACATGAACCCGGACTACACGCTGATCGTGTCCGTCAATGTGCCTCATCCTGGCGGGGGCAAAGGCCGAAACTACGACCATGGCGCGACGACGGTTGGCGGCAGTGCCGATCCCAACGAGATGGTCGGCCCGGCAGGCTTCGGCCCCGGGCGGTTCGTCCCCGCTGAGGCGGCCTTGTCCTACACGATTCTGTTCGAGAACGTGCCCACCACCATGCTGCCCGCACAGGAAGTCCACGTGACGGCGACCCTGGATGCCAACCTCGACCCGGCTACGTTCGCGTGGCAGGAGATCGGCTTCGGCAGCCATAGCATTCCGGTGCCGGACCACCTTAGTCACTTCTCGACGACCGTGGATCTGCGTCCGGAGGGCACCAACTTGCTGGTCACGATCGACGCCCGGCTGGACCCTGCCTCCGGGGAAATCCGGGCGGATCTAATCGCGCTCGATCCGGTCACGGGCCAGTTGGTGGAAGACCCCGCTTTGGGCTTCTTGCCGCCGGACGATAGCACGGGCCGCGGCGAGGGCTGGCTCAGCTACCTCGTCCAACCAAAGGCGGGACTGGCCAGCGGTACCGCCGTCGCGGCTCAGGCCCGCATCGTGTTCGACGTCAATGCGCCCCTCGAAACGAATACGGCTCGGAACACGCTCGATGCCCTCGCGCCCGTCAGTAGCGTCAACCTTCTGCCTCCCGGTTCGCTCGCCAGCTTTCCGGTGAGCTGGGCGGGCCAGGATGACGTGGGCGGTTCGGCAATCAGCCGCTACGACGTATACGTCTCCGTCGACCAAGGCGTATTCCAACTGTGGCAGGAAGGGACGACGGCGACGTCGGCGACGTACACGGCCCCACCGGGACACACCTACGCCTTCTACAGTCTCGCCGCGGACAACGTTGGTCATCGCGAGGCGTTACCGGCCGCGTTCGATGCGCAAACGTTGGTGAGTTCCGATTGGCAGAATCGCAACCTGCCTTGCGATGTCACCGGCGAAGGCCAAGTGACGCCGCTGGATGTTCTCGTCCTGATCCACTACATCAACTCTCATCTTGGCCAGACCGCCCTGCCGGGAGCGCCGGAGGTGCCGCCGCCGTTCTACAACGTCAACGGTGACAATATCATCAGCCCGGTGGACGTATTGCTCGTGATCAACTACCTGAACGCCGCCGGTACCGGAGAAGCGGAAGCGGGTGGGGTGCGTGAGGCCTCGTCTACCGCCGGACTCGGCGCCGCGGTCGGAGCGACAACGGGTCAGGGCAGCCTCTCGCCGGCGCTAACGTACGTGGTTTCCTCTGCCGTTCCCGAACCGGTGTCGGGACACGGAGCTACCACGGAGCGAACAGCCGATGCGGCCGTCGCCGCGGGCCTCGCCGCGGCCATGCCTGGCCGTGGGGCCCATCGATTCTGGACCCTGGATCACGGCCGCACTCGCTGCGGTCCGGGACCATGGGCAACGCAGGAGGACGGGCCTATGAGCTGGGCATCGGCCGAGTTGGAGTCGGCCCTGACGGACCTGGCCGACGAAGTCGCGATTGCCTGGCGGCGAGGGTGAGGCACGGCCTTGCGGGACTGCTTCTTGCGTGGCTTCCGCCCGAACGAAATCCCCTAGGGCGCCGTCAAGGCTTTGAATACGGGCGGTGAGCGACACGGCGCTAGCCGCCGGTTTCGAATCCGACCGGCCGCTAGCGCGACACCGCTCACTCGCCACGAAACTCTTGATCGATCGCAAGGGAATGGTGGTCGCTCGGTTTGGATCAGGCACGAAGCCGGATGACCCAGCGGTGGTAGCGTTCATCGAGAGGGAACCTGCTACCAAACCGACTCAGCCATGAGCATTTCCGCTCCGAGAGCCGGAAAACTCCAACCCCACCAGCGCGTTTCCCAAAGCGACGGCTGCGTGCGGGTCGGCCGCGTAACCATCCGCGCCGAATTGTTGGGCCAGGTCCGTCGCGTCGGCGAGGGCTCGGCCACCCGCGAGGATTTTCACCACGGCATAGCCTTCACCGGTGCCCTCTCACCCCTCGCGCCGCAAGGTGCGTGGGGCGAGAGGGCCTTGGTGGGCTGGCTTGCTCCGCGCGAGCCGCCCCCCCTTGCTGCTAACTGGTCGGTTTACGACCGGCCAGTACGCGAGAGACGGTCTCGCGACGGTCCTGTGCTGCAGCTCCTGGCCGCGCGATGGGCTTGCAGCTACATCGTGCCCGATTTCCTGGTGGAGATGACCAGCGGCCAAAAGCGGCTCGTCGAGGTCAAGTCTTCCGATCGGTTGGCAAAACCTCTCGCTCAACGCAAGCTCTCGGTGGCCCGGTAATACGCCGCCACCGAGGGCTGGGCGTTTCATCTGGTGACCTTACGCCGAAGGCGTTGCAGACTAAAGCCCAGGGTCAGCGCAGCGGCAAAGCCGCGGAGCGCCACCCTGGGTAACGAATGGCCAAGATCTCTCCGTACCCCAACGGGGTTCCACACAAGAAACGTGACCGGACGGGCGAATTGTGAAACCCCGTTGGGGTTTGCTCGGTGGTGATCTCTCAATCCAGGGTGCGCTGCGCGACCCTGGGCTTTGGTCTGCAACCGCTTCGCGGTAATCGTTCGACTCGGTGTGGGCACCGAATGGCTGCTCGACGGGCGGGCCTTTGGAGTGCGGTGACTTGGCACCGCTTTCTTTCTTTTCGCAGCGCAGCCAACTTGCTCGTTTCACCCTCGTTCGGCAGCATGAACCGGCCAGGACGGCTTTCCCCAAGAGGCAGCTTCGCCGCAAAGGAAAGCGGTGTCGAGCCACCGCACTCCAAAGTAACCGGTTACGATTCGCCGCAGACGACACGGTATCCTCGAAAACGAAACCACCCACCGTCAAGCCGGCTCCAATCCAAGACCTCACGGCTAAGGAAAAGCAGCGTTTGCAGCGGCGCTGGTCGGCTTTGGAGCCACCGCTCGTCCCAACCCACAGCGCAGTCAAGCCGACAAGCTCGAAATCCGCTACGGACCAGCGCCGGCCCACCAGAATCGGCATCGCCATCTCGTGCGATGCGCAGCGTTCCTAATGCTCAGCGGATCCCGGTGGGCCGGCGTTCGGTTTCTTGGCCAGGGACGGTTCCACGGCAGATCTCCGTTCTTGCCTTTTGGTGAGCGTTCTCGCCTGACCCGCTATGGCCCACCCTACACTGCGGCGTCGAACTGATCGTGCTCGACGAGTTCCATCACCTGTTCGATGTCGACCGGGCCAAGGTCATGACCAAGGCGTCGCAATGGCTTAAGGTGCTGATCGTCAACACCGGCCTGCCGGTGGTCGTCTGCGGCATGCCCGAAGCCGAGTACGTGCTGAGCGCCGAGCACACCGAACGCCGCTTCAAGCAACGGCTGACGCGCAGTCCAAAACTCCCTCGCCCCGGTACTCCGGGGAGAGGGCCGGGGTGAGGGGCCGGAGTGGCGCACGCCACAAGGTCAGCGGGATTTCTGCGGCATGCTGAAGAAGCTCGACGAGACGCTTCCGCTGGCCGAGACATCCAGCCTGGCGAACGCCGACTTGGCTGGCCGGTTCTATCTGGCCTGCCGCGGCGTTTTGGAGTGCGGTGGCTTGACGCCGCTTTGCGTATCGCTTTCACGTTCCGCACTCCAAAAGCCGCCGACCAAACCCGGGCGGCTGGTGTCGGCCTGTCGCCTCGCGCCAGCGGGGCTAAACGCCGGCCGGCCAAGGCGACAGACTAACACGGAGCATGGCTCTCCAGAGCCGTGCAGGATACGCCCTACCGCGTCCTGGACCTTCGAGCCGGGGGCAGGACATCTTGAGCGGGTTGACTCGTCACAGTCGAACCACACGGCTCCGGAGAGC
>JAPLNJ010000653.1 GCA_026692885.1 Planctomycetota bacterium | reverse complement strand
ATGTGCCCGATGTCCGTCCGCCCGGAAGACTGTGCTGCCATATAGCGGGCGAACGGCAGGCGGAACATGTACGAGTGCGTGCCCAGCCAGATCAGCTTCCGCTTCACATCCCAGCCGTGCACACCGGGCGTGCCGAGGAACACCGCCACTCCGGAATCCTCGGGGATGTCCGAAAAGGCGTCGGACAGGAACTGGCTGCTGGCTTCAGCGACCCGCTGGAGGTCTTGATGTGTGGGGGACAGGACCAGCCCGTCGATCAACACGGGGTACAAGACCCAGAGAAGATGACGGAAACGATCCGGGTGGAAGTCTGTTCCTGGGTTGGTGTGGTCCGACGTCAGGGGCAGGGCGGTGCCGAAGAATTCACCGTTGTAGCGTTCGTACGCTGCCCAGATTCCGGCGTTGTTGTGGAGGTCTTCCGCGAAGTCGACCAGGATGCCAGCCAGTTCGCCGAGCGATTTGGGACGCAGACGCAGGGTGGCATAAGTGAAGTCGCGCTGCACGTCGGCGAGCCGCCCACGAAGTTGCCGAACGAATTCGGGAAGATGGGAATCACCTTTTCCCCGAAAACCTTGTGGGCGATGGACCGCGTAAGCCATGACATCTCCTGCCGGATGCTTCCGTTCTTGAACATTTCCGGGCATTGTATCGGTGGCCACTACGGGCTGGCAATCCAACGCCGTCGCGATACTTTCGCACTGCCGCCAATGCCCGTTCGCGGCAGTTGCGGCAAGTTCACCATCAAGCGGGTGCCCGTCGAACATGGCCGCGGCCAGATCACCGACGTCGAATCCACCAGCAATATCCTGGTTGGACAGGGCAACATGGTCGGTACTGCGGCATCGCTAACGTAGTAGGGCGGGTGGTCAGACAGTGGCACCAGGCCAAACGCCACTGATTACGAACACCCCGGCCCGCGAAGATGCAGCTCTGGACCGGAATGTCGGGACTTTCGACGGAAATCCGGCGTGTTGGTACTGAAACCCAGGACTTGAGGCCGGATTTTTCGTTCGAGTTTCGGTCCCAACTAGCCCGGTTTTCGGCCAGCGGGGTGTTTTCCGGTCCAGAACCGGCTCTTTCTTGGCCGCTTGGGTCGATTGGCGGTACTACATTTGTATCTTTCTTCCCCAGTCCACCGGCACTTCGCCCTCCGGCACCAAGCACCAGATCAGCGGCACATGAGGCGGTTTGGCTGGCGTCGGACCCTGCCCATCCGTGAAGACCACGATCAGATCCGGGCGGTGTTCTCGGAGAAACTTCGGCATGAGCGGTGGGCGGAAGTCAGTGCCGCCCCGCCCACTCACAGTCTTCAACGGATGGTAGTCGTACACGGCGTGGATTCTGCAATCGCACTCCACGACAATGACGGTAACCGTTTGGCGGAAGGTGGCGCGCAGTTCATCCCCTTCGCAATGTTGTTCTCTGGCAATCCCTACGAGGCCGTCAATCCGCCGAATCCTGATGGCGGGTTCTATTCACAGGAGGAGGTCCATGTCTGATCGCATCCCGGCCGAGATCTGGATCGGCGGCAAGATCGCCGCGTCCTTGGTTCCAGGTCTCTGCGCCGCAATCGCCGACGAAGGTGTTTCGCTGGAGTGGGGTGGCCCGCGTGTCGATCCCACCGGAGCCGATGACCTGACCGCCGCCACCAAGGCCAACCACCAAGGCGTACGTCTGCTGTGGTTCTGCGACGACGAAGCCAGTTGCGGTGAGTTCGACGTGTTGGAGTCGTTTCTGCAATCGCACGACATCCCGTTCACCCGGCGGACCGATGGCCGCTACGAGTACGACCCCATGAAGATTGAGTTCCGGCCCGTTACCGGGCAAGTAGTTCTCACCACCGACCAATCGGGCGAAACGGTCGTCCCCGCGTCGCCGCTGATCGCCCTCGAAGCAGAACTGACAAAGGCACTTCAGCTTGCTCGATCCGGCGACGCCAAGCGGGCCATGACTGCGGTACGAGCTGCCAGAAAGAAACTGCGACAGGTCCTGCCACCATCCATCCCGCCGCTTCCGCCCTTCGAGATCGTGCCCGACTGATCAGTCTGATTCGGCTGATTCGCCTGATTCGATCGTTACTCAACATCTCAACACCTTGGTGCCGGCAGCTGATCCGTAACCACCTGAAGAAAAGGAGCCAGAACCATGAGCCAAGCAGGCCGCAGGAGCCAGCAGCGATTCATGGCCGCGTGCACTGCGGTCGCCCGTAAGCAGCTGCTGAATCGGCGTATCGTCGAGGTCAGCTATCTCACCCCTGACGAGTGCCGCCGACAGATGTGGAGCTTCACCGGCGTGGTCCTGTTGCTGGATGACGGCACCACCGTCTACCCGGCGCGGGACGCCGAAGGGAACGACGCCGGGGCGCTGCACGGGGTGGCCGGCGACGGTACGGAATTCGTCCTCCCGGAAATCCTGTGCCGGCCGTAGGCCGACACTGGACTATCAGCAATCACCCGATGCCGGCAGGCGATCCGTAATGGATCATCTGCCGGCGTTGTTCGTTTCTTGGAGAGCCTAAATGCACCAACCCCAACTCGTGATCAACCTGTACGGCGGCCTCGTGCGGGACGTGTTCTGTTCCGTGCCCGACCTTCAAGTCTTCGTCGTCGACTGGGATGTCGGTGACTCGTTTCCCGGCGAGCCAAGCATCGTCGATGTAGCGCTGCACGAAGGTGGCTGCGCGGCCCATGTCCGAGACATGTAGGTGGAACCATTAAGCGAACTGGCTGGCACCGACACCGGGGCCGCAATCGAGGCCGCCTACGAACAAGGAGTACTGCGTGAAAAGCACCACAAAGTCTGCTGCTCGTAAACCCAGGCCACGTCTGACGGTGGCGTACTACGCATCACAGGACGGACAGGGCGGATCGTCCCACTACAGCGTCAAGGATGGAACGCAGACCATTGCCCGCGTCGGCGCCGGAAAGGTCGCCACCGACACGGACGAAACGTGGGCTCGGTTATTCGCCGCCGCACCCGACCTGTTGGAAGCCTGCCGGGCCTTGCTGATCTGCTCGCCGGATCTCCGCCAGGGCTTTCCGTTGTGGAACGACATGGAAGCCGGACTCATCAATTTCAAAAGATCGCTGAAGGCTGCCCATCGGGCTATCCGCAAAGCGGAACCCCGTAAGGCGTAAGCCTGCAGCGACACAAGGAACCTCACCATGACCATTTCCGCCGCAGCGGCCCAGCAGGCAGTCGCCCTCGCGCTGGCCACACCCACGACCGGGCGTCTGAAGCACCGGCGAGATCGTTCTGACTTTGGGGCCGAAGACTCGTACTTGCTCAAAGTGCGTCGCATCGGCCGTGAATATCCCTGTGGCGGCGATGTTCGCGATGGGGATTTCGGCATCTACCTCGGTCCCCACGATGGATGCTACACCGTCGTCCTCCAGGCCATCTTCCCGGCCGACATCATCGGCTACGAACGGTTCGCCACGCTGGCTGAGTTGAAGGCCAGCTGGGAACTGGACTGACGTAGCCGCCTCCCCCGCTGGGACCCCTTTTCACTCTCCATCCGGATCGATTTGCGGAAGCCGCTGGCTACTGAATCATGAGCGAGTGGGGGCGGCTACTGCCGCCCGGTAACACACCGGAGAAGTGTGACGTGCTGTGCTTGACGGTCCCGGATACGGGCGGAGAGCTGCGATTCCTCCGTAACATTGGCATCCGAGGTGGGTTCGATTCCCACCCGCAGCATTTCCCTGGTTTGCGAGTTTTCGACCGAGGCCACGATAGTTTAATGCCGGTCGAACCTTTTCAACCGAGGTTATTTGTTCGTGGCGGGTTTGTTGCCTGCCCGGCTTTCACATAGGGGAGGGACCAATATGCTCAAGAGCGATCTCTTGGCGGACATCCGCGGTCTGTCGAGTGGAACCATCAGCAGCGTCGTCTGCGATGAGTTCTTCCGACGCATCGCCTGCCGCCAGAACTGGACCTCGAACAAGACGTTGGGTGTCGATCCCAACCAAGCCAAAGACAGCTGGGTTGTCGATCAAGTGCAGAGCCGGTTTCACCTGTTCTGTGAGGCGTCCGAGAAGGCGTGGGACTGCTGGCAAGCCTGCTGGAACGACTACCTGAAGGAGATCGACCAGGTACGCTTCCGCTGCACGTACTGCGGCGAGTGCGACTGGACCTACCGGGGAACGGAATACCAAGAACGCTGCTTCGGCAGCTTGTACGCCAAAGAGCACTCTTACAACGCTGGCGTCTGGGAGTCGGATATCTTCCCGGCTATCGGGACAGTGCGATTTGAGCACTGTGCCTACAAGGGTTTCCCGCCAGTCATCGTGACGAGCCTGTTCCCCTGCTACGTGCCGTCGATGTGGAGCATGGACCTGCACGCGCTCGTCTACCAGGACGGTTTCGGCACGCCCATGACCGGCATCGGTATCTGTAAAGACCCCTGCTCCTACCTGCACGACGCCAAGTTCGAACACTCGGTCGAGCAGTGGGAAGAGTGGCGCCGCTTCGCCAGCAAGAAACACGGCGGAGACTGGAGGGATGCGGCATGACCGACACCTGGACCAAAGAACTGCGAGTCGGTGACTCCGTGAGTTATCACGCCGTCGGTCTATGGGACCGCCGGGGCTCGCTACTGCGGTTCGAGCGAGGCAAGCGTGGTGGTGATTGCGTGGTGAAGTGGCCCGCGTTGGGCTGCGGCATCCCGGAGATTGTGTCTGAGGAGTGCGCGTTCAACCTCGTAGCGTGGAGGAACGCAGCAAGCCCAAGCCCAATGAGTATCAACCTATGACTATCGAGTTCTGGCCTCGGCGACTTCTCCATCCGAAGCCCAAACCCCGTTACAGACCATTGCCACCGTTCAAACGCAGACCAAAGCTTCCGATCGGCGTAGGCAAGGCCCAGCAAATGCTCACGGCCGCGATCATCCTGGGCGCCGATGAGTAGGCATCGTGGGTGGACCTGGTCGTCAAAATCAATCGTGTGACTGGCAAGCCCGAACACCTGGCCGAACTGAAGAAGCGGTTGGATGCCGTGATGGTGCCTTTGCCCGACGCTTCTCCGCCAACAGTTCCTGCCCCAAGCCTCGATGGTCTCCCCGCCGCCGAGGCTGTTTCTGTTTCTTGAGGTGCTGCCGGCCCGTGTCTGTTCCGGCAGTGCATGCGTTCGTTCCTGACATCGCCCGTAACCCCTGATCCACAGCCCAAGGAGACCACAGTCTATGACCACGACCACCCTGCTCGACCAACCCGTTGTCCCCGTTGTCCGCCCCTCGACTTCCCCGTCGCAGCGTCTGCTTGCCACGATGGCGGCCGTCCGTGTGTCGCTCAGCTGGTTCGGCACGCGCAAGACGTTGACGGCCGAACAGAAATCCCAAGCCGCCGATACGTTCGGGGCCGAGGGTGCTTTCTTGTCCGCTGGCAAGAAGCTGCTGGACACCAGGCACGAAGCCTACAAGGCCGTCACCGCCGTCAAGGGCCGCATCATCTCGCTCTGGAAGTCGATGTCCTTGCCGTACCCGGAACCTGGCATCCGACTGATCCGCCAGGACCAGATCGACATCTTCAACACCCAACTGGAGACGCTCAAGTCGGAACTCGAAGAAGCTGTCGTGCGACTGGACCAGCACTACGAACATTTGAAGTCCGCGGCCCGGAGTCGGCTGGGCTCGCTCTACAATCCGGCCGATTACCCGGTGAGCTTGCTGGGGCTGTTCCAGGTCGCCTGGGACTATCCTTCGGTGGACGCCCCTGAGTACTTGCAGCAGCTCAGCCCAGAAATCTACCAGCAGGAGTGCGAGCGGGTGACCGCCCGCTTCGACGAAGCCGTGCGTCTGGCCGAACAGGCGTTCACGGAGGAACTGCAAGACTTGGTCGCACACCTGACGGAGCGGTTGACCGGCCAGACCGACGGCAAGCCGAAATGTTTCCGAGATTCGGCGGTCAACAACCTGACCGAGTTCTTCCAGCGGTTTCGGCGGCTCAACGTCCACAGCAACGAACAGTTGGACGAGACCGTCGAGCTGTGCCAGCGGATGGTCCGGGGCGTTGAGCCCCAGGCATTGCGGGATAACCAGAGTCTCCGCCAGCACGTGGCGGACGAACTGTCGCAAGTCGAAAACGTGCTGGACACCTTGTTGGTAAACCGGCCCCGCCGCAACATCTTGCGGCGGCCCAAGTGAGGTTGATCACCATGCAGCTCATCATCACCCCCGACGGTACCACCCGCTGCCTGTACGGCGAAGAACTCGATCTGCACACGCTGGGGCAGCTCACCATCGCCCGCGGTTCGCACGTCGAACCGGACGATCGGGGCCAGTGGTGGGCAGATATGGCGCCCGTCTCGGGTCCGCGGCTGGGCCCGTACGTTCGCCGCAGTGAAGCGTTGCAGGCAGAAGTCGCGTGGCTAGAAGCCCATTGGCTTTGCTCGGCCGGTTAACGTCGATTGCTGATTTCGTTTCCAACGGCAGGCCATCGGAACACTCGTGTTCCGGTGGCCTGTTTTCGTTTCTTGCCCACTTTGTTCTCCCGATCCTGAAAGGAACGATATGACCCAACGTGATCTCGATTCCGCCGTGGCCGTGGCCACCGGCGAATCCCTGCCTGAAATCCGTCGCCGCGGTTTCGGCATCGCCGACCCGAGCAAAGTCCGCTTCGATCCCGAACCGAGCCACGTGCCTCCGCAGTGGCTCGACTGGGAACCGGCCCCGGATGTGAATCCGTTTCGTCCGGCTCGTCGTCGTCGCAAGCCCGTGGCTGCGTAAGAAACCGCAGACCACATCGTGTCCATGATGAACAATCGAACTCAGTCTCTCCCAAGGAACATGCCATGCCTTCGTTGACCGTCACCGAAAAGAACCACTGGAAGGAACGCATCGCCCGCCGCATCGAAAAGCGGGTCGAAATTTTGTTGGCGGCGGAACCCAACCTGATGGATCGCATCCACCGCGAAGCCCGCCAGCGGGCGTTACAGTCGCTGGGACTCGCCGCCTGGCAAGACGAATTGGACAACATCGAACACCAAAAGGAGCAGCTGGAGAGACGTTCCCAGCAAGTCCTCAAGGCGATGCTGGCCCACGTGCGTGGCGTGCCCGTTGAGGATCTCGAAGATACGTGCTACGGCTACCACCGCGAAGAGGAAGTCAAGTCGGCCGTGGCCAAGCGTCAGAAGGTTCACGAAGACGAGTTGTTGGGCGAGTGCGACACGGGCTGGGAGATCCTGCGCTTGCGGCAGGAGCAAGAGGACCTCCTGGACACGGTCTGGCTGGCGAGCAGTCCGTCGCAGTTGAAGACCTTGTGGTCGAAAGTTAACGAGTTGCTCGGCACCGAACCCACGCGACTCGAACGCGATGCGTTGGCGATCCCGCCGCTGGATGCCACCGAGTGAACACCGTCCGCTGGCCCTCGGAATCTGGCCGGGACGCCCGCACTTGCCGTGCCTCCAACCCTCTCCGTCATCGCCCATCGAGGGTGCGGTCCGCTTCCTGGCGGGCCGTACTCCCGGTGGCGATGTGTCCCGATTACAAGGAGTCCCCACATTGCTTACGATCACCCGTTCCCTCGCGCGCCAACTGCGGGCTGTGTTCCGTCGAGCCGGCATTGGCAAGTCACCGGGTGGCTACGGCCACCGCGTGCATTTCTCGGCCGGTCAAGATGGTGTCCGCATCCGTGGGATGTGTTATCAGGCTGCCGTCGAGTACCGGCTGGCGGAAGCGGCGGAGCCGGCGGAAGCGTTTCTGCCGCTGGACTTCCTCGCCGCGTGCGAAGGCCGTTCGCCGGACCCCGTCAATCTCGACACGAGTGTTCCCGGTAAAGTTACGGCCTCTTGGACCGACAAACGCGTTCCAATGGTCGTCGAGTACCTGCCGGACGCACCCGATGAACTGCCCGACTTCCCAGCACCTCCGGCCGAAAGCACCGTCAATGAACCCTGCCTGTGGACCGCGCTTCGGGAGGCCGCTGACACCACGGAGTCGGGGCGCATCCGTTTTGCCCTCGACTGCCTGCAACTGCGCGGCCAACAGGGCCAGATCATCGCGACCGATAGCCGTCAAGTGCTGGTGCAGTCCGGCTTTCACTTCCCCTGGACCGAAGAAGTGCTGGTTCCCGCGTCGGCCGTGTTCGGCTGCCGCGATCTGCCCACCGATCAGCCCGTGGGCATCGGCAAGTCGGACGACTGGGTGACGTTCACCATCGGGCCTTGGTCGATCGCCCTCCGCCTGGAGAAGGATGCACGGTTTCCCGACGTGACCCATCACATCAGCGACCCGCAGTTCGCCACGGCGCGGCTGCGACTGTCCGATGCGGACGCCGAGTTCCTGACTCAGACGTTGCCGAGGTTGCCGACCAACGATGAGCACAACTGTCCGGTGACCGTGGACCTGAACGGACAAGTCGTGGTTCGGGCTCGGGGCGAGGGACAGCCGCGGGCAACGGAGCTGGTCTTGTCCAACTCCCGGCTGGAAGGCGACCCCATCGTTTTCAACACCAATCGCCGCTACCTGGACCGAGCCGCCAGGCTCGGCTTTCGCGATGTCCATCTGTTCGGCAACAACGTCCCGGCGCTCTGCGACGACGGACGACGGCAGTATGGACGTCAGTATTTATGGGCTCTTCTTGAGCCGGGACAGCCCATCGCCAACCACCCCGACAACGTCCGCATCGAGTCCGCTGTTTGCAGCGTCCAAACCAATCCGCCATGTCCCAAGAAGAAGAGGAGTAAGACTACCGTGTCTGATACCCCCACCACCGAAGCCACGAAGGTCGTCGAGTCGCCGAAGGAACGCTCTCGGGTGCGCCGTCCGGCGAAGAAGTCAGGCAGCTCTTCGCTGGAACAGTTGATCGCCCTACGCGACACACTACGTGCCGCCGTCAATCAAGCCAACGAGTTAATTCGGGTCCAGAAGCGTCATAACCGCGAATCACGGCTCGTGCAGAGCACGCTCGCCTCGCTGCGGCAGTTGCAGAAGGTAGCATCCTGAATTCTATCCCGCCCCTTCTGCCGAGATCTGCGGCGGCTGTCCGTTTCGCGCGCCAAGCCGCGTCCGGGGCGATTGACACGGTGTCGTCCGCGACATGAAGGTGCCCGGGTCTGATCGTGTCCTGGATGCGGACGGCGTTCGGCAATCACGGTAACAAGGAAAAGAGGTGCATCTGATGGATAGTCTCTTGGTTCTTGCCCTCCTGGGCGTCACCGTATGGTGGTTCTACAAATCAGGCAAGCGGATCGGCAGCCGCAAAGGCTACCACGTCGGTCGATCGCGTTCCCGGCGACGCCGCTGACATCCCGCTGTGCCAGGTGGATCATCGTCGATCAGCATCACGGCCGCGTCTGCGCCGCCCCTTTGGGCGGCGTAGCCGGTCGTTTTTTTTAGCTATTGGCCCCCCACGGCGGTCTGCGTAGACGATCCCAACGGCTTCACGCTTCGCTTTCTTGACTCCCAAAGCAAGGTATGTAAAGCACTTGCGCCGAGTTTACGGCATTGATTACGACCGGTGTAGTCGTATCCACGACTACGCCGGATTCAATCAAGGAAGTGAACTTGTCGCCGATAAGCATGGCCAGCAGTATTGCTACGGAGTCGAAATCACCAATCTCTGCGTCCGACCGACACTGGAAACCATAAGATCGCGACCGGTAGGGAAAAGCCTCTGGCCCGACCCGTGCAATGGAAACTGCACCTGGTCCGGTGCTGCACGTCCCGGTTAGTCTGAACCTTATCCATGATCGACCCTACCGAAGCAGCCGCACCTGTCGTTGTGCCCATCGTGACGTGCATCCTCGGACCGCCTCGACGCGCGCGGGACGTCTCCATCGCTGCCGCGCACGCTTGTCGCTTGGCTTACGCTCGGTCACGGGCGTCGTCCATCTTTGGACTGCTCTCGAGCTCAACGAAGTTCGATCTCTTCAGCATTTTTCCGTGCATCGTCTCAACCTCCTCGCTTACGTTGCTGTGTGCCGGCCTGTAGGATTTGCCACCCACAAACCAAACCGGCGTTCGACGGTCGCGTTGTTCAACGAGTCCTGTCTGGCCACTGTGCCCTCCAAGGACTTGAAGGCGCCTGAATCGGCGCAGCTCATCGCCGCGGTTCAAATCGCGAGGACTGCACGACGCGCTCGACGGCATCCGGTCGATGCTTGGCAGCCTTCGGGGCGCGCCGGGATCGAGCAGCAGGATTCACCAACTGGTGGTGGATGTCGAGCTCAGTCGTGATCAGCCTGACCGCGACGGGTAGCATCGCCATCCGGCCACTTGACACATCCTCGCCTGGGTGAGCGCGAAGCCCAGATAAACAGGGCCACGAACATGAACGCCAGCGCCGTCACCGTAGTGTCCATCTGCAATCCCCTTTCCGTTACGCATTAGTTTGAACGCGACAGACTGTTGGAATTACCGTAGAGCGTCTCATTCCACTGCTTGTCGTACGTCCCACATGCTCGAGTCACACGAAGCCGTGCAGGCGGTGACTGGGCCGTCCGACGATTCCCGTGCGGCTTCCCACAGAAAGCCCGCGGGCAGCCCCTGAATAGTCGGCCGCAGGCCCGCGTTATTGATCGACGTGCGGGCTTGGGGCACCCCAAAAGAGTCGAAATTGAAGTCGAGGAAGCTGAGCGGATCCCATCGCTGAAACGCTCGCACGCCGATCACCAATAGGGTGAGAAATCCCATACTCAGCCAGAAGATGCATTGCATGAGTTAGTACTCCTCCGGAACGAGTCTTTCGTCTCCCGCCCGCGGTCGAATGACAAGCGTGGCCAAAGACTCGGGGTTACGCAGCAGTCGACGGATGGCTGGAAGGGCGGCGTCCGCGGCCTGCCGGCCAGCGTCGACCACGCGATCAAACGTCTTGCGCGAAAAGTCGGTGAATGCCACATCACTGACCTGCGGCTTGACCAGGACGTCGCACAGCGACCGTTGCCGGCGCTCGGCGGACTTCTGTTGGGCCTCCCAGATGCGGAGCAGAATATCGGCGGTCTTGAGGCGTCGTCCCGAGATCGGCGGTGACAGGGCGCCGGAAACGTCGACACCGATGATGTAACGCACGCCGCCGACTTCGCGGAGCTGCTGCGCGGGCAGGTTCGCCGCTACTCCTCCATCCACCAGCACTCGGCCCTTGATCACGGTGGGCCGCATCAGGCCCGGCAGGCTCATACTGGCGATCATGGCCTTGACCGGGTCGCCCTGCCTGGCCACGTAGGTGCGGCAGGTGACCAGGTCGTAGCTAACCATCAAGACCCTGGGGCGCAGGGTCTCCAGGCGAGCGACTGGGAAATGCCTGCGTGCCTTCCGTTCCATGCCCCCCAAGAATCGACGCAATTGCCAGAGTCTGGCGGTCGGGAAGTAGGATGGCAAGTACCACGTCGGCAGCTCGCGCCGGACCAACGCGATCGCGTCCTTCATGGACCACCCGTGGCAGAGTGCCAGGAGAACCAGCGAACCACAACTGGTCCCGCAGACACAGTCAAAGTGCTCCTGCGGGGCGATGCCCGCTTGTGCCAGTCCGTCCAGAAACCCCAGATGGGCAAAGCCTCGCGGCCCGCCACCGGAAAACGCCAGCCCCACCGTGCTCCGCGTCGCGTCCAATCCCTCCTGCCCAGCGAATTCGACGTCGTCAAAGCCCGTCGGCGACCGTGCGAACGTCTCCCCCGCGCCATGCTCATTTGCTTTCGCGATCATAGGACCCCCTCCTCGCTTACGAGAGAATTGAGATGAAGAATCGTCGCCTCTCCTGCCCACCCATGAAGAGGCGCCGGAACACGGCCGCCGCCGAGCGGAAACGACCGGCTGTGGCAGGAAGTCCGGCGCGGGGGAGGGCATCGGCCCTTCCGTTTTCCAAGGACCCGCGGGCCCGCCGTTGTTCGGCCGCTATCACGTTGGCCCTGTTTCACCGCCGGGATCCCGATCTTGCCGCTGTGCAGGACAAGTGAGAATCCCCACGAGGCGCCTTGAGTCCTAGAGGGGGAGGCGTTTGCCGCGCCGCTGGGCAGCTTCTATCAGGAGTCCTTGCGATGACCAGTTCGACATCCACCTCGGGCGCCAATCACGACAAAAGGGCCGGGTATTCCCTCAGTCTGTGGCCGCAGGTCTGGAGACGCGACATTCTGCGTCTGGCGGCTCGACGCGCGGTCGGCGTGGGGCGGCTGACAAGGAACTATTCTCCGACCGGACGGGAACTGCTCGTTCGCGAATTGGATTCGGTGTCAGGCACCTTGCTCCGGAGTCAATACGGAGCGCGCGAGAGCCTGTTATTGTTGGAACTCCAGGACCATGTTCAGGCCGATGCGGCGTTACAGATGCTCCAGCGGTTTTCGCCCCTGCCGACGCAAGTCGTGGCAGCCCTGGCCCTGGGCGTGGGACCGGCTGCCGGATCCTGGGCCGGCTCGGTCCACGCGGGGAATCAGGTCACGCCGCTGTGGGCGATTCGCTTGGTGGGGCCCGGAATGCGTCACATCGGCGCGGTACATACGAATCGCGCGGACGAAGCCGCCGCAACGGACCCGCGCTGGAGCCGGACTCGGGGGGCGCTGGGAGCCGCCGTCTGGGACCGTGTCCGTCGGAGCCGCGTCGCCATCATCGGCGCAGGCCGGAACGGCTCGGCGTGTGCTTTCACCCTGGCCATGCTGGGTGTGTCCCAATTAGTCCTGATCGACGATGACTCGGATGAGTTGCACAACCTGGATGCGACGCCGGGAGCGACGCCGGACGGCATCGGCCAGCCGAAGGTAGAGAATCGGCAGCGGGCGCTCCTGGGTCTCCGTCCCCGTGACCTGTCGATCGCCACGGTGTTTGCCTCCGTGCTCGACGGTGCAGCCCTGTCCGCGTTGCACGATGTGGACCTGATCGTGACGGCCGTGGATCAGGATGCACCGCGTCTGGCCATAGCAAGCTGGATCAATGGGCCGCCGTACCTTGGCAAGATCCACCTGGACATCGGCACCGGCGTCTTCCACGAACATGGCCAACGGGTCATGGGGGGGGACGTGCGTCTGCTCTTGCCCGGCGAGGCTTGCGTAGCCTGTCTCGGCGGACTCCGCGACGCGGCGGAAGCCCGGTATCGGGTCAACGCTCCGCCGGGTGCTTTGCCCCGCAGTCCCCGCCCGGCCTGGAATCAGCAGCGGATGGGATCATTGATCACGACCAACCAGGTGGCCGTGAACCTGGGAGTGCAGTTGTGGTTGGACTTGGTGGCAGGGCGAGTGGAACAGAGTCGCTGGGATCAAATCCGTTGGGCGGACGACGGTCGTTTCGGCATTGAATCGCGGATGCAACCAGATGTTTCCTGTGAGGTCTGCCGAGCTACCAGAAAACCCTAACGCGGGCCGTTGCAACCGAGACGAGTAGGTCAGGCTTTCCAGCGTGACGTCGGCTTGGAAAGTTGGTTCTACGAACTCCCCGCGCTGGGCGCGCACCATTTTTCAAGAATAGCTCTAACTGATTGCAGTCAGAAGTCTTGGAACATAAGATCTGAGGGAACTTGCGACATCGCTTCGAGTCCCAGGACCAGCCAGGCGCCATTCAGCCTGGTAGAGGATCCGGGGTGCCTGCCTGATTGCCCTACGGGGGACAGCCAATGCTTGATCTGCAACCACTGATCGACCAAGTCGCACCGAAAGTGCACGCGATGCTGGCGAACCATTTTCACTGGCCTGGGAATCGACGAACCACGTTCGAAGACGCCCAGGCCATCGCGGCGATTTCGGTCGCCACCTTCGTGCGCGGGGACTGCGCCTGTGCAGATCGCTGGCGACCGCCCCTCGGCCGCCGCCACGATTTCGCCAACGCGAAGCAACGCTGCGAAAGAGAGCACGGCGTCCGGCTGCAGGCGGTCGCCAGGCACATCGCCGAAAGTCACCTGGCCGAAAGCAGGCCGAATCCGTTCCCGCTGAAGCTCCGAGCCGACTATTTGGAACACCCCCTGACCGCCGAACTCAGCGTGGACGGAATCATCCACTTCCAGGGGCACGACTTTGAGTACCTGTCAACCGCCACACAGGCGGCGAAAGAGAGCGTCGTCGGACAGTGGACAGACGGGGACATGAAGGTCTTCTGGAGCAAGCGACAGAATGGCCTTTGGATGCGCGCCGATGCTGCACACCTGCAGCCCGGTTCGTTGCCGCCCGATACGGACCTACGGACGGACTTCTTGGAGCGAGCTGAGTTCTTCAAAGAAAAGGTGCTGTTCGCCAAGGTTCGAGAAGACGGCGTCTGTTTTGGTGAAGCCACATGCCCCGGCTTGACGGCGGCGGCGGAGGTGGCCCTTGAATCGGTCATCAAGGATCGAGAACACACCAATGGCTGGCGATTCTGGCATTACTACGAGGAAAAGAAGAGCCGGTGGGTAAGACTCGACCAGATGCGCGTCCGGTTCTGGAACGACTGGGGGCACGCGGTCGATCCGGACGCGTTTTGGCAAAGCAAGACCGGCTCCACTCGAAGCCTCCGCGAGACGGTGCAACAGGCGACCGCGAACGCCGGCGCGCACGCGATTCCCCGGTTGATTTCGTTTCCCTTCATCACCTATCCGGACCAGCGCGGTGCCGATTGGGGCCCAGTCCTGTACTGTGCCCGGCCGATTGTGACCGAATTCATCTACGATGAAAAACAAGATCGTGGCACGATTCAAGATTGGCCGAGGTTCGTCGGAGAGTTGGCGACTGCGGGAAACGGAACGCTCGGCGGCTGGCTTTGGCAGATGCTGTTGGCGGAAATGGAACAGGACGAAACCGACTGCCTGACCCAGGCGGTAGGCGCCGACGGCGCGGAGTTGTCCGGGAGCTTGAACAGCGGTCTCAAAAAACGAATCAACACGGCACTGAATGTCATCGCAAGCCGTCGGGAATTGTTCGATCAATTCCAAGATCAAGCGGACCTCCGAGACCTGAATCAGGATGTGAAGATGGTCCTGGAGGAAGGCATCCCCGCGGCTGATGCGGCCCGGATTCTTTGAGACGGGAAAGGCCGTGAGGGTCTCAGATTCGCTGAACTGCTACCCCGCCGCCTGGGCAGCCCTGCCGCTTGTGATCCCGCCCCAAGGAAGCAAAATAGGACCCCGCCCCCCCGTTTGTT